>NZ_QFPF01000115.1 GCF_003248605.1 Microbacterium sp.
GCTCCGGCGTCGGCGCCAGCGGCCTGATGCAACTGATGCCCGGCACCGCCAAGGAAACCGCACGCAAGTTCAGCATCCCCCTGGCCTCCCCGGCCCAGGTGCTGGACCCGGATAAAAACATCCAGCTCGGCGCTGCTTACCTGAGCCAGGTTCACAGCCAGTTCAACGGCAACCGCGTGCTCGCCTCCGCTGCCTACAACGCCGGCCCAGGCCGCGTGCGCCAATGGCTGCGCGGCGCAGACCACTTGAGTTTCGACGTATGGGTGGAAAGCATCCCCTTCGACGAAACCCGCCAGTATGTGCAGAACGTGCTGTCTTATTCGGTGATCTACGGGCAGAAGCTCAACTCACCGCAGCCGTTGGTGGATTGGCATGAGCGGTACTTCGACGACCAGTAGGAGCGAGCTTGCTCGCGAAGAACGTCAACGCTAACGCGTGCTTCCTGGATAAACTCGGCGCCTGTGAGTTTTTCGCGAGCAAGCTCGCTCCTACAGAGGTTTCATTGCCCGCATCGAAAGATGCGGGCATTTTTTATGGGCGCTGATTCACCTGTTCATCTCCATCACTGAACTGCAACGCCGCCAACCGCGCATACAGCGGATTGCTCGCAATCAACTGCTGATGCGTGCCCACCGCCACCAGCTTGCCCTGGTCCATCACCGCAATGCGGTCGGCATTCTTCACCGTGGCCAAACGGTGGGCGATCACCAGCGTGGTGCGCCCCTGCATCAGCTGCGGCAGCGCTTGCTGGATAAGGTGTTCACTCTGGGCGTCGAGGGCGATGGATGCTGTCGGGTCGATCTGCGCACACACTTCGAGGCCGCGGCGCATGAGGTCCGACGCGACGGGGGTGCCCCGCACCGACCCCGCGGCGACGACGCGGCCGATACGCAGGCCGGCAGCATCCTGCAGCACGCGGAGCGTGGCGACCACCTCGTCGCCGACCTGCGCCCACACCATGCGGGCCCCGGGTTCGATGTCGCGTCCGTCGAGCTCGGGGTAGGCGGCGCCCTGCTCGACCACGAACACCTCCACGCGCAGCTGCAGCATGCGATAGAGCACGACCGGGTCGATGTCCGACACGGGGGCATCGGCATAGACGATCGGCGCGTCGGCCCCCCTCACGCCGACACCAGGTTCGTCGTGCCGATGCCGATCAGCAGCAGCCCGATCGCGAGCAGCGACACCCGCAGCACCAGGCCCGAGTGGCGCTGCAGCCAGATGCTGAAGCGCTCGAGCGCGGGCCGCACGCGCTTGTCGCCGAAGAGAAAGCTCAGCACGAGCCCCGCGACCGTCGAGATCCCGACGACGGTGAACACCACGATCGCCAGGCCGCTGGCCACCGGGTTGAGCGCGGCGGAGCCGATCGCAAGTCCCGCGGCCACCGCGAGGGTGAGGTTCTTGGGCCGGACGTTCATCGCGACACCGAACAGCAGGGCGCGTCGTGGGCTCAGTGAGCTGAGGGCGCGCGTCCACGACGGGGCGACAGCATCCTTCGTCCTCGAGCGCACCTGCGAGATCACGGCGTACACGACCAGCAGGATCCCGATCACGAGCTCGACGCCGTGCGCCCAGCCGGGCATGCGCTCGGGGCCCACCGAGGGTACGACCCGCGCGCCGAGGGTGAACACGGACACGAGCACGAGCACCCCCAGCGCCCAGCCCGCGAGGTAGCCGACGCCCACGGGCACCGGGTTGGGGGAGAGGAGGATGAGCACGGCGGCGAGGATCGGCAACACGCTGAGCGCCAACGCCATCGCGAGGGGGATGACGTACCAGAGAACGGACTCCACGATCCGAGCGTAGGGGAGGCGCACAGCCGCCCTTCACCATGAGTCGCTAGGCTCGATCGCTCAACCATGCTTGGAGGCATCAGAACCCCATGAGCTGTGCGATTCGCTCCACACGCCCATCCGAAGAACCCGGCGATAGTCCGAAGCGCGTCGGCCTGACCCCGACGCGCGCCCGGTCCGTCTCGAAGCGAGGGGACGCCGCGACATGCTGATCGCCGTGCTCACCCTGCTCCTCGGAATCATCGTCATCCTCGCGATCATCGTCGCCAACGGCTTCTTCGTCGCCCAGGAGTTCGCCTACATGTCGGTCGACCGCTCCAAGCTCGGGGCGCAGGCCGAGGCGGGGGATGCCGCCGCCGCACGCGCGCTGAAGGTCACCCGCCGTACCTCGTTCATGCTCTCCGGGGCGCAGCTGGGCATCACGGTGACGGGCCTGCTCGTCGGCTTCGTCGCCGAGCCCCTCGTCGGCGAGTCTCTCGGCGTGCTGCTGGGCGGCGTCGGAATCCCCGCCGCGGTCAGCGTGACCATCGGCACCGTGGCGGCCCTCGTCGTCTCGACCGTCGTGCAGATGATCTTCGGCGAGCTGTACCCGAAGAACCTCGCCATCGCGAACTCCGGCCCCCTCGCTCGCGTCCTCGCCGGACCCACGCTCGTCTACCTCACGGTGTTCGGATGGCTGATCACGGTGTTCGACCACGCCGCGAACGCCCTGCTGCGGCTGCTGCGCATCGAGCCGGTGCACGATGTCGACTCCAGTGCGACGGCCGACGACCTCGAGCACATCGTCGCCGACTCCCGCGAGAGCGGCGATCTGCCGGAGGAGCTCTCGCGCATGTTGGATCGCATCCTCGACTTCCCGCACCAAGACGTCGAGCACGCGATGGTGCCCCGCTCCCGGGTGGACGTCGTCCGGCCCGACACGACGATCGGCGAGGTGCGCGCCATGATGGCCGAGGCGCACACGCGATACCCCGTCATCGACGACGACGATCAGCCCCTGGGTGTGGTGCAGCTGGTGGACGTGCTGGGTGCGGGCAAGGCCCGGGATGCTGTCGCCGTGACCGAGCTGATGCGTCGTCCGACCGTCGTGCCCGAGCTGATGAGCCTGCCGGACGCGCTCGAGCTGATGGCGTACGAGCGCAATGAGCTCGCCTGCGTCATCGACGAGTACGGCGGGTTCACCGGCATCCTGACTCTGGAGGACCTCGCCGAAGAGGTGGTGGGCGAGATCACGGACGAGCACGACGGCGAGCTTCCCGCCGGCGTCGAATCCGTGGGCGAGGACTCGTGGACGATGGAAGGCGACGTCCATCTCGACGAGGCCGAACGCGAGATCGGCCACGACCTGCCACGTGGCGATTACGAGACGATCGCGGGACTTGTGATCGCCTCGGTCGGCGCGCTGCCCCGCGTGGGCGATCAGGTGCGCATCGACCTGCCGCAGGAGGCGGCCGACATCGTGTGGCACGAGACACTCGCGCGCTGGCTGGACGTGAAGGTGCTCGAGGTCACCCGGCACGTCCCCGCGCGAGTCGAGGTCACGCTGTGCGAGCAGCGTGACGACGACGAAGGCAGCGATCGCCGCGAGGCCGGCGGCGTGCCGGCCGCCGATGGGGAGGAGGGCGCGCGATGACTGATCCCTGGATCGTGATCGTCGTGACGATCGCCCTGATCGCCCTGTCGGCGTTCTTCGTCGTGATCGAGTTCGCCCTGCTGGGCGCGCGTCGCCACAGGCTCGAGGAGATGGCGGCGACGAGTCGACCCGCACGCGCGGCACTGCGCGGCTCGAACGAACTGACGGTGATGCTCGCGGGTGCACAGCTCGGCATCACCGCGTGCACGTTCGCGCTCGGCGCGGTGACCAAACCGGCCGTGGACGCGTGGCTGCTGCCGCTGTTCTCGTCGTGGCTGCCCGCATGGGGCGCGGACGTGATCGCGTTCGCGCTCGCCCTTTTCATCGTGACATTCCTGCACCTCGTGGTCGGCGAGATGGCCCCCAAGTCGTGGGCGATCGCGCATCCCGAGCGTTCAGCACTCCTGATCGCGGTGCCGGCACGTGCGTTCATCTGGATATTCCGCCCGCTGCTGCTGTGGATCAACAGCATGGCCAACAAGCTCGTCGCGGCGAGCGGTGTCGAGCCGGTCGATAGAGCCGCCGCCGGCGGGTACGACACCGCGACGCTGCGTCACCTCGTCGAGCATTCCGCCGAGGTGGGGGCACTGGACACGTCGTACCAGACGTCGCTGCGGGGCGCGATCGAGCTCGAGACGCTGACCGTCGATGACCTGATCCCCTACGGTGTCGCGCCGACCACGGTCGCACTCGATGCGACCGTGGTCGATGTGCAGCGGGCCGCGGAGGTCTCGGGACACCTGCGCATCCTGCTGGGATCGCCCGTCGATGGCATCGACGGTGTCGTGCACGTGCGCGACACTCTGCTGCAGGACCCGGATCGGGCAGCGCGCGAGTTCGCGCGTGCAGCCTTCGTGCTGCCCTCGGGCACACTCGTGCACGAGGCGCTCGCGCAGATGCGTCGAGCCAGTCAGCAGCTGGCGATCATCATGGACGGCGAGCGATTCGTGGGCCTGGTCACCCTTGCCGACGCGCTGCGCAACGTGTTGCCGCGGCCCTCGGACTCGGAGGAGCCCCGACCGGCGCGGTGAGCCATCCGTCCGGGGTTCGGTGACGAACAGGAGATGTGAGCATTTCGTCTCCCGCCCGCAGCGGCGGTGCAGCATCCCCCTCTCTCGCCCTCGACCCCGAGCACCTGGGACTTCAGCGAGAGGTCGCGCAGACGGCGCTCGGCGATGTCGTCGTGCGCGCGGGGCGACGCGCGGGCGGGCCCGCGACCCTTTTGCTGCACGGCGCCGCGGGGTCGTGGACGACGTGGATCCCCCTGATCGAGGCGTCGGGCCGGCTCGGCAGGCCCCTCGCCGACGTCGTCGCGATCGATCTGCCGGGGTGGGGCGAGTCCGTCGCCGACACGCGCGGTGTGGGCGTACAGCAGATGACCGCGGCCGTGGCCGAGGTCGTCCTCGCTCGCGGATACGGAAGCTGGCGTGTCATCGGGCACTCGCTCGGCGGTCTGATCGCCCTCGATCTGGCGTCACGTCATCCCGAGCGCACGATCTCGGTCGGTCTGGTCTCACCCTCCGGGCCCGCCGTGATCGATGCGATCCGCCGGCCGTGGCGCGGGGGTCGCCGCCTGCCGTGGTTCGCCGGGATGCTGCTGGCGATGCGCCTGTTCTCCCCGCTGGGCCGCGCCGGCCGGGTACTGGCGACGGCCTTGCACCGGCTGGGCGTGCTGACGCTCTTGGCCGCTCCGCTGTTCGCGGCGCGGGGAGCGCTCGATCCGAGCGTCTTCGAGGCGCTCGCCCGCGAGGTGCGACCCGGTGCGTTCGCCGATGCGGCGCGCGCCGCGGCGCGGTACGACCTGCGCGCGTGGGGCGGCATCCATGCTCCGGTGCGGGCGGTTCGAGGCGCGAGGGACGTTTTCGTCGGCGCGGATGACCGCGCGGCCCTCACCCGACTGATCCCGGACTACCGGGAGCACACGATCGTGGGGGCGGGGCACTTCGCCGCGATCGAACGGCCCGAGATCGTGCTCGACGCGCTGCTGCCGGCGTCGGTCGTGCGCGGTTCGCGGGTGGCCGAGCGGGTGTGAGAAACACCGCGAGGGCATGAGAAAGGGCGGCCCGCTTGCGCGGACCGCCCTTCGGCGAACTCAGATCAGGCGGATGTTCTCGGCCTGGGGGCCCTTGGGGCCCTGAGCGGTGTCGAACTCGACGCGCTGGTTCTCATCGAGGGTGCGGTAGCCCCCCGTGCTGATGGCGCTGTAGTGAGCGAAGACGTCGGCCGAGCCGTCCTCGGGAGCGATGAAGCCGAAGCCCTTGTCGGCGTTGAACCACTTGACTGTTCCGGTGGTCATGGTGTTATTCCCTACGTGTTCTGCTGCACCCGAAGGTGCGGGTGGCCTCATCGGATGCCGCATCCTCGTGAACACGCACCTGCGCCATCGAATCCGACGGTGAAAGCGGGGGTCCTGCGATCGGCGGCCCCGACAGGGCCTCTTCTGCCAAAGGCAAATGCCGATCGCACGGTCGAGTCTACGCCACGATCGCTCGCGCAGGCGACCACGGGTCGCTTCGATGTGTGATGGGCCATGTGGTCCGGTCCACCTGCGAAGAAGTGGCATCTGAATGAGTGTTCCCGGAGTGAGATCCGGGCCTTCGTGGCTGCCGTGAGTTCACTGCGGGTGAAGTGGACCGTTGTCGCGGGCGCCGTGCCGCGGTTGGGTACAGAGCAACCCACTCGTTCCCGGAGGTGACCGTCGTGATATCCCTGCTCGTTCTTGTCCTCGTCGTGCTGCTGATCGCCGCGGTCGTCGTCGCGACCCTGCGCACCGCGCTGCGTGATGACACGGGGCCTCGCCCCGCCGATCCGACCTACGACACGCGGCGCCCGGCGCCGTAGCTCACGCGCGGTGCGGATCGATGCCGAGCCGCTCGACCCAGCCGCGCAGGAACGCGGCGCCCGCCTCGTCGTGGATGAGATCACCCTCGGTGATCACGTCGTACGGACGCTCCAGCATCCCGTCGGAGGGGCGGACGTCGACGTGCGCGACCTCGAAGCCTGCGGCGTGCAGTTCGTCGGCCATCTTGTAGTCGCTGCGCGAATCGCCGATCGTGCGCCAGGTGCGGGGGAGGTCGCCGAGTGCGGCGAAGTGCGCGAGCGCGCGTCGGGCGCCGCGGTCCTTGTCGAGCAGCACCGACTCGATGTCGGTCGAGATGATCGTCGGATCGAGGCGGAAGGGCACATCGCCTGCGGCATCCGGCGCGAAGCGGTCGCCATAGCGCACCCCCACGCCGTGTCGCACGGCGGCATCGAAGGCGGCCTCGTCGAACGCGTCGCGGTGCGCGAGGAAGGTCTCGTTCTCGACGTCGACCCGCTGCTCGACCGAGATCATGGCGCGCTTGGTGTCGTCGAAGAAGACCAGCTCGTCGTAGTCGGTCGCCACGATCATGCGGATATCGTCGACGAGCGCATGCGGGGGAGCGACATCGTGATCTACCTCGACGTCGCCGAGCCCGTCGGGGGTGATCGTCGACCACGCGGCGCCCTTCTCGTAGACACCGAACATGCGGGCGCCCGGGGTGCGCAGCACCTCGCCGAGTCCGCGCCCGAGCAGCGGCGTGACGACCTGGTCGCGGATGAAGGCGTCGGAGCGGCCGGTGATGAAGGCGATCGGCACGCCCGCGCGCGTGAGGGCGAGCAGATCGTCGAGGATGCTGTCGATCGCGATCGTGCGACTGACCGGGCTGGCGAGGGGGCCATCGACGTCGAAGAGCAGGCCGAGGTCGGGAGTGCGGGAGGTCACCGTCCTATGTTCTCGCACGTTGGCACCGGGCAAAGATCCTGGAGCGCAGCGATCGAGGCGGACTGCGGGTGCGGGGGTAATCTGACCGCATGTCTCTGAACGATCGCATCGTTGTCCGCCCGGACGTGGTGCACGGTCGCCCGGCGATTCGGGGGACACGCATGCGCGTATCCGACGTGCTTTCGCTTCTCGCGGCCGGCGCCACCGTGTCAGAGATCGTCGAGGACTATCCGTATCTGGAGGCTGACGATGTCAAGGCAGCTCTGCAGTATGCGGCGGCCCAGACCGATCACGTGATTCTCACCGCCTCCTAGACCGTGCGTTTTCTGGTCGACGCGCAGCTGCCGCCCGCGATGGCGCGGATGCTCGTGGGTCTTGGTCATCAGGCAGAGCACGTCACCGATGTCGGTCCCGGCGACGCGACGGACATGGCACCCCGCCTGCGATCGTTTGGGTGCGTGTCAGGCACACGCGACGTCAAGCGCTTCTCGATTGGTTCGAGCCGCTCGTTGAGCGGGTCGGTCGTGGCTGAGCCGCGGTGCGGATTGCGGCAGGCGCGCC
>NZ_QFPF01000024.1 GCF_003248605.1 Microbacterium sp.
GGGCGAGCCCGACGGCGGCTCCAAGAAGGCTTCGGTCGAACCGCACGAGCAGACCGAGGTCCGCGCCGTGGTGAGCCCCGTACCGTACTCCACCGTCGCCCGCGCGACGTACCAGGGTGGATGGCGCACCGGCTACAAGGACTGAGCCGACTGCAGGACCCGAGGGGCCCGAGCTTCCGCTCGGGCCCCTCGCACCATTGATAGCCTCACTCTGAGCATGACGACGGGAACCAGATGAGCCTGCGATACGCGCTACTCGCGCTCCTTCGGGTGGGACCCTTGTCGGGCTACGACCTGCAGAAGCAGTTCACGCAGTCCGTCGGCCACGTCTGGCACGCCCCCGACTCGCAGATCTACCCCGAGCTTCGCAAGATGGAGAATGAAGGCCTGATCGAGGGTGAGGAGCAGCCCCGCGGTGAGCGCGGGACCCGCAAGGTCTACCACGTCACACCCGCCGGCGAAGAGGCCTTCCTCGCTTGGATGCAGTCACCGCTGGACTACTCGCGCGTACGGGATCCTGCGCACCTGCGGGCGGCCTACCTCGAGACCACGACGCCCGAGGCGGCGCGCGCGTTCCTGCGTTCCCACATCGCGCAGTGGGAGCGGGAGCTCGAGCAGTGGGAGGGCGAGCTGCGACACATCGCGGCTCTGTCCAACCCGATGCTCGTACGACGACTGGCCGCGACCCCTGCCGCCGAACATGAGCGCACCATCGCGTGGAAGCGGTTCACCTACGAGGGCCTCGTCGATCGCGCCCGCGCCGAGATCGCCTGGGCGCTGCGGGGGCTCGCCCTGGTCGACGAGCTCGAGCGTCAGTAGACGTACTCCATCAGGTCGATGCCGAGCGTGCGGAACGCCTCGTGCGCGCGCAGTCGATGCACGATCGACAGGTCGTCGAAGCACACGATGAGCGCGTAGGCCAGGCCCGCACGTGGACCGGCGAGCACGCCCGCCTCGGCGCGCACACCCGCGTCGCGCCCCGTCTTGTTGATGAAGAGCAGGCCGTGGTCGTCGTCGTCGTGGGCGAAGGGGTCGAGACCGGTGGCCGAGGCGGCGAGCGAGAGGTCGTGGTTGAGGCTGAGCCACTCCGCGACCTGCGCGCTGACCGACGCGTTCACGAGTGTGGTGTTCACGAGCGCGGCGAACACCTGGGCGAGCTCGCGGGCCGAACCGAGCGCGAAGTGCGGAGCATCGTCGGGACCCCGCGCATCACGCAGGCGGTCGAGCAGCGCGACACGCTCGAGTCCGAGGGAGTCGATCCGCGCATGCACGGCGTCGATGCCGACACGATCGAGCAGCAGGTTGGAGGCGAGAGCGTCGCCCGACGCGGCGACCAGCACCGCGAGATCCGCCAGCGGCAGTGCCGGCGCCTTGAGGTGGCGCCAGATGCCGGGGCCGCCGACCTCCTCGACGCGCGAACGCTCGACGATCTCGAGCGGGTCGAGGGTGCCCGCATCGAAGCCGGCCGCGACCTCGATCAGCAGCGGGACGGCGCCGAGCCCTCCGACGGGGTGGGTGATGTGATCGTCGCCCGCCATGGCGACCGTGCCTCGGTCGAGGTCGACCACGTGCACCGAGACCCGCACCCCCGAAGCGGCGAGCGCCTCGAGCGCCCGCATGGTCGAGGAGAACGAGCGCCTCCCCGCGGCGGCACGTCGCGACGTGCGACGACTGCCGCGGCGCGTGGCGCGCTGAGGTGAGGTATCGCGGATCGGCTCAGGGGGCGTGCCCACGAACGGTGTCCTTCCCTAGAGGAGCGGTTCGAGCTGTGCGAGGTGCGGTGGTGCAGATATTCGGTTGTCGGGGTGCCCGGCACCGCGCCCCCAGGCGCGCGACGCGGGCGGAAGGTCACCAGATGGTGACGCGCTCACTCTCCGCGAGCCAGAGCTCGTCGCCCTCGTTGACGTCGAAGGCCTCGTAGAACACGTCGATGTTGCGCACGATCTGATTGCACCGGAACTCGTTCGGCGAGTGCGGATCGATCGTCAGCAGGCGGATGGTCTCGGCATCCCGACCCTTCTGCTGCCAGATCTGCCCCCACGACAGGATGAGGCGCTGGATGCCGGTGAACCCGTCGATAACCGGCGCGTCGGCATCGCCCAGCGAGAGCTCGTACGCCTTGAGCGCGATGCCGAGTCCGCCGAGATCGCCGATGTTCTCGCCGATCGTCAGCGCGCCGTTGACGTGATGCTCGGGCAGGCCCCGGGGGGAGAGCGCGTCGTACTGCGCGATGAGGTTCTTCGTGCGCTGCTCGAAAGCCTCCCGGTCACGCTCGGTCCACCAGTCCTGCAGGCGCCCGTCGCCGTCGAAACGGCTCCCCTGATCGTCGAAGCCGTGCCCGATCTCATGACCGATCACCGCGCCGATGCCGCCGTAGTTGGCCGCGGCATCCCGTTCGGCGTCGAAGAAGGGGTACTGCAGGATCGCGGCGGGGAAGACGATCTCGTTCATGAGCGGGTTGTAGTAGGCGTTGACCGTCTGCGGAGTCATGTACCACTCGTCGCGGTCGATCGGCCCGCCGACCTTGCCCAGCTGCCGATCGTGCTCGGCCACGTGGGCGCGGCGCACGTTGCCGACGAGGTCGGCGGGGTCGATCTCGAGCGCGGCGTAGTCTCGCCACTTCGCCGGGTAGCCGATCTTCGGGGTGAACCTGGCGAGCTTGTCGAGCGCTCGTTCGCGGGTCTCGGGGCTCATCCAGGGCAGCGTCTGGATGCTCCGGCGATACGCCTCGATGAGGTTCGCGACGAGGTCGTCCATCGCCTCCTTCGCCGCGGGCGGGAAGTGGCGTTCGACGTAGACCTTGCCGATCGCCTCGCCGAGCGCCGCCTCGGCCAGGCCCACGCCGCGCTTCCACCGCTCCCGGTTGACGGGGACCCCGGTCAGCTGCGTGCCGTAGAACGCGAAGTTCTCCTCGACGAAGTCATCCGAGAGGAAGGCCGCGGCCCCGTGCACGATCTTGAAGCGCAGCCACGCCTTCCACTCATCGAGTCGCTCCGCGACGAGCAGCGCGCCGAGACCTTCGACGAAGCTCGGCTGCGACACGACGATCTCGGCGAAGGCGCTCTCGTGCTCGGGCGCCACGGCGGCGAGCCACGGTGCGAGGTCGGCGCCGGCGAGGGCCTGCAGCTCGTCCCACGTCACGAGGTTGTAGGTGGCCACGGCGTCACGGCTGCGCACGTTGTCCCAGTGGTGGGTGGCGAGCTCGGTCTCGATGGCGAAGACGCGATCGGCCTCGGCCGCGGTGTCGTCGACACCCGCGAGCGCGAACATCTTCTCGATGTGCGCACGGTAGGCACCGCGCAGCTCCTCGAAGTTCGGCAGACGGTAGTAGCTCTCATCGGGCAGCGAGAGACCGCCCTGGATGATCGCCGGGACGTACCGCTCGGGGTTTCCGGGGTCGGGCTCGACGTACAGCCCGAACAGGCCGCCGACACCGCTGCGCTCGAGGTCGCCGACCGCCCGGAGCAGGCTCGGGATGCTGTCGATCCCCTCGACCCGCGCCAGCTGCGCGGCGATCGGCTCGGCGCCCCGCTCGGCGATGCGGTCGGTGTCCATGAAGCTCGTGAACAGGTCGCCGATCTTGCGCGCCTCGGATCCGGGCTCCGCCTGCTGCGACTCCACGACGATCTCGCGGACGTGCTTCTCGGCCTGCTCGGCGAGGAGATGGAACGATCCCCAGCGCGCCTTGTCGTCGGGGATCTCGGTTCTCTCGATCCAGGCGCCGTTGACGTGGCGGTAGAGGTCGTCCTGGGGTCGGATCTCGGGGCTCAGGTCATCGAGCGCGAGACCGGAGCGAAGAGCGTCGGTCATGCTGTCCAGGATAGGCCGACCCCCGCGGCTCGCCCGCGCCGCGCGGGTGAACGCATAGTGACGTCCCAGGCGCGGGCTCGCCCTCACCCGCGGCCGACGGCGTCGGCATAGTCATCGGGCGACAGCATCCGCACGCCCTCGTCGTGCAGCACGAACTGCCCGCGCAGGTGCACCTCGCTCTCGCGGCAGACCTGCGCCATCGCCCGCGCCCACGTGCGTTCGTCGACCCCGAAGCGCGAGGGGCCGACGCGCTCCCACACCAGCACGACGCTCGCCGCGCCCGTCGCCTCGACGATGTAGCGCAGGCGGTGCCCGAGGTCGCGGGCGAAGGCGAGGTCTGCGGTGCTCGGACTCTCGCTGGGATGCGGCGGGTAGTCATCACACGGCATCAGCGGATCGATGAGGCGTCCATCGGCGTCGAGGAAGATCAGCCACAGCTGCCGGGGGTTGATGGCGTGCTGCAGCAGGAGGCCGAGCACCTCGTCGAGGTCGTCGTCACGGGTCAGGATGCGGTCGCGGGCGAGTCGGTGATCGATGTCTGTCATGCGCCCAGCATCCCGAGCCGTGCGGTCGCGGCCGGACCCTGCCCGGGGTTTCGTGCAGAGCAGGCGGAGGCGCGCGGCTGGGGAGGAGCGACCGCCCGGCGGCGACGTTCACCATCCCCGCCCTTGCTCCGCTCTCGCTCCGCTGTCGCGACATGCGGGTGCGCCGCCGCGACACCCGCAACATGCGACAGGTGAACGACCCGGCCGGACGCCGCACCACGCACGGCGACGGGATGCCGGGGCTCGATCCCACCCCCGGCCCTACGGCTTCTAGGCTCGAGGGGTGACGAGCACGAGCGAGGGACGGCGGCTGAACCGCAGCATCCTGCGCCTGGCCGTGCCGGCGCTCGGCGCCCTCGTCGCCGAGCCGCTGTTCCTCATCACCGACTCGGCGCTCGTCGGACATCTGGGCGTCGACCCGCTCGCGGGCCTGGGCATCGCCTCGGCGGTGCTGCAGACGATCGTCGGCCTGATGGTGTTCCTCGCGTACTCCACGACGCCCGCCGTCGCGCGCCGTCTGGGCTCCGGCGACCCGAGCCGCGCGGTCTCGGTCGGCATCGACGGCATGTGGCTCGCACTCGGCGTCGGCGCGGTGCTCGCGCTGCTCGGGTGGCTCGCGACGCCCTGGCTCGTGGGGGCGTTCGGTCCCACGCCCGAGGTCGCCGCGCAGGCCGAGACGTACCTCGGCCTGTCGATGGGAGGCCTCCCCGCGATGCTCATCGTCTTCGCGGGGACCGGCCTACTGCGCGGCATGCAGAACACCCTCACGCCGCTGTGGATCGCCGGGCTCGGCTTCGCGGCCAACGCCGGCCTGAACTGGCTGCTCATCTACGGCTTCGGCTGGGGTATCGCGGGCTCGGCGATCGGAACTGTGCTCGCACAGTGGGGCATGGTGCTGGCCTACGTCATCGTGATCGGCCGACTTGCGCGCCGGCATGACGCCTCGGTACGCCCGCAGCGCGACGGCGTGCGCGGATCGGCGCGGTCGGGGGGCTGGCTGTTCCTGCGCACCGTAAGCCTGCGCGCGGCCCTGCTGCTCACCGTCGCCGCCGCGACCCGGATGGGGCCCGAGGAGCTCGCCGGATACCAGGTCGTCTTCACCATCTTCTCGGCCGCCGCCTTCGCGCTCGATGCGCTCGCGATCGCGGCGCAGGCGCTCGTCGGCAAAGGCCTCGGCGCCGGCGACGTGCCGCAGGTGCGCCGCGTGCTCGCGCGCACCCTGGGGTGGGGCGCGTGGTTCGGCGTGATAATCGGGGCGGTGATCGCCGTCTTCTCCCCGGTCATCGGCCTGCTGTTCGCGGGCTCGGAGTTCCTCGCCGCGCTCATCCTTCCCGCGCTCATCGTGCTCGCGATCGCGCAGCCCGTGAGCGGCCTGGTCTTCGTGCTCGACGGTGTGCTCATCGGCGCGGGCGATGCCAAATACCTCGCCTATGCGGGAATCGCCAACCTTGTGCTGTTCCTCCCGGCGCTGGGCATCGTCGCCCTCACCGGGATCGACGGCGCCGCGGGCCTCGCGTGGCTCGCCGGCACGTTCTTCGTCGTCTACATGTGCGCCCGGCTGCTCACCCTCGGGTACCGCGTGCGCGGCACACACTGGCTGCGGGTCGGCGCCGCCTGACGGCACGCGCGGTGCGGATGGGGCGACATCCGCACGACCCGGTCTCGCCCCGACACCTCACGGGCCCCACCCGCACACTCCCGCACCAGGACTCGTGCAGATGTCACCTCATGCGGCGCGCATCGCCCCGTACGCGCCGTCTCACGCGTGCCGGCGGCACCATTCGTACATGACGACGGCCGCCGCCGCGCTCGCGTTGATCGAGCGGGTCGACCCGTACTGGGTGATCTCCACGACCCCGGATGCTGCCGACACGGCCTCCACCGAAAGCCCCGGGCCCTCCTGTCCGAACAGCAGCACGCACCGCCGCGGCAGGTCCGCACGGTCGACGGGCACGGCGCCGGGGACGTTGTCGATCGCGAGGATCGGCAGGTCGTGGGACCGCGCCCACGCGGTGAAGGTCGCGACGTCCTCGTGATGCATGACGTGCTGGTATCGGTCCGTGACCATCGCGCCCCGGCGATTCCAGCGACGACGACCGATGATGTGCACCGTGTCGGCGAGGAAGGCATTGGCGCTGCGCACGATCGACCCGATGTTCATGTCGTGCTGCCAGTTCTCGATCGCGACGTGGAAGCCGTGCCGGCGGGTGTCGAGGTCCGCGACGATCGCGTCCATCGACCAGTAGCGATAGCGGTCGATCACGTTGCGCCGGTCGCCCTCGGCGAGCAGCGCACGCTCGAAGCGCGGGTCGTCCGGCCACTCGTCGGGGGTGCCCGGCCAGGGGCCCACGCCGACGGGCAGCTCCGGTTCGGGCGAGGCGCCGCGCACGGGGTCGGGCGTCGGCGCGGGATCGGTCTCGGGGGCGGTCTCGGTCACCGGGTCAGCGTATCCGGGGGCTCCGGGTGTTGAGCGGGCGCAGCGAGACGAAAGGCCCCGAACACCACGTTTCGTCTCGTTGCGGCGCTCCTCGCTCAGCGCCCGGACGCAACGCGGGTATTTCGGTCAGCCGAAAGATTTGGTACGGTTTCGGCGTGCCGAAAGATTCAGGGATGCTGCAGACCGCGACCCCGACGCCCACTCCGCGTCGCGCGCCCAGCACGCCGCGCCTGGCGTGGCTGATCGGCCCGGCCCTCGTCGCGGGCGTCGCCTACCTCGACCCCGGCAACGTCGCGAGCAACATGACCGCCGGCGCGCAGTACGGATACCTGCTCGTCTGGGTCGTCGTCATCGGCAATGTCATGGCCTGGCTCATCCAGTACCTCTCGGCCAAGCTCGGCATCGTGACGGGCGAGAGCCTTCCCGAGGTGCTGGGCCGCCGCATCCACCGCCCCTGGGCGCGCCGCGCCTACTGGCTGCAGGCCGAGCTCGTCGCCATGGCCACCGACATCGCCGAGGTCATCGGCGGAGCCGTCGCGCTGTATCTGCTCTTCGGCATCCCCCTCGTGTGGGGCGGCGCGATCACCGGCGTCGTCTCGATCGCCCTGCTGATGCTGCAGTCCCGGCGCGGACCGCGTCCTTTCGAGAACGTCGTGATCGGGCTCATGGTGATCATCGCGATCGGGTTCGCGGCGGGTGTGTTCGTCGGCCCGCCCGAGGCCGCAGGTGTCGTCTCGGGGTTGGTGCCGCGGTTCGAGGATGCCGGATCGGTGCTGCTGGCAGCATCCATCCTGGGCGCGACGATCATGCCGCACGCGATCTACGCCCACTCCGCGCTCGCTCGCGACCGGTTCGCGCCGGCGCCGGCATCCGCCGCCACGACCCCGGCCGGCCCCCGCCGCGACCCCGTCTCGCGCACACGCCTCGACGCCGCCGAGCTCGAGCAGCTGCGGGGCGTCGGCACGCGCCGACTGCTGCGCGCGACGAAGTGGGACGTGACGATCGCGATGGCGGTCGCGGGCACCGTGAACCTGTGCATCCTGCTGCTCGCCGCCGCGAACCTCGCCGGCATCCCCGGGACCGACAGCCTCGAGGGTGCGTACGCGGCCCTGCAGGCCGGCCTCGGCCCGCTCATCGCGACGCTCTTCGCCGTCGGGCTGCTCGCGAGCGGCCTGGCCAGCACGTCGGTCGGGGCCTACGCGGGAGCCGAGATCATGCACGGCTTGCTGCGCGTGCGCATCCCGCTCCTCGCGCGCCGGCTCGTGACGCTGCTGCCGGCCCTCGCGATCCTCGCGATCGGCTTCGACCCCACCCTCGCGCTCGTGCTCAGCCAGGTGGTGCTCTCGTTCGGCATCCCGTTCGCGCTCGTGCCGCTCGTCACGCTCACCGCGCAGCGGCGCACCCTCGGGGAGCACCGCAACCGCGTCTTCACGACGATCGCGGGGATCGCCTCGTCGGTCTTCCTCATCACGCTCAACGGCGTGCTGCTCTGGCTCGTCTTCACGGGCGCGTGAGGGGGGCGGGTACCCTGAACCGGTGGCACCCGCGAGCTCCGTGGTCGATGACTACCTCAAGACGATCTACCACCACACCGAGTGGCAGGATCGTCGCATCACGCCCTCGCAGCTCGCCGGAGAGCTCGGCCTCGCCCCCTCGAGCGTCACCGAGATGGTGCAGAAGCTCGCCGCGCAGGGCCTCGTCACCCACCGTCCGTACGGTCCGGTCTCCCTCACCCCGGCGGGCGAGGCGCGGGCCAAGGCCGTCGTGCGCCGGCACCGCCTGATCGAGACCTGGCTCGTGCGCGAGTTCGGCTACTCCTGGGACGAGGTGCACGACGAAGCCGAGGTGCTCGAGCACACCATCAGCGACCGGCTGCTGCGCGGCATCGACGAGCGCCTCGGACACCCCCGGTTCGACCCCCACGGCGATGCGATTCCGGATGCCGAGGGCAACGTCGCGCGCGAGGGCTTCGTGCTGCTGCGCCATGCCGTTCCGGGGGCGGTCGGGCGGGTGCTGAGGGTCAGCGACCGCGACCCCGCGCTGCTGCGCGCCGTCGAGGAGTCGGGTGTGACGATCGGTGCGATCGCGACCGTGATCGATGCAGCGCACCTCTCGATCGCGGGCGAGACGGTGGCGCTGCCCACGGGCGCCGACCACGCCATCTGGCTCAGCCTCTGACGCGCGCCCGCCGCCGCGCTGGGATGCGCCCTGCGCTCCCCGGCACCCCGCGCATGGATGTCCCGATTTCTGTCGGCCGGCGTCGCCGCGGCCGACAGAAATCGGGACACGCACAGGCTCTCAGGGCCAGCGCACCCCGGCGGTCTGCTCGCAGAACGACCAGAGCTCCGCCGCCCGGGCCGCGTCCCGCGACACCGGCGCGACACGGGCGGGGCGCGGCATCCCCTTCATGATCCACGCCGGGCCCCATGCGCTGCCGCCGGCCGCCGCCGGATCGGTCAGCGCGCGCACGGGCGCCCACGCGCCGTGCGCCTTGGACTGCGTGATCGGCGCCTGCAGGTTCGCGCCGAACCGCTTCAGACGCGAGGGGGTGTTCACCCCCGGGATGCCGGCGGTGCGGCCGCCGACCGAATAGCCGGGGTGGGCGATCACGCTGGTCACGGGCACGTCCGCCGCCCGCAGCCGTCGATCGGCCTCGAGGCCCAGCGCCTGCGTCGCGACCTTCGACTGCACATAGGCCCGCCACGGCGTGTACCCCTGCTCGAGCTGGGGATCCTCGGGAACATACCGCCACATCGAGGTCGACATGCTGCCGAGCCACACCATTCGTCCGCCGCTCGCGCGGCGCAGCGCCGGCAGCAGGGAACCCGCGAGTGCGAAGTGTCCGAGGACGTTCGTCGCGAACACGATCTCGACGCCGTCGCGCGTGAGGGTACGCTCGGCGGGCGGATGCACGATCCCGGCGTTGAGCAGGACACCGTCGAGCCGCTGCCGCGCGCCGACGGTCGCCGAGGCGGCCCGGACAGATCCGAGGTTGCTGGTGTCGAGCAGGAGCGATTCGACGGATGCACCCGGCAACCGCCGCATCAGCGCGGCGCGGGCGGCGGCTAGACGGTTCGGGTTGCGGCCCGACATGATCACGTGGGCGCCGGCGCGGGCCAGCTGTTCGCTCGAGAAGAAGCCGAGCCCGGCGTTCGCGCCCGTCACGAGGTAGACGCGGCCGTGCTGCGACGGGATGTTCCGCGGGTCCCAGCCCGCGCGCGCGGCACTCACACTCCCGACACTACGGCCAGCCCGCCGCAATAGGCTGAGGCCATGCCCGAAGGCCGCCCGCACACCGTGCACAACCGCACCCGCTCCGACATCGAATGCTGGCTGACAGACATGGACGGCGTGCTCGTGCACGACAACCGCCCGGTCCCCGGCGCCGCCGAGCTGCTCGCCCAGTGGCGCGACGCCGGCACCCCGTTCCTCGTGCTGACGAACAACCCCATCTTCACGCCGCGCGATCTGAGCGCACGGCTGCGCGCATCAGGCCTCGACGTGCCGGAGGAGCGCATCTGGACCTCCGCCCTCGCGACGGCCGACTTCCTGCGCTCTCAGCTGCCCGGGGGCAGCGCCTTCGTCATCGGCGAGGCGGGGCTGACCACCGCGCTGCACGAGGCGGGGTACATCATGACCGAGTCGCAACCGGACTACGTCGTCGTGGGCGAGACCCGCCAGTACTCCTTCGAGGCGATCACCAAGGCGATCCGATTCATCAACGCCGGTGCGCGGTTCATCGTCACCAATCCGGATGCGACGGGTCCGACACCCGCGGGCGTCGTGCCCGCCACGGGGGCGTTCGCCGCACTGATCACGAAGGCGACCGGCAAGGAGCCCTACGTCGTCGGCAAGCCCAACCCGATGATGTTCCGCTCCGCGCTCAACCAGATCGGCGCGCACTCCGAGACGACCGGCATGATCGGCGACCGCATGGACACCGACATCGTCGCGGGCATCGAGGCAGGCCTGCACACCGTGCTCGTGCTGACCGGCATCAGCGATGCGGCCGAGATCGAGCGCTACCCGTTCCGGCCCGACGAGGTGCTGGACTCCGTGGCCGATCTGGTCGCCGACGAGCCCGCCGAATCGGAGCTTCCCGAGCTGCTGTAGCGCAGCATCCATCGAAGCAGGAGGAGAGCGTGAATCAGCAGGACCTGCTGTTCGGGGCGACCACCCTGATCCTCGTGGGCACGCTCGCGGTGTGGATCATCGCGTGGGTGCGCGGGCGCGGTCGCGACCGGGACTGACGGCGATCTGGCGCGGCCTGACGCGGCCTGGCGCGGCCTGACGCGGCCTGACGCGGCCTGACGCCCGAGCCGACACGATCTGACGCCGAACCTACATTTTTGCAGCGAAGCACCACGCGTCGGATGGTGTCTCGCTGCAAATATGTGGGTTCGGGGCATCGCCGTGCCGGCGCGATGCCCCGGCATCGCCGCCCGCGGCTACTGCGGCGCGAGGCCCAGATCGTCGAGGTCGATCGAGCCGAGCCAGGTGAGCCCCTCGGCCTCGACCGCCGCCTGTGCACCCGTCTTGCGATCGACGATCACGGCGACGGCGACCACCTCGGCGCCCTCGCGACGCAGCACCTCGACCGCCTTGAGCGCGGACTGCCCGGTGGTCGAGGTGTCCTCGACGACGACGACGCGTTTGCCGGCGACATCCGCGCCCTCGATCTGGCGTCCGCGACCGTGATCCTTCGGCTCCTTGCGCACGACGAAGGCATCGAGCGGACGACCCGCACGCACCGACTCGTGCATGACGGCGTTGGCGATCGGGTCGGCGCCGAGGGTCAGACCGCCGACGGCGACGACGTCCGGGATGCTGTCGATCAGATCGAGCACGAGACGCCCGATGGTCGGCGCTGCACGGTGGTCGAGGGTCAAACGCCGCATGTCGACGTAGTACGACGCCTTCTTGCCACTCGAGAGCGTGAAGTCGCCGTGGAAGACGGCCTCGGCGCCGATGAGGGCGATGAGGGCCTGGCGGTCGGATTCGAGCTCGGGCGTGGAAGCGGCGGTCATGGCCCCGAGTCTAGGGCGGCGGCACCGGGAGGTCGGCGCCGCTCGGTCGAGGTCGGCGGTCGGTCGTAGGCTGGAGCAATGCGTCTGGCGACCTGGAATGTGAACTCGATCCGTGCGCGCGTGACCCGAACGGTCGAGTTCGCCGTCCGCGAGGGCATCGACGTGCTCGCCATGCAGGAGATCAAGTGCAAGCCCGAGCAGTTTCCCTACGCCGAGTTCGAGGCCGCCGGCTACGAGGTCGTCGCCCACGGACTCAACCAGTGGAACGGCGTCGCGATCGCGAGCCGCGAGCCCCTCACGGACGTCTCACATGCCTTCAGCGGCATGCCCGGTTTCGCAAAGGGTCTCGAGGGCCCGGATCAGCCGCTCGAGGCCCGAGCGATCGGCGCGACGGTCGGCGGCGTGCGGGTCTGGAGCCTGTATGTGCCCAACGGCCGCTCGCTCGATGACCCGCACTACCTCTACAAGCTCGACTTCCTCGGCGCGCTCGCCCAGCACACGCGCGACGAGCTCGCCCGAACACCCGATCAGGCCCTCGCGCTCGTGGGCGACTTCAACATCGCGCCCACCGACGACGACAACGGCGACCCGACGGTGATCGAGGGCGTGACGACGCACGTGTCCGAGCCCGAGCGCGCCGCGTTCCGCGAACTCGAAGCCGCCGGCCTGATCGACGTCGTGCGCCCGCTCGTGCCCACCGGATACACCTATTGGGACTACAAGCAGCTGCGCTTTCCCCGCAACGAGGGTCTACGCATCGACTTCATCCTGGGGTCGCACACGCTCGCGCAGGCCGTGACAGGGGCGTCGATCCACCGCAACGAGCGCAAGGGCGAGATCCCCAGCGACCATGTGCCCGTCGTCGTCGACCTCGATCTGGGTGCGTCCGACGACGACGTGCCGATGATCTTCGGCTGATTCGGCGCGCACCGACCGGCCCATCGGCTCGCCGCAGACCGGCCCACCGGCGCGTCGCACACCCGCGCGGCGGGACCCGCCCTGAGCCCGTCGAGGGGCGGCGCTCGAGCCTCAGTCGTCCGAACTCGGGGAGCACCCCGGCGGCTCGGAGTTGCCGCTGATCGTGAAGTCCTCGCACGTGAGGAATCCCGCGTGGTTGAGCCCCAGCACGAACGATCCGACCGCGATGGCGGTCACCACCCCCGCGACGAGCATCCGCTGGCTCAGCGGGCTGCCCTTGCCGAGGTCGGGCCACGCGATGTGCAGCAGCACCCAGAGCGAGAACGGCATGCCGATCAGCACGGCGATGATCGCGATCAGGTCGATGAGGAAGACCGTGAGATCGGTCGTCGAATCGTCGAACGCGAACGACAGCGCGATCCAGACGGAGGGCAGCAACAGCAGCGTCGCCCGCAGCAGGCGCGCCCCCACGGGCCGTCGCTCGACGAGCACGACGACGAATGCCGCCGTCGATGCCGCCCACAGCGTCATCAGCTGCTCGAAGAAGACCTCACCCCAGACGCCGAGCGTGAACGCCGGCCACCAGACGACGACCGAGATGCCGATCGTCACCACCCCGAGCGGGATCTCCCGGCGCCGTGCGCGGGGATCGTCCCGACGCCGAGAGGGCGCTGGTGGCGGGGATTGCGGCGCGGAATCCGACACGTCGGCACGCTAGCAGACGCCTCGTGCCGGCGCCGTGCGGCTCAGCCCTGGTCCTGCCCCGCCATATACGCCTCGGGCCCGGCCTCGGCAGCGGCCGGATCCATGTGCAGGAACTCGAGGATGTTGCCGTCCGGATCCTCGAGATCACGGGAGTACATGAATCCGTAGTCCTGGCCCGGGCGAGGCTCCGTGCCGCCCGCGGCCAGGCCCGCGTCGACGATCGCATCGACCTCCGCTCGCGTGTCGCGGCTCAGCGCGATCAGCGCCTGCGCGTGGGTCTTCGCATCGGTCACCTGCTTGTCGGTGAACGTGGCGAAGTACTCACGCGTCAGCACCATCAGGTAGATCTCGTCCGACACGACGACACAGGCGGCGTTCTCGTCGGTGAACAGCGGATTGATCGTGAATCCGAGCGCCGTGTAGAACTGTTTGGCACGGTCGAGGTCGGTGGTCGGCAGATTGACGAAGATGTTCGTGGACAAGAGGGGCCCCTTCCGCGCCCGCCGGACCCTCTCCCGCAGGCTCAGCGAGATACTCGCGAACGCCGGGCGCCCGTGTCAACCACCCGGCGGCGCGGTATCCCCCGCGCGAGGGATGCTGTGGCCACAGCATCCGCATAGCGTTGACGCATGACCACCCCGGCGCCGCCCCTCGTCCGCCGCGCGCCCACGGCGAGGGACCTGCGCAATGACGTGATCCTCGCCGTCACGCTGCTGCTCGGCGCCGTGATCAGCGCGGGACTCTCGTCGGTCGCGCAGATCTACGGCGACGATCAGGCCGACCTGGGCTGGGCGCTGGTCTACGCCGCGGCGCTGACCCTGCCCCTCGCGCTGCGGCGCCGTTTTCCGGCGACCGTGGCGGTCATCGTCTCGGTGCTGTACTTCATCGCGGTGACGTTCCGGGTGCCCGAGATCTACGTCGGCAACATTCCGGTGTTCATCGCGATCTTCACCATCGGCGCGTGGATCGACGATCGACGCCGCGCGATGCTCGTCCGCGTGCTGATCATCGTCGGCATGTTCGTGTGGCTCATGGTCACGACGTTCCAGTCGGCGACCGCGCCGACCGAGGAGGGTCTGTCGAGGGCGGGCGTGTTCTCGCCGTTCGTCGCGTTCATGCTGATCCAGTTCTTGATCAACGCGCTGTTCTTCGGTGGCGCGTACTACATGGGTGATCGGGCATACACCGCCGCCCTCGAGCGGGCGGCGCTCGAGGAGCGCACGGCCGAGCTCGAGCGGGAGCGCGAGGTGACGGCGGCGCAGGCCGTCGCGCTCGACCGGGTGCGCATCGCCCGCGAGCTGCACGATGTCGTGGCACACCATGTGTCGGCGATGGGTGTGCAGGCGGGCGCCGCCCGTGCGGTGCTCGAGCGCGACCCCGATGCCGCGCGGCACGCTCTCTCGGGTGTCGAGACGTCGGCGCGCGAGGCCATCCGTGATCTGCGGCACCTTCTCGACACGCTGCGCACACCCGCCGACAACGACGGGGCGGACACGTCGACGGTCGGCGACGCCGACGGTCCCTCGACCGTCCGGCTCGACGCTCTGCCCGAGCTCGTCGAGCGCGCGGCGCAGACCGGACTGCCCACCTCCTTCGCGGTGTTCGGCGAGCCGGCGCCCGTCCCCGCGCTGGTGGAGCTCAACCTGTACCGCATCGCGCAGGAGGCGCTGACGAACGCCCGCCGGCACGGCGGTCCCGGGGCGAGCGCCGATGTGCGCCTGCGGTACGGCCCCGACGCGATCGAGCTCGAGGTGACCAACACGGGCGCAACCCGCAGCACCCCGTCGGTCACCGGCCTCGGGCTCGTCGGCATGCGCGAGCGCGCGGCCGCATCGGGCGGTTCTCTCGAGACCGGCCCGCGAGAGCGCGGTGGCTACCTCGTGCGAGCCCGCATACCGCTGGCCGCTCTCGATGACGCGCAGGTGAGCTCGTGAACGGCGTGCGCGTGCTGCTCGTCGACGATCACGCCGTGATGCGGGCGGGGTTCCGGATGATCCTCGAGGCGGCCGGCGGCATCGCGGTGGTCGGGGAGGC
Source organism: Microbacterium sp. (assembly GCF_003248605.1). Lineage (GTDB taxonomy): Bacteria > Actinomycetota > Actinomycetes > Actinomycetales > Microbacteriaceae > Microbacterium. The sequence goes on from NZ_QFPF01000024.1 coordinate 15,477, forward strand.
GTCCACGGGCGGCGAAGGCGTGGCCGCTGCGCGGCGACTGCGCCCCGACGTGATCTGCATGGACGTGCAGATGCCCGACATGGACGGGCTCGAGGCCACCCGCCGTATCGTCGGCGACCCGGACATTCCGTCGGCGGTGCTGGTGGTCACGACTTTCGACCGCGACGACTACCTCTTCCGCGCCCTCGAGGCCGGGGCGAGCGGATTCCTACTCAAGAACGCCGGCCCCGAGGAGCTCGCGAGCGCCGTGCGCGTCGTCGCATCGGGCGATGCGCTGCTGGCGCCCGAGGTGACGAGGCGCGTCATCGAGCGCTTCGCGTCGGCATCCGTGTCCGGCGGTTCGCCGGCCCCCGCGCCGGCGGACGCCGTCGGGGCGGTCGGGGCGGTCGGGGCGGCGATCGACCGGGTCGCCGCTGCGGGCCTGACCGACCGAGAGGCCGAGGTGCTGCGCCTGCTCGCGCAGGCTCTCAGCAACGCCGAGATCGCCGAGCGCCTCTTCATCGGCGAGGCGACCGTCAAGACGCACGTGTCGAATGTGCTGCAGAAGCTCGGCGCACGCGACCGCGTCGCCGCGGTCGTGTGGGCGCACCGGAACGGGGCCGCGTAGGCGCGGCACGCGCCCGCGACGTTCATCGGGTCCGCGCGGCGCGCGGTGTTGGGCGCGGTGTTCGGTACTCGGCGGACAACACTCCGGATGGATCGGCGCGGTGTTCGGTACTCGGCGGACAACACTCCGGAAGGATCGGCGCCCTGCATCGGTCCGGTTCGTCCAGGACTGGCTGACGCCACATCGCTCCGGAATGTTGTCGCGTCGGACTCGACGATGTCGGCAGCGCGGCGCGCGGGGTGCCCTTCGACAAGCTCAGGGCACGCCCGACCGGCAGGGGCACGCCCGACCGGCAGGGGCACGCCCGACCGGCAGGGGCACGCCGACCGGCAGGGCACGCCGACCGACAGGGCACGCCGACCGGCAGGGGCGCGTCCGAGCACAGCTCAGGGCGCGCCCCGCGGGATCAGGCTGCGACGGCGGCGCGCTCCTCGGCCGGCACGTACCGGTCGATCAGGGCGACGAAGGCGTCGAGGTAGGAGACGAGGAACGCCGCGGTGCCCTCGTTGGTGACCTCGCCGTCGGCGGTGAACACACCGGGCACGTACTGGATGAAGCCCTCGGGCTGGCCCAGCACGGGGGCGTTGAAGTGGGTCAGAATCGCCTTGAGGTGCTGCTGGGCGGCGGCGGTCGAGATGGGACCCTGCGAGGTGCCGATGACGGCGGTGGGCTTGCCCGAGAACGACATGTCGCCGTAGGGGCGCGTCGACCAGTCGAGCGCGTTCTTGAGCACGCCCGGGATCGAACGGCTGTACTCCGGAGTCAGGATGATGACGCCGTCGACGTCGGCGATCGACTGCTTGAAGTCCTTCGCGACCTGGGGGAAGTCAGCCTCGAGGTCCTGCGAGTAGAACGGCAGCTGGGCGATCGGGATCTCGACGAGGGTCGTGCCCTCGGGGGCGAGGCGCTCGAGGGCCTTGGCCAGGTGGCGGTTGATAGACGTCGACGACAGGCTTCCGACGATGTAGCCGATGGTGCGCGTGCTCATGGCAGCTCCTTACGTGCGAGGCGGCCCATCCACCGGGTCCGCCATGGATGTTCCATCGGGCTCCAAGCGAGAGCGGCCGAGATCTATTCCGACGAATGCGAGTGTTTCTCGTGTTCACGACTCTCCTCCCTGCGGGGGAGTCCACGTCCCGCCCACCGGGGGATGTCATGGCCGCCGACTCTCCGTAGCGTGAGACGCACACGATAGGAGAGGGATGCCGATGCTCGAGCTGCGGGGGATCACCAAGAGTTACGCGGGCCGGAGGGTGCTCGACGACGTCTCGTTCGACGTCGCGGAGGGGCGCCTGACCGGCTTCGTCGGCGGCAACGGCGCCGGCAAGACCACGACGATGCGCATCGTGCTGGGCGTGCTCGCCCGCGACGGCGGCACCGTGGCCCTGGATGGGGCGGCGTTGACGGCGGCCGATCGCCGCCGGTTCGGGTACATGCCCGAGGAGCGCGGCCTCTACCCGAAGATGAAGGTGCACGAGCAGATCACCTACCTCGCGCGGCTGCACGGCTTCTCGAAGACGGATGCCGCCACCCGCGCCCGCGCACTTCTCGAGCAGCTCGGACTCGGCGAACGTCTGGGCGACCTCGTCGAAACCCTCTCGCTCGGAAATCAGCAGCGCGCGCAGATCGCGGCGGCGCTCGTGCACGACCCCGAGGTGCTGATCCTCGACGAGCCGTTCTCGGGACTCGACCCCCTGGCCGTCGACGTCGTCGCCGGCGTGCTGCAGGCGCGCGCCGCGGCCGGTACCGCGGTGCTCTTCTCCTCGCACCAGCTCGATGTGGTGGAGCGGCTGTGCGACGACCTCGTCATCATCGCCGGCGGCACGATCCGCGCCGCCGGCCCCCGCGACACCCTGCGCGCCGAGCACTCCTCCCCGCGGTTCGAGCTCGTCTCCCGCGGAGACGCGGGCTGGCTCCGCGACGAGCCAGGTGTGCAGGTCGTGTCGTTCGACGGCGGATACGCGGTCTTCGACGTCGATGACGACGCCACCGCGCAGCGGGTGCTGCGCCGGGCCGTCGAGCACGGAGACGTCGCCAGCTTCGCACCGCAGCATCCCACCCTCGCCCAGATCTTCAAGGAGGTCATCCAGTGAGCACCGCCACCAGCCCGCGCAGCGCCGCGCCTCCCGCCCCGTCCACCGCGCAGAGCGTGTGGCTCGTCGCCGAGCGCGAGATCGGCTCGAAGCTGCGTTCCAAGGCGTTCGTCATCTCGACGCTCATCCTGTTCCTCGTCGCGCTCGCGGCCGTGGTGTGGGGCGGTTTCCAGGCGCAGGACACCAGCGGCACCCCCGTCGCCGTGACCGCCGATGCGCCGGCCGAGGTCTCCTCCGTCGCGGGACTCGAGGTGACCGAGGTACCCGACCGTGCCGCCGCCGAGGCGCTCGTCACGGAAGGCACGGCCGATGCGGCGATCGTGGGCGATCCGAGCTCGCCCACGGGATTCGCGATCATCGCGGAGTCCTCGGTGCCTTCGAACCTCGTGCTGCTGCTCTCGCAGTCGCCACCCGTCGAGCTGCTCGATCCCGACCAGACCGACAGCCTGCTGCGGTACTTCGTCGCGCTCGCGTTCGGCATCGTGTTCCTCATCGCCGCGTCGACGTTCGGCGGGACGATCGCCCAGAGCGTGGTGGAGGAGAAGCAGACCCGCGTCGTCGAGATCCTCATCTCGGCCATCCCGACCCGGGCGCTCCTGGCCGGCAAGGTGATCGGCAACACGATCCTCGCGATGGGCCAGATCATCGTGCTCGCCGCGATCGCGATCGTCGGCCTCACCGTCACGGGCCAGGGCGCCGTGCTGCAGGGGCTCGGCGGGCCCATCGCGTGGTTCGCGGTGTTCTTCTTCTTCGGCTTCGTGCTGCTCGCGGCGCTCTTCGCAGCGGCCGCTGCGATGGTCTCGCGTCAGGAGGACGTCGGCTCGACCACGACCCCGCTGATCCTGCTCGTGATGGCGCCCTACTTCCTCGTCATCTTCTTCAACGACAACCCACTCGTGCTGACGATCATGTCGTACGTGCCGTTCTCGGCCCCGGTCGGAATGCCGATGCGGCTCTACCTCGGCGAGGCCCAGTGGTGGGAGGCGCTGATCTCGCTGGGGATCCTCATCGCCACGTGCGTCGGCGCGAACTGGGTCGGTTCGAAGATCTACGAGAACTCGCTCCTGCGCATGGGCGCCCGCGTCAAGCTGAGCGAGGCGCTGCGCGGCTGAGCGCGCGACATGTGAAAGGACGAGGGATGTCGGCCCCCCGGCATCCCTCGTCTGCTCAGGTCATCTCGATGACCGAGATGACGTTTCGCGCCGGATCGAGGAACCACGCGATCGCGGGCCCCAGGTCGCGGTTGATGCCCTTCGGATCCGTCGGGAAGTCGGCGTCGTCGTAGATCTTCGTGACGACCCCCTTGCCGTTGAGCTCATCGACCGCGGCGTCGATGTCGGAGACCGGAAGGTTCAGCACCGTGAAGCTCGCGGGCTCGTGATCGTCCTTCGGGTAGATGAAGACGTGCGCGTCGCCGCCGAGCCGCACATCCAGTCCCATCTCGGGCATATCTTCGACGTCGAAGCCGAGCGTGTCGCGGTAGAAGGCCAGGGCGGCGGGGATGTCGTCGACCGAGAAGCTGCTGAACGGCTGGGCCGTGGTGAACATGAGATCCTCCTCGAGTTGTCTCCCCCGATTCAGGGTCCTCCCCCGTGCGGGCCCTGTCCAGAGGCTCAGCGCTCGACGAGCACGCCGTCGGCGTCGGCCCACACGTGCGCACCCGGGCGGAAGGTGACGCCCGCGATCACGACCGGCACATCCACATCGCCCGCGCCGTCCTTGGCGCTCTTGCGGGGGTTGGATCCGAGCGTCTTGACCCCGATCGGCAGCTCGCCGATCGCCGCGCGATCGCGGATCGCTCCGTGCACGATGATGCCGGCCCAGCCGTGGCGCACCGCCGAGGCGGCGATCAGATCTCCGACGAGGGCGGACTCGAGCGAACCGCCGCCGTCGATCACGAGCACCGCACCATCGCCGGGCGTCGCGAGCGTCGTCTTCACCAGCGCATTGTCGCGGTGGCAGCGCACGGTGCGCACCGGGCCGTCGAAGACCACGCGGCCCCCGACATCCTGCAGCTGGAGCGAGAGCGAGTCCAGAGCGTCGCCGCGCTCGTCGTAGAGGTCTGCCGTCGAGATGCCCATGTCCCGACGGTACGCGGGGGATGCTGTCATCGGACCACCGCGTCGGCGTGAAGATTCGTGTGTCTTCCGTCTGTGTCAACCCGACCCGCGCACGCCCTGGGCATGGTTACTCTGAGGCATGCCCGCCCACATCCTCGGCATCGGCACCGCGACGCCGCCCACCGTCATCACGCAGACCGACGTGCGCGACCTGTTCCTCGCGCAGCCCGGCACCGACCGGCTCACGTCGCGGCTCATCGGAGCCGCCTTCGATCAGTCCGCGATCGACACACGTCACACGGTGCTCCCCGAGCTGGTGAGCGGCGGGTCTGCGTTCATCGACGCGGACTCACGTGCCGTCGCCGCTCCCCTGACGGGCGCACGCAACGACGTCTACATCCGCGAGGCTCCGGCGCTGTTCGCCGCGGCGTCCCGCGATGCCCTCGACCGGGCGCGCGTGCCGGCATCCGCCATCACCCACGTGGTGACGGCGTCGTGCACGGGATTCTTCGGGCCCGGGCCCGACTTCCGGCTCGTGAAGGATCTGGGCCTGTCGAGCACGGTCGAGCGCGATCATCTCGGCTTCATGGGCTGCGCGGCGGCGTTCCCCGCCCTGCGCAGCGCATCGCGCATCTGCGCGGCCGATCCCTCGGCCGTCGTCCTCGTCGTGTGCGGCGAGATCTGCACGATCCACATCCGCGTCTCGAACGACCCCGAGCAGATCGTCGCATCGGCGGTCTTCGCCGACGGCGCCGCGGCCGCGGTCGTCTCGGCCGCGCCCGCGCCGGACGCCCGCACCCTCGAGCTCGACGGCTTCGGCACGGCCCTCACCCGCGAGGGGGAGGACGAGATGCGCTGGATCATCGGAGACCACGGCTTCGAGATGACCCTGACGGCCGAGGTGCCCCGCGTCATCGGGCGCGAGGTCCACTCCGCGCTCGCCCCGCTCCTCGCGCGCGCGGGCGCGGCCATCGACGCGTGGGCCGTCCACCCCGGCGGACGCAGCATCCTCGATCGCGTCGAGTCGGCGCTCGCGCTGTCCCCGGGCGCCCTGCGGCACTCCCGTGAGGTGCTGCGCGAGTGCGGGAACATGTCGTCGGCGACCGTGCTGTTCATCCTGAAGCGGATGCTGGAGCACGAGGATCTACGCGATGCCGATCGGGTGCTGGGCGTGGCCTTCGGGCCGGGACTCACGGTCGAGTCGGCGCTGCTGCGGGCGCGCGTACCCGCGGCAGCGCGCACCGCGACGCTCGCCGCCGCGGGCACGGGCGTCGCGGGATGATCACCGCGCCGCTCGTGCGCCGCGACACGGAGCTGCGCGAGATCATGGACGATCCGCAGTGCGATCCGGTGCGCCTGCGCCGCACCCTCGAGCGGTTCGGGCTGATCAATCGGCTGGTCGCGGGCTGGGGTGGTGTCTATCGGCGGCACGTCCGCCCACAGCTGCTCGCGCGGGGCGGGGGCGATGCACGGATCCTCGATATCGGTTGCGGGGCGGGCGACGTGCTGCGCGGACTCGTCGCGCGCGCGCGCGCCGACGGCTTCGCGGTAAGCGGTCTCGGGCTCGATCCGGACGATCGGAGTCTGCGGGTCGCGCGCGACGCGCGTCCCATGCCCGGAGTGGAATACACGCTCGGACGCAGCGGCGACCTCGCCTCCCGTGGCGACCGCTTCGACGTCGTGGTCTCGAATCATCTGCTGCACCATCTGAGCGATCCCGAACTGACCTCGGTGCTCGCCGACTCGCGAACGCTGTCACGGGGAGTGAGCCTGCATTCCGACATCCACCGGTCGGCTCTCGCGTACGCGGGCTACGCGATCGCTGTTGTACCCCTGGCATTCGGGTCGTTCTTGCACACCGACGGGCTGCGTTCCATTCGGCGCAGTCACACGGCGTTCGAGCTCGAAGGCGTGCTCCCGGCGGGGTGGCGGGTCGAGCGGCCCGCTCCGTTCCGACTGCTCGCCGTCAGCAGGGCCCGGGACTGACCGTGCACGACGTCGCGATCGTGGGGTCGGGGCCCGTGGGCACTCTGCTGCAGGCGGAGCTTGCCCGCCTCGGCGTCGATGCGACGGTTCTCGAGCGCCGCGCCCGGCCGACGGCGGGCAGCCGCGCCGTCGGCGTGCACGCGGCCGCCCTGACGGCGCTCGAGGCGTCGGGCGCGACCGCACGCATCCTGGACTGCGCCCTGCGGGTGACCCGCGGCGAGGCCCGCGCCGCGGGCTCGCTCGGCGTCGTGCGCTTCGACCGGGCGGGAGCGCGGCATCCCTATGTCGCGACCCTCCCGCAGTCCTCCACTGAACGAGCCCTCGCCGAGACCGCTGTCGCGTGGGGCGCCTCGGCCGTTGTGCGGGGATGCGCCGTGGAGCGCGTGGAGGACGGCCACGGATCGGTGCGCCTGCGCGTGCGCCGGGGTGAGGCCGACGGGGTGGAGCACGCCCGGATCGTGGTCATCGCGACCGGCTCGGCGGGCCGTGCCGTCTCCTCTCTGACCGCCGCCGCGCGCACCCGCACCTATCCCGACCGGTACGTCATGACGGACGCGCCGGACGCGACCGGGGAGGGCCCCACCGCGGTTGTGCACCTGCACCCGGACGGGGTGCTCGAGTCCTTCCCGCTGCCGGAGGGGATGCGGCGCTTCGTCGCCTGGCAGGGGGCCCGGGATGCCGATGCCGATCCCGCCGGGTGGCTGCGCGGTGCGATCGCACGACGCGCGGGCTCGACGCAGGCGGCGACCGTCGTGACCGCGGCGACGACCTTCGGTGTGCGCCGCGCGCTCGTGCCGCACATGCGCGACGGGCGCGTCTTCGCGATCGGCGACGCCGCGCACGAGGTGAGCTCCATCGGCGGACAGGGCATGAATCTCGGCCTCGTCGACGCCGCGACCCTCGCCCCGCTGCTCGCGTCGTGGGTGCACTCCGGCGATGCTCCCGACGCAGAGCTGCGCGAGTGGGATCGCCGCCGGCGCCGCGCCGCAACCACCTCGGCGCGAATCGCGGCGGCCAACACCGTCATCGGGCGCGCCGTCGGACCTCTCGCTCATCGTGCGCAGACGACGGCGCTGCGCGGCATTCTGCGCTCTCCCGCGGCGGATATTCTCGCGCGGGCATACTCGATGGGCCTCGACCCGGGATGAGGGTGCGGCGGGTGTTACAGGCCCGCACTCGTGGCTGCGAGCTGCAGTGCGAGCAGTAGCGCCGACACCATGACAAGACGGAACACGGTTCGGTCGGGGGCGCGCAGGGCACGCAGGAGCCCCGCCGCGGCGACAGCGAGCACGAGGACGCAGCCCGCGATCGAGATGACCGCTGCAAGAAGCGAGGGCTGCAGCACCCAACCGCCGACGAGCACGGCGAGCGCACCGATCGCGACCGCCGCGAACGCCGTGACCGCCGAGGCGCGGGCGCCGATGCGGTGCGGCAGGCCGCGCACGCCCGTGCGGGCATCGTCGTCGAGGTCGGGCAGCACGTTGGTCAGATGCACGGCCGCGCCGAGGGCGGCGCCGGCGATCCATGCCCACGCGGGGGCGAGGCGCGCGGGGTCCGCCGCGAGGGTCGCCAGCGATGGGAAGATCCCGAAGCTGAGCACGAACGGCGCGAGTGAGAACACCGAGCGCTTGAGCACGATGTTGTACGCCCACGCCGACACGAGGAACGCCGCGTGCGCGACGAGGAAACCGGGGCCGAGCAGCGCCGAGAGCACGAGGGCGGCCGCGACCGCGGCGGCGGTCGCGACCCAGACCGTCCGCACGCCGATCTCGCCCCGCGCGATCGGCTTATCGGTACGGCCGACGGTGCGATCCCGGCCGGCGTCGATCGCGTCGTTCGACCAGCCGATCGAGAGCTGACCCGTGAACACCGCGCCCACCAGCAGCGCGAGCGCCCCCGGCGAGACTCCGGCGGCCAGACCGAGCAGCAGCGACAGCGTCGAGACGACGACCGTCGGGCCCGGGTGGCACGAGCGCCAGAGCGCCGCGGCGCTTCTCATGCGCGGGATGCTGTGGCCACAGCATCCCCCCGCTCTGTGCTCTCGATCACCCGGCCACCCTACCGGCGGCGGCGCGCGCGGTCGAAGCTCCACGCCCCCGCGCGCCCGGCGCTTCCCGGCGCCCTCCATCCGCCGCCCCGCGCTCACCCACGTCCCCTGCTCCCCGGCGACGTCCACCCTCCCGCTACCCACCGAACCCACATTTTTGCAGCGAGCCACCACACGTCGATTGGTGGCTGGCTGCAAAAATGTGGGTTCGCGGGCTGGCGCTGGCCAGCGGGCCCGCGCGGGCGTGCGCGGGCCCGCTGGCGGTCGGGCGCGGGCGCCCGGGCGCGGGCGGGGTCGGGCGGGCCCGGGCCGGGGCCGCCGGGGTCAGTCCTCGATCAGCTCCGCCTCGATGACATCGTCATCGGATGACGGGGATGCTGTCGCCGCCGGCCCGTCGCTGGTCAGCACGAGCGCGGACCCGTCGGCGGCGACGTCCACCCGCACGACGTCGCCGTCGCGCACCCCGCCGCCCAGGATCGCCATCGCGAGGCGGTCCTGGATCTCGGACTGGATCAGTCGGCGCAGCGGACGGGCACCGAACGCGGGGTCGTACCCGCGCTCGGCGAGCCACGCCCGGGCGTCGGGGGTGACCGCGAGCGTCAGCCGGCGATCGCGGAGCCTGCGCTGCAGCGCGAACACGGCCAGCTCGACGATCTGGGCCAGGTCGTCCTGCGTGAGGGCCTGGAAGATCACGATGTCATCGAGCCGGTTGATGAACTCGGGCTTGAACGCCTGGCGCACCAGCCCCTGCACGGCCTCGCGCTTCTGCTCGAGCGAGAGCGTCGGGTCGATGAGGATCGGCGAGCCGAGGTTCGACGTCAGGATGAGCAGCACGTTCTTGAAGTCGACCGTGCGGCCCTGACCGTCGGTCAGGCGCCCGTCGTCCATGACCTGAAGCAGCACGTCGAAGACCTCGGGGTGAGCCTTCTCGACCTCGTCCAGCAGCACGACCGAGTACGGACGCCGCCGCACGGCTTCGGTCAGCTGACCGCCCTGCTCGTATCCGATGTACCCGGGAGGGGCACCGACCAGGCGCGAGACGGAGTGCTTCTCGCCGTACTCCGACATGTCGATGCGCACCATGGCGTGCTCGTCGTCGAAGAGGAACTCCGCGAGCGCCTTCGCCAGCTCGGTCTTGCCGACACCCGTCGGGCCGAGGAAGAGGAACGAGCCCGTCGGACGGTTCGGGTCGCTGATGCCCGCCCGCGAGCGACGGACGGCGTCCGAGACGGCCTTCACCGCCTCCTTCTGCCCGATCAGGCGCTTGCCGAGCTCGGCCTCGAGGTGCAGCAGCTTCTCGGTCTCGCCCTGCAGCAGCCGGCCGACGGGGATCCCCGTCCAGGCCGCGATGACCGCCGCGATGTCTTCGTCGGTGACCTGGTCATTGACCATCCGGCCCTCGCCGTCAGTCGACGCGTCGGCGCGCTCGGCCTCGATCAGCTGCCGCTCCAGCGCCGGGATCTCGGCGTAGAGCAGCCGCGACGCCTTCTCCAGGTTGCCCTCGCGCTGGGCGCGTTCGGCATCGACGCGCGCGGCATCGAGCCTGGTCTTGAGGTCGCCGACGAGGTTCAGCGACGCGCGCTCACGCTCCCACCGCGCCTGCAGCTCGCCCAGGCGAGCCTGCTGCGCCTTCAGGTCTTCCCGGAGCTTGGCCAGCCGCTCCTTCGTCGCGTCGTCCTTCTCCTTTTTCAGCGCCAACTCCTCGAGCTTGAGCCGGTCGACGTGCCGGCGCAGCTCGTCGATCTCG
>NZ_QFPF01000025.1 GCF_003248605.1 Microbacterium sp.
ATCGGGATCGGCGGCGAGGGATTCGACGACGGCGGTCTCGAGCAGCAGTCGCGTCTCGACGATGTCGTGCAGCGGAAAGCCCTGCGCAGCGACCTGCAGCCGCAGGAGGGCCGCCATGCCACCCTGCGGGGTCGCGATGATGATCGCCCCGGCCGCGGGACCCGACCCCGTTCCGGTGCGCACGAGCCCCAGTACCTCGAGGACGCGCAAGGCCTCGCGCACACTCGATCGGCCCACGCCGAGGCTGGCGGCGAGCTCCCGCTCGGCGGGCAGACGGTCACCGGGAGCGAATCGTCCATCGATCAGGCCGCGCTCGATGTGCTCGAGCACGACCTCCCAGGCCTTGGGTGACTCCGGCGTCCTGTTCTGCATGCTGCTCCGCTGCTTGTGTGGTCAGGCCACGCTAGCGCGTGTGGTCTGACCACGCAACAGGCAGATCAGGCTCCCGCGTAGCCCGCGGGATTCTGCTGCTGCCAGTGCCAATAGTCGCGGCACGCGTCGTCGATGCCCAGCCGGGTCCTCCAGCCGAGATCGACCGCCGCCTTGGCGGGATCGCAGTAGGTCGCCGCGACGTCGCCGGGGCGGCGCGGGAGTGTCTGCTGCGGCAGCTCGCGCCCGACGGCCTTCTCGAACGCAGTGATCAGCTCGCGCACGCTCACCGGCACCCCCGTGCCCAGGTTGTACACGACGTGGCCCGGGCTGGCCTTCTCCAGCGCGGCGACGTGCCCCTCGGCCAGGTCCACGACGTGGATGTAGTCGCGCAGGCCCGTGCCGTCGGGGGTGTCGTAGTCGTCGCCGAAGACGCCGATGCGATCGAGCGCGCCGATGGCGACGCGCGAGACGAACGGCATCAGGTTGTTCGGGATGCCGGCGGGATCCTCGCCGATCAGGCCACTCGAGTGCGCGCCGACCGGATTGAAATACCGCAGCACCGTGACGTTGAGATCGGGGTTGACCCGGGCGACGTCCTCGAGTACGACCTCGTTCATGCGCTTGGATTTCGAGTAGGGATTGGATAGATCGACGCTCGTCGTCGACGTCTCGGTGAAGGGCAGATCGGCCGGGTCGGAGTACACCGTGCCGGTGCTCGAGAACACGAACGAGCGGATGCCGTGGGCAAGTCCCACCCGCAGCAATGCGAACGTGGTGCCCAGATTGTTCGCGTAGTAGTCGAGGGGCTTCTGCGTCGACTCCCCCACCGCCTTGAAGGCGGCGAAGTGGATGACCGCTTCGAAAGGCCCGTGCTGATCGAAGACATCCTCGACCACGGCATCGTCGCTCGCATCGCCCACCACGAGAGGTGCCGGCCGGCCCGTGATCCGCTCCACGCGCTCGGCGGCCGCCGCGTGCGTGCCCGAGAGATCATCGAGCAGGACGACCTCGTGGCCGGCATCGAGAAGGGCGACCGCGGTGTGGGCGCCGATGTATCCGGCACCGCCGGCAAGGAGTACACGCATGCCCTCCAGCCTACTCAGCCCGTCCGCGCCCCTCACGCGCCGGCGACCCCCAGCCGGCCCCCGGATTCCTCGAGGTAGCAGGCGCCGCAGAGGGATTCGTAGGTGACGAAGTGCTCGTCGCGCAGCGCTGCGGTCGCCGCGTCGATCGCGACCTGGTCGCCGTCGAAGACGAACCGCCCCGCCACCACGCGACCGTTGAAGACGGCCTTGCGGCCGCAGCGGCAGATCGTCTTGAGCTCTTCGAGGGCGTGCGCGATCTCGAGGAGCCGGCGCGAGCCCGGGAAGGCCGCTGTCAGGAAGTCGGTGCGGATGCCGTAGGCCAGGACCGGGATGTCCTCTTCGATCGCGATCCGGAAGAGATCATCGACGTGGCGAGGGAGGAGGAACTGCGCCTCGTCGACCAGGAGACACGCGACATCCGACACCCTCCCCTCCGGCAGGAGCTCATCGTCGGCCGCGTGCCTCACCCGCTCGCGATGCCGCTCGAACAGCGCGCGAGCGTCGTCGTCCGGACCGATGAGGAAGTCGACACGGCGTGAGACGCCGAGCCGCGACTCGACCTGATCGGCGCCCTTCGTGTCGATCGCGGGCTTCGCCAGCAGCACCCGCTGTCCGCGCTCCTCGTAGTTGAACGCGGCCTGCAGGAGGGCGGTCGACTTGCCCGAGTTCATCGCACCGTAGCGGAAGTACAGTTTGGCCACCGCCCGAGTCTACGAGCAGGCGACCTCTGTCACCGACGCGGCTCAGGCGCTGATCGAGAGTGCCTTCGCGGTCTCGGTCATCGACGCCCGAGCGGCCGCGGCATCCGGATTCAGAGTCGTGCCGTAGCTCGGGATGAGCTCCTTCAGGCGCGGCTGCCACTGCTCGATGCGGTCGGGGAAGCAGGTCTGGAGCAGGCCCAGCATGATCGACACGGCCGTCGAGGCCCCCGGCGATGCGCCGAGCAGCCCCGCGATCGAGCCGTCCTCGGCGGCGACCACCTCGGTGCCGAACTGGAGGACGCCGCCCTTCTTGGGGTCCTTCTTCATCACCTGTGCGCGTTGGCCCGCATCCAGCAGCTCCCAGTCCTCGTCCTGCGCGGTGGGCATGAAGGCACGCAGGCTCTCGACCTTGTCTTTGTGCGACTTCATCAGCTCACCGACGAGGTAGGTGATCAGCGACGGATTGTCGATGGCGACCTTGAGCATCGGCAGGATGTTGCCGGGGCGCACCTGGGTCACGATGTCGAGCATCGAGCCGTTCTTGAGGAACTTCGGGCTGAAGGTCGCGAACGGGCCGAACAGCAGCGAGGTCTCGCCGTCCACGACGCGGGTGTCGAGGTGGGGCACAGACATCGGCGGCGCCCCGACGGATGCCTGGGAGTACACCTTGGCGCGGTGCTGAGCGACGAGCGCGGGGTTGGATGTCTTCAGCCACTGGCCGCCGATCGGGAACACTCCGTAGCCCGAGATCTCGGGGATGCGCGAGCGCTGCAGGAGCTTGAGCGCCCAGCCGCCCGCCCCCACGAAGACGAAGCGCGCCTTGATCTGTCCCGGCGTGCGGCCGATGGAGTCGCGGTAGGTCACGAGCCATGTGCCATCCGGCTGCCGCTTGAGCTTTCGCACCTCGCGGTTGGTGCGCACATCCGCTCCCCGTTCGCGGAGATCGTCGAAGAGCTGACGGGTGAGGGCCCCGAAATCGACGTCGGTGCCGGCCGGCACCCGCGTCGCCGCGAACGGCTCGTCGCTCTTGCGCCGCTTCTTCATCAGCAGAGGCGCCCACTGGTGGATCACCCGCGAATCCTCGCTGTACTCGATGCCGGCGAACAGGGGCTGCTCGCGAAGGCTCTCGTAGCGCTTCTTGAGGTATGCGACATCCTTCTCGCCCCGCACGAAGGTCATGTGCGGCGTGGCATTGATGAAGGTGGAGGGGGCATCGAGCACCCCGCGCTCGACGAGCGAGGACCAGAACTGCCGGCTCTGCTGGAACTGCTCGTTGATCGCCACCGCCTTCGCCGGATCGACGGACCCGTCGGGGCCGGCGGGCATGTAGTTCAGCTCGCACAGCGCCGCGTGGCCCGTGCCCGCGTTGTTCCAGGCATTGGAGCTTTCGAGCGCGACATCGTGAAGGCGCTCGAAGACGGTGATCTTCCAGTCGGGCTGCAGCTCTGCGAGAAAGGTACCCAGGGTGGCGCTCATGATGCCGCCACCGATGAGTACGACGTCGACGGTTTCGGTCACCCGACCATCCTAGTTCGGCGCGCGACCGGCCCCGACCGCGCGCCGGGAGCGGAGCGGGCGGGCCGGACTCAGGCCGCCGCGGTCGCGGCGAGCTTCGCCGCGACGAGTTCGGCGATCTGCACGGCATTCAGCGCCGCACCCTTGCGCAGGTTGTCGTTGCTGATGAAGAACACCAGGCCGCGCCCCTCGGGGGCGGACTGGTCGGCGCGGATGCGGCCGACGAAGCTCGGGTCCTTGCCCGCGGCCTCGAGCGGAGTGGGAACCTCCTGCAGTGTCACCCCGGCAGCATCCGCGAGGATCTCGCGCGCCCGGTCGGGGGTGATCGCACGGGAGAACTCGGCGTGGATCGAGAGCGAGTGCCCCGTGAACACGGGCACGCGCACGCAGGTGCCCGCGACGCGTAGATCGGGCAGCTCGAGGATCTTGCGGCTCTCGTTGCGCAGCTTCTTCTCTTCGTCGGTCTCGTTGTCGCCGTCGTCGACGAGGTTTCCGGCGAAGGGGATGACGTCGAAGGCGATCGGGGCGACGTACTTCTCCGGCACGGGGAAGTCGACGGCGGAGCCATCGTGGACCAGACGCAGTGTGTCGCCCTGGGCGAGCACACCCTCGACCTGACCGAGCAGCTCGTTGGCGCCCGCAAGGCCCGAGCCGCTGACGGCCTGATATGTGCTGACGATCAGGCGCTCGAGGCCCGCCTCGGCGTCGAGGGGCTTGAGCACGGGCATCGCCGCCATGGTCGTGCAGTTGGGGTTGGCGATGATGCCCTTGACGGCCCGCTCGATGGCGTGGGGGTTGACCTCGCTGACGACGAGGGGCACCTCGGCATCCATGCGCCACGCGCTGGAATTGTCGATCACCGTCGCACCGGCTTCGGCGAAGCGGGGTGCGTGCGCGCGGCTGCCGGTCGCGCCCGCCGAGAACAGCGCCACGTCGATGCCGGCCGGGTCGGCCGTCGCGACATCCTCGATCTCGATCTCGTGACCGCCGAAGTCGACCACCGTGCCGGCCGAGCGCGCGGTGGCGAACAGACGCAGCTCGCGGATCGGAAAGGAGCGCTCGATCAGGATCTCACGCATCACGGTGCCCACCTGGCCGGTGGCACCCACGATGGCGACGGAGATTCCGGAGTCTGCGATACGGGTCATGGCGGTGCTTCCTCGGTTCGGGGGGATGCCGACGATCATACCGAGCGCGAAAGACCGCGCCCGCGCGGCTCAGCGGCCGGTGCCGGCGTGCACGGTGGCGTCGGTGTCGCCGTCGAGCCCGTAGGCGGTGTGGACGACGCGCGCGGCCTCGGCGAGATCGTCGGCTCGGACGACGACGGAGATGCGGATCTCGGACGTCGAGATCATCTCGATGTTGACACCCGCGATGCTGAGCGCCTCGAACAGCGTCGCCGACACACCCGAGTGGGTGCGCATGCCGGCGCCGACCACCGAGAGCTTGCCGATCTGGTCGTCGTGCACGAGGCTCTCGAAGCCCACCGATGCCTGCTCGGCGGCGAGCGCCTTGAGGGCCGTGGCCGCGTCGCCCTTGGGGAGCGTGAACGAGATGTCGGTGCGTCCCGTGGCCGCGGCGGAGACGTTCTGCACGATCATGTCGACGTTCGCACCGGAGCGCGCGACGATCTTGAAGATCTCGGCGGCCTTGCCGGGCACATCGGGCACGCCGATGACGGTGACCTTGGCCTGCCCGAGGTCGGTCGCGACACCCGCGACGATCGGCTCTTCCATGCCCTCTCCCTGCTTTCCGTGCGCCGCGCGGCGCGTCTCGTCGAGCACGAGCGTGCCCTCGCTCGAGCTGAAGGTCGACCGCGCGTGGATGAGCACGCCGTGGCGTCGGGCGTACTCGACCGCGCGGATGTAGAGCACCTTCGCCCCGTTGGCGGCGAGCTCGAGCATCTCCTCGCTCGAGACGACGTCGAGCTTGCGCGCCTTGGGCACGATGCGCGGATCTGCGGTGAAGATGCCGTCGACGTCGCTGTAGATCTCGCACACATCGGCCTCGAGCGCGGCGGCGAGCGCGACGGCGGTCGTGTCGGATCCCCCGCGCCCCAGCGTCGTGATGTCTCGGGTGTCGCGGTTGAAGCCCTGGAAGCCGGCGACGATGACGATCGCGCCCTCATCGAGCGCCTCGCGCAGCCGGATCGGGGTGACATCGACGATGCGGGCGGCGCCGTGCGTGGCATCCGTGATCATTCCGGCCTGGCTGCCGGTGAAAGAGCGCGCCTCGAAGCCCATGGAGTGGATTGCCATGGCCAAGAGCGCCATCGAGATGCGCTCGCCGCTGGAGAGCAGCATGTCGAGCTCGCGCGGGGCGGGGATCGGCGCGACCTGGTTCGCCAGATCGAGCAGCTCGTCGGTCGTGTCGCCCATCGCGCTGACGGCGACGACGACGTCGTTGCCCGCACGGCGCGAATCGACGATGCGCTTGGCGACACGCTTGATGCTCTCGGCGTCGGCGACCGATGAGCCGCCGTATTTCTGCACGACCAACGCCACGATGGATTCTCCCGGTTGTGGGCGGCCGATCGGTGCGTGTGCCGCCCGTGCCATTCTACGGATGCGCGCATGCCCGCCCGTCCATGTGTTCGGTCAGGTGCGCGACGTAGGGTTGTTCGGCCCCACCCCGCTCCAGAGAACTGCCCTCATGTCGCCTCGCCGCAGCCGCACCCTGCTGTCCCCGCTCCGCCACCTCGTCCGCACCGAGGATCCCTCCGCCGCCCTCACCGAAGCACTGCCGGTCATCGACGACGCGATGGCGGTGCGCATCATCGACCTCGCGGTCCGCATCGGCGAGACGATGCTGACAACCGGTGCCCCGGCGAGCGAAGTCACCCTCACGATCGTGCGCGTGGCCGGTGCGTACGGCCTGTCCCCCGTGCACATCGACGTGACGTACAACTCGATCACGGCGGCTCACCACCGCAGCGGGGCGACGCGGCCCATCACGCTCATGCGAGTCGTGCGTCAGAGCGCTCCCGACCACGACAAGCTGCGCCACCTGCAGGCGCTCGTGGTCGACATCCGGCAGGGACTGGACATCGACACGGCCCGCGAACGCTACCGGGCGATCCGGCGCGCGGCGTTCCGCTATCCGCCGGTCGCCGTCATCGCGGCGCAGGCGCTGCTGGCCGTGGGTGTCGCCGTCATGTTCGGCGCGACGCCCGCCGTCGTCGCGATCGCCGGCGTCGCGGCGGCTCTGGCAGCCCTCACCCAGTTCGCCCTCGCCCGCGCGCGGGTGCCCTTCTTCTTCAGCCAGATCGCGGGCGCCTTCGTACTGACCATGGTCGCCGCCGCGGCGCCGCTGCTCGCTCTCACCGGACTGGTGGCGGCGGATGCTGTCCGCCCCTCGGTCATCGTCGCGTCGGGCATCGTGCTGATGCTCGCCGGCCTCACGGTGGTCGGCGCCGCGCAGGACGCGATCGACGGGTTCGCCCTCACCGCCCTGGGCCGTATCCTCGAGCTGACCATGCAGACCCTGGGTGTCGTGCTCGGCATCCTCGCGGCCCTGCAGGTGGCCCTCGTCGCGGGGATCGGCATGGCCGCCCCGAGCGAGGCGCTGCCGCTCGGGACCGTGCCCCTGCAGCTGACCGGGGCGGTGCTCATCGCGATCGCCGTCGCGCTCTACAACGGTGCGGGGCTTCGCATCGTCGCAACCAGCGCTGTGCTGAGCCTCGTCGCCTGGCTCGGCTTTCTCGCCGCCTCGGCAACGGGACTCGATGCGGCCGCCGCGAGCGGCATCGGGGCCTTCGCCGGCAGCTTCCTCGGCATCGTCGCCGCGCACCGCCTGCACGTGCCGTCCGTCGCGATCACGACGGCGGCCATCCTGCCGATGGTGCCGGGAGCCGCGGTGTTCCGCGGGCTTCTCACGATCGTCGACGCGAGCGAGTCGCCCGACCTGCTCGGCCCGGGCTTCGGCACCCTCGCAAGCGCGGCCGTCATCGGCGTGAGTCTCGCCGTCGGCGCCTCGCTCGGCATCTATCTCGGACAGCCGGTGCGCGCGACCCTCGGCGGGGTGATCCGCTCCCGCGCCCGCGTGCGGCGCTGAGCTCGCGACGGACGCGGAGCCCGCGACGCGGCGAGACCAGGCGCTACAGTTCGGGCATGACGGACGATCTGGCGCTGTGGTCGGAATTCAATGTGGCGATGCTCGGCGCGACGGCCGCCCTCGCCGGCCTCGTGATCGTGGCGATGAGCGTCAACATCCGCGAGATCATCGCCTCCCGCGCGCTGACGGCGCGACTTGCCGCGGGCATCGCCGCGCTCGTGCTCGCGATCGTCGCGTCGGGCACGGCATTGGTGCCCGGCATCCACCCGGCGGCCTACGGCGTGGTGTTGATCGCTGCGGCCCTGTTCGCGGGGGTGTTCCAGGTGAACGCGAGCGTGGCGATCTTCACCGATCCCGAGCCCGCGGCCCGCGCGCGGCTGGCCAAGTCGCTCCTGGGGTTCCTGCCGATCCTCGCCTACCTCGTCGGCGGGTCGATGGCGATCGGCGGCGCTCCGGGGGCTCTCGCCGTCACCGCCGCGGGGGCGCTCATCGCGATCGTGGCCGCGATCATCGTGGCGTGGGTCGTTCTGGTCGAGGTGCTGCGCTGACCGCCGCGGGCGGGGCTGTCCGCCAGGTGCGAGAACAGGAGATGCGGCGAAAACAGGAGCAACCGAGCCGAAATCTCCTGTTCTCGGCTCATCTCCTGCGTCGGACACGTGCGGCGCAGCGCTCTGCCCTGCCCACAGGGCACAGGGGGGCGCAGGTGCGCAAGGGCGCAAAAGGCGCGTCCTCGCGCCGCCGCTACAGAGTGCGGCGACCCTCGAACGCGCGCCCCAGGGTGACCTCATCGGCATACTCGAGGTCGCCGCCGACGGGGAGGCCCGATGCGAGCCGCGAGACGCGGACCTCGAGCGCGAGCAGCAGCCGGCTGAGGTAGGTGGCGGTCGCCTCCCCCTCGAGGTTGGGGTTGGTGGCGAGGATGACCTCGTGCACCGTGCCGTCGGCGAGACGCGTCATGAGTTCGGTCACGCGCAGATCGTCGGGGCCCACGCCGTCGATCGGGCTGATCGCGCCGCCCAGCACGTGGTACAGGCCGCGGAACTCGCGGGTGCGCTCGATGGCCGCGACGTCCTTCGCGTCCTCGACGACGCAGATGACCTCGGGATGCCGACGCGGATCGCGGCAGATGCTGCACCGCTCCTGCTCGGCGACGTTGCCGCAGATCTCGCAGAACCGCACCTTCTCGCGTACCTCGGCGAGCAGGGTCGCGAGACGTGCCACGTCGAAGGACGGTGTCTGCAGGATATGGAAGGTGATGCGCTGCGCAGACTTGGGACCGATGCCGGGCAGACGCCCGAATTCGTCGATCAGGTCTTGGACGATGCCGTCGTACATCAGGTGAACCTCGTCGGGGGCTCGAATCGCTCCTCGCGCACGAAGTGCGCGCCGAGAACCTGTCGCACGACGGCCTCGCCATAGCGCTCGACGCCGACGGGCGAGGGTGCGAAGCGGGCAGGGGGCACGCGCACCGGGGCCGCCGGACCTCGCACGTCGATGTCGGCCTCGTCTGCCTCGTCATCGGTATCGACCGGCGGTACGGAGTCGGCGATCACGTCGCCCTCGTGCGGGGCGGCGGCCTCGGGCGCGAGGGGGGATGCTGCGGCCTCTTCGGGCTCGACGTCGACGGCGAACTGCGCGGGCACGGAGCGCACAGGCGCGATGACCGTACCTCTGGGCGCGGACGAGGCGTACGCCGACGAACCCGCAGGCGACGCGGGCGCCTCATCGGCGGGAGAGGTCGGAATAGGGGCGACGGCCCACTCCGTCACCGGGGCGGGCTCGATGGCACCTGCCGCCCGTGCCGCGGGTGCCGGGGCATGACCCGCGGCCGGCCCGCGGCCGGGCGTCGCGGTGCGCGCGACGCCGCCGTCCGAAGAGGGCGGGCTCGCCCACGCGCCGCTCTCGGGCGGTCCGGGCTCGGGCTCGGGTTCGTCGACCGGCGGGGGGGGCGGCGCCTGTCCGTCGGCGTCCAGACGCGCAATGAATTTGACGCGCACGGCGAGGACATGGTCGATGGCGGTGCGCAGGTCTTCACTGGCGCCGGCGCCCGCCGTGCGCTGCTTGAACTTGGCGACATCGCTCTGGCTCTGGAAGGTGAGCGTGAGGACGTCGCCGGTGTAGGCCTGCACGCGCGCATTGCTCGCCACCAACCACGAGGAGCGGCTCAGGCCTTCGAGATTCGAGAGGACCTCGGGCCATGCGTCGCGAACATGGGCGAGGGTGAGGGGCCCCTCGGGGACCGGACGGGCGGCGCGGGCGGGCGAGGACGCAGGCGAGGCCGCCGGCGGCGGCGGCGCGGCCGCAGGCGCGGCGGGTGCCGCGGGAACGGGCGGCACGGCCGGAGCGGCCGCCTCTCGCACGTTCGGAGTCGGCTGCGGCGTCGCCCCCACAGCCGGAGCGGCCTCAGCCGGAGCGGCCACAGGCGGAGCGGCCACGGGCGCAGCGGCCGCCGGTGCCGCGGGAGCGGGCGTGACCCCCGCGGCACGAGGCGCCGCAGCCGGAGCAGGGGCCTCGTCGGACGGGCCGATGCGCTCGGCCGCGGCCTGTGCGCCGGCGGGAGCCGCCGCGAGCACGCGCGCGATCATGAGCTCGAGCTGCAGGCGCGGGGATGTCGCCCCGGTCATGTCGTCGAGCGTGCGGCTGACGAGGTCGGCGACGCGCGAGAGGCGGTCGGCTCCGAAGATCGACGCCTGCCGCGACATGCGCGCGAGTTCGTCGGCGCCGATGCCGCGCAGCACCGCCGCGGCGCCCTGCCCTGTGGCCTCGACGACGATCAGGTCGCGCAGCCGCTCGAGCAGGTCGTCGACGAAACGGCGCGGATCTTGCCCGGTCTGCACCACGCGGTCGACAGCCTGGAACGCCGCCGCCGCGTCGGCACCGGAGAGTGCGTCGACGACCTCGTCGAGCAGCTCGGTGTGCGTGTAGCCGAGGAGCGAGACGGCACGCTCGTACCGCACCAGCACCGTCGGCGAATCGGCCGCGGTATCGGAGCCGGCGATCAGCTGATCGAGCAGCGAGAGGGTGTCACGGGGGGATCCGCCGCCGGCGCGCACGACGAGGGGCAGCACGCCCGGCTCGACCGAAACGCCCTCTTCGGTGCACAACTGCTGCACGTACTCGAGCATGGGCCCGGGTGGCACCAGCCGGAAGGGGTAATGGTGCGTGCGGGAGCGGATGGTGCCGAGCACCTTCTCGGGCTCGGTCGTGGCGAAGATGAACTTGACGTGGTCGGGCGGCTCTTCGACGAGCTTGAGCAGCGCGTTGAAGCCCTGCTGCGTGACCATGTGCGCCTCGTCGAGGATGAAGATCTTGTACCGGTCACGGGCCGGGGCGAAGATCGCCCGCTCGCGCAGGTCGCGCGCGTCGTCGACGCCGTTGTGCGAGGCCGCATCGATCTCGACGACATCGAGCGAGCCCCCGCCCGCGCGAGAGAGCTCGACGCAGCTGGCGCAGGTGCCGCACGGGGTGTCGGTGGGACCCTCGGCGCAGTTGAGACAGCGGGCGAGGATGCGCGCCGACGTCGTCTTGCCGCAACCGCGCGGCCCCGAGAAGAGGTACGCGTGACCCACCCGATCGTTGCGCAGCGCGGTCATCAGCGGATCGGTGACCTGCGACTGCCCGATCATCTGCGCGAACGTCTCGGGACGGTAGCGGCGGTAGAGGGCGGCGGTCACGCCCCCAGCCTACGGCGTGGGTCCGACATCCGTTCCGGCGTGATCAGGTGTCCGCGCCGAAGCCGTCGTCCGGGGATGCCGGCAGTGATCCCGAGACCACAGCGACCGATCCCGTGATGACGGGGATCGTGGTCGTCACCGTGGGGACGGATGCCGAGAGCAGGGTGCCGTCCTCGCGACGGACGTCCTCGAACTGCTCGAGGGAGGGCTTGCCGCGTCGCACCGGACCCTGGTCGGCCAGCGGGACGACGACCTCCGCGCCGGGCGTCGCGGTGTACGACTGCCCGCGCACGCGGAAGGCGACAGCATCCCCACCCTCGTCGACGCTCGCCCGGAGCGCGTCTCGGGTGATCGTGACGTGCAGCGGGGTGCTCTGCCAGCGCAGCGTGAACGACAGCTCCGGCCACGAGGCGGGCAGGCGCGGGTCGAACGAGAGGTCGCCGTAGTGGTCGCGCATGCCGCCGAATCCGCAGACGAGAGCGGTCCACACGCCGCCTGCGGACGCGACGTGCACACCGTCGGCGGCGTTGTGATGCAGGTCGCCGAGGTCGACGAAGATCGACTCGAGGAAGTACTCCAGCGCGAGGTCCTGATACCCCACCTCGGCCGCGAGGATCGACTGCACGACCGCCGACAGCGTCGAGTCGCCCGTCGTGAGCGGGTCGTAGTACTGGAAGTCGGCGAGCTTCTCCTCGGCCGTGAAGTGATTGCCCTGCAGGAAGAGCGCGAGCACGACGTCGGCCTGCTTGAGCACCTGGAACCGGTAGATCACGAGGGGGTGGAAGTGCAGCAGCAGCGGCCGCTTGTCGGCCGGCGTGTGCTCGAGGTCCCACACCTCGCGTTCGAGGAAGAGCGAGTCCTGCGGGTGGATGCCGAGGGCCTCGCTGAAGGGGATGTGCATCGCCTCGGCCGCCAGATCCCAGCCTTCGGCCTCGCTCGGATCCAGCCGCAGCCGGTCGGCCATGAGCCGGTACGCCTCGGGGTCGTCCTGCTCCATCTCGCGGACGGTGCGGGCGGCGAAGCGCAGATTGAAGCGCGCCATCACGTTGGTGAACAGGTTGTCGTTGACCACCGTGGTGTACTCGTCGGGCCCCGTGACGCCGTGGATGTGGAAGGTGGGCTCGTCGCCGCCCTCGCGCCAGAAGCCGAGCGTGACCCACAGCCTCGCGGTCTCGACCGCGATGTCCACCCCGTCGCGGTAGAGGAACTCGACGTCATCCGTCGCGCGCACGTACTTCGCGAGCGCGTACGTGACGTCGGCGTTGATGTGGTACTGCGCGGTGCCGGCGGCGTAGTAGGCCGAGGCCTCTTCGCCGTTGATCGTGCGCCAGGGGAACAGTGCGCCCGCCTCGTTGAGCTGGAACGCGCGCTTGCGCGCGGCGGGGAGCATCAGCGTGCGCATGCGCAGGGCGTTGCGGGCCCACAGCGGCGAGGTGTAGGTCAGGAAGGGCAGGACGTAGATCTCGGTGTCCCAGAAATAGTGGCCGCTGTAGCCCGACCCGGAGACGCCCTTGGCCGGCACACCCTGACCGTCGGCGCGGCCCGCGGCCTGCGCGAGCTGGAACAGACACCAGCGTGTCGCCTGCTGCAGGTCCTCGTGGCCTCCGATGCGCACGTCGGAGCGCTCCCAGAACGCCGCCATCCAGTGCCGCTGGCGCTCGTAGATGTGCTCGATCCCCTCGCCCGCGGCGCGATCCAGCGAACGGCGGCACCGGTCGACCAGCTCCCGCGCGGGCACACCGCGGGAGGAGTGGTAGGTGACGATCTTCGTCACCGTCGTCGGCACACCGGCCTTGGCGCTGACGCGGAAGACGTTCTTGGCGATGTCGGGCTCGATCAGCGTGCGCGCCTCGAACTCGTTCTCGGTGTCGATGAAATGGTCGGCCGCCACCGCCACCGTCATGCCCGAGGCGTTGACCCGGTAGCTCAGGGTCGATCGGTTGCCGTCCTGCCAGTACTCCTGCGGCAGCAGCACGCGCTCGGCGATGCGCTCGGCCTTGCGCGGGTCGAACCCGGCTTTCTTCGGCGCTTTCGGTGTGCCGCCGTAGACGTCCTCGCCGTCCTGGCGGTTGATCAGCTGGCACGAGACGGTCACGGCCGCGTCGGCGTTGAGCACCGTGACCGTGACCCGCATGACCGCGAGGTGCTTCTCCTCGAACGACACCAGGCGGTCGAAGTCGATCTGGACCTGCTTGCCCGCCGGTGTGCACCACAGCACGTTGCGGCGCAGCACCCCTTCCTTCATGTCGAGCTCGCGCCGGTACGCGCGCACGTCCGCGATGTCGAGCGAGAGCGGCTCGTCGTCGATGTAGACGCGCATCACCTTGGCGTCGGGGGCGTTGACGATGGTCTGGCCGACCTCGGCGAAGCCGTAGGCCTGCTCCGCGTGCCGGATGGGCCACGTCTCGTGCAGGCCATTGATGAACGTGCCGTGCTCGTGGGCCCGGCGGCCTTCGGGATGGTTTCCGCGCAGGCCCAGGTAGCCGTTGCCCACCGCGAAGAGGGTCTCGGTGACGCCCGTGTCCTCCTCGGAGTAGGCCGTCTCGACAAGTCGCCAGGGGTCGACGGGGAAGCGGTCGCGATCGATCATTACGGCGGATGCTCCTTGTGCGGGGGGATCAGAAGGGCGAGAGGATGCTGTCGTCGCGACCGGTCAGCGCACGAACTCGTCGAGATCGGAGACGACGATGTGCGCGCCGGCGGCGGTCAGCGCCTCGGCGCCGGCGCCGCGATCGACGCCGACGACGAGTGCGAAGCCGCCGGCGGCGGCGGAGGCGACTCCGGAGACGGCGTCTTCGACCGCCGCGCAGCGGGCGGGATCGACCCCCAGCATCCGCGCCGCTTCGACGAAGACATCGGGCGCGGGCTTGGAGGCGAGGTGGTCGCGTTCGGCGATGACGCCGTCCATCACGACGGGGAACCGGTCGCGGATGCCCGCGGCGGCGAGCACCTCTTCGGCGTTCTTCGAGCTCGAGACGACCGCGATCGGCGTGCCGGCGGCGGCGAGCACGTCGAGCAGTCGCAACGACCCGGGAAAGGCCGCGATGCCCTCGCTGCGCAGCACGCGCGCGAACACCTCGTTCTTGCGATTGCCGATGCCGCAGACGGTGTCGGCCGACGTCGGATCCGACGGCGCCCCCCACTCGATCTCGATGTCGCGGCTGCGCAGGAGGCTGGCCACGCCGTCGTAGCGCTTCTTGCCGTCGAGGTACTCGAAGTAGTCGCGCTCGGTGTAGGCGGGAGTGATGTCCCAGTCGGCGAACAGCTGGTCGAACATCGTCTTCCAGGCGTACTCGTGCACCTCGGCGGTCGGGGTGAGCACCCCGTCGAGGTCGAAGAGCACAGCGTCGAAGGCGGAGAGGTCGGGCAGGGCGTCGGCGGTCACAGAACCTCCAGGCGGGCGGCGCACCGCGGGTCGAATCAGCGGCTCCCCATCGTGCCGTGGTGCCAGCGTAGCCCCGCGGAGCGCGACGCCGGTACCGGCAGGATCGGAGAGCTCAGTCGCGTGTCGCGGCGAGGGTCTGGCGAGCGATCTCGAGCTCCTCATTGGTGGGCACGACGAGCACCGCGACGGCGGAGGAATCGGTCGAGATCCGCCGTGGCTCCCTGCTGCGGACGGCGTTTCTCACCGGGTCGATCTCGACCCCCGCGAAGGCCAGCGTGGCCATCGCCTGCTCTCGCACGAGCGGTGCGTTCTCGCCGACGCCCGCCGTGAAGGAGATGACATCGACACCGCCGAGCTGGGCGATGTAGGCCCCGGCGTAGGCGCGGAGGCGGTGGACGTAGACCTCGAAGGCGAGCGTGGCATCGGGGTCCCCCGCCTCGACGCCCGCGACGACGTCGCGCATGTCGCCCCGGCCCGAGAGGCCCAGCAGCCCGCTGCGCTTGTTCAGCATGGTGTCGAGGTCGGAGACCGACAGGTCTGCGCGGCGGGCGAGGTGGATCAGCACCGCCGGATCGAGGTCGCCCGAGCGCGTGCCCATGACGAGGCCCTCGAGCGGGGTCAGGCCCATCGAGGTCTCGACCGAGCGTCCACCCTCGATCGCCGTGACCGAGGCGCCGTTGCCGAGGTGGAACACGATCTGACGGAGCGCATCGACAGGTCGCTCGAGGAAGGCGGCGGCCGCCTCGCTGACGAACTTGTGGGAGGTGCCGTGGAACCCGTACCGGCGCACGCGGTGCGCGCTCGCGAGCTCGCGGTCGATCGCGTACGTGTAGGCGGCCGGGGCGAGGCTCTGGTGGAAGGCGGTGTCGAACACCGCGACGTGCGGGATGTCGGGGAACGCCGCCTTCGCCGCACGGATCCCCTGCAGATTGGCGGGGTTGTGCAGCGGGGCGAGCACCGAGAGCTCGTCGATGTTGATCTCGACGAGAGGCGTGATCAGCGTGGGTTCGAAGAAGCGCGCGCCGCCGTGGACCACGCGGTGCCCGACCGCGATCGGCGGGCTCTGCGCCAGCGAGGGGCCGTCCTGCGCGAACGCCTCGAGCATGACCGCGAACCCCGCCGCGTGGTCGGGGATCGGCAGGTCGCGCTCGAATGTCGCGTCGAGCACCGTCGGTTCCGGGGCGGCCGACGCATCCGTCCGCATTCCCGCCACCGTCACCGTGTGCGCGGCATGTCCTACGGACTCGCCGATGCGCTCGACGAGACCCGAGGCGAGCACGGCTTCGGTGTCGGCGTCGATCAGCTGGTACTTGAACGAGGATGAGCCGCTGTTGACGACGAGGATGGCACTCATGCTCACTCCCCCTGGGCCTGGATCGCGGTGATCGCGATGGTGTTCACGATGTCTTCGACGAGCGCGCCGCGAGAGAGATCGTTGATCGGCTTGTTCAGACCCTGCAGCACGGGCCCGATGGCCACCGCGCCCGCCGAGCGCTGCACCGCCTTGTAGGTGTTGTTCCCCGTGTTCAGGTCGGGAAAGACGAAGACCGTCGCGCGTCCGGCAACCTGAGAGCCCGGCATCTTCGCGGCCGCAACGGCGACGTCGGCCGCGGCGTCGTATTGGATCGGCCCCTCGACGAGCAGCTCGGGAGCGCGCTCGCGCACGAGAGCGGTCGCCGCGCGCACCTTCTCGACGTCTGCTCCCGACCCGGATTCCCCGGTCGAGTACGAAAGCATCGCCACCCGCGGCTCGATGCCGAACTGCGTCGCCGTCGCCGCCGACGAGATCGCGATGTCGGCGAGCTGCTCGCTCGTGGGATCGGGGATCACGGCGCAGTCGCCGTAGACCAGCACGCGGTCGGCGAGCGCCATCAGGAAGACCGAGGAGACGACCGAGACGCCGGGCGCCGTCTTGATGATCTCGAACGCGGGGCGGATCGTGTGCGCCGTCGTGTGCGCCGCGCCCGAGACCATGCCGTCGGCAAGGCCCAGATGCACCATCATCGTGCCGAAGTACGACACATCGGTCACGGTGTCGGCCGCCTGCCCGTGTGTGACGCCCTTGTGGGCGCGCAGCCGCGCATACTCCTCCGCGAAGCGGTGCACGGTGACGGCGTCGAACGGACTCAGCACCTGCGCGTCGCGGATGTCGATGCCCAGCTCGATCGCGCGATTTCGCACCTCGATCTCCTCGCCGAGGATCGTCAGGTCGGCGATGCCGCGCGCGAGCACCCGCGCTGCGGCCCGCAGGACTCGGTCATCATCGCCCTCGGGCAGCACGATCCGCTTGCGCTCGGATCGCGCGCGCTCGATGAGCTGATACTCGAACATGAGCGGAGTGACCACCGTCGCCCGGGCGACACCGAATGCGGCGAGCAGCTCGCGTGTGTCGACGTGCTTCTCGAACAGTGCGAGGGCGGTGTCGTAGCGGCGCTGCGAGTCGGCCGCGAGGCGTCCGCGCGTGTTCATGATGCGCACGGCGGTGTCGTAGGTGCCGAGATCGGTCGTGATGATCGGCAGGGTGGACCCGAGCCCGTCGATGAGACGCGTGATGGCCTCCGGCAGCTCGAAGCCGCCGTTGAGCACGATGCCCGAGATCGAGGGGAATGTGCCCGACGCGTTCGCCAGCAGAGCCGCCAGCAGCACCTCGGACCGGTCGGCGGGGATCACGACGACGGCGCCCTCGAACAGCCGGGGCAGCACGTTGACCATCGACATCCCGGCGACGACCACCCCCAGCGCCTCGCGGGTCAGCAGATCGGGGTCACCCGAGAGCAGATGCCCCTCGACGGAGCGCATGATGCCGCGGATGGAGGGTGCGACGAGGAAGAGGTCCTCGGGGATCGCCCACACCGGCACCGAGCCCCGCCCGTGCACCGTCAGCGATCGGCGCAGGGCCTCGACGGTGCCCTCCAGTGTGGCGGCGTCGGCCCTGTTCGCCACGACCGCGAAGAGCTCCGCACGTCCGTGGGCGAGCTCCACGAGGGCGAGGTCGGCGATCTGGCCCATCTGATCCGGAGTGCGGGCGATGGAGGAGCCGAGCTGCTCGGTCTGGCCCTGCCCAGCGCGCCCACCGAGCACGAGCAGCACAGGCGCCCCGAGGTTCGCCGCGATCCGCGCGTTGTACGCCAGCTCTGCGGGGCTCCCGACGTCGGTGTAGTCGCTGCCGAGGATCACGACCGCATCGCACTGCGCCTCGACGGACTTGTAGCGCTCGACGATCATCGACAGCGCAGCATCCGGATCGGCGCGCACGTCGTCGTAGGTGACGCCGAGGCACTCGTCGTAGTCGAGGTCGACACCGTCATGATCGAGCAGCATCTCGAGGACGTAGTCCCGCTCGAGGGTCGAACGGGCGATCGCCCGGAAGACGCCCACCCGGGGCATCGCGTGGCTGAGGGTGTCGAGAACCCCGAGCGCGATGGAGGACTTGCCCGAGTGCCCCTCGGCGGACGTGATGAAGATGCTCTGCGCCACGCGACCAGCCTAGGTTGCGGGATGCCGCGCGGCACTGCTGCGAGCGCACCGACATGGATACGCCCCGGCGGAAAAAGAAAGACTCTCCGCGCACCCGGCAGAGCCTGGTTACCCTTGCTACGTTTCCGTCCTGGGGGAGTTGGCCTGGATGCCGTCACGCGGAGAGCTGCCCCCAGTCTAACCCGCACTCGGGTCAGAGATCTCCCAGCCCTGGGCGCCCCTGCAGAGGTTACGATCGGATAACGGTGCCGACGACGACCCGAGTCCTCGCCCGTTCCGCTCGAGGGGGTCCCATGCAGCAATCCGCAGCACCGATCGATGCCGACCGCTTCGCGGAGCTCTCCACCGGCATTCTCGAGTCGATCTCGGAGGTGATCGACGGCAAGCCGCAAGCCGTGCGCACAGCGCTGATCGCGCTGCTTGCCGAGGGGCACCTGCTGATCGAGGATGTGCCCGGCGTCGGCAAGACGATGCTCGCCAAGGCCCTCGCGCAGAGCGTCGATGCGAGCGTGCGGCGCATCCAGTTCACCCCCGACCTGCTGCCCGGAGATGTCACCGGCGTGTCGGTGTTCAACCCCGTGCAGCGCGAGTTCGAGTTCAAGGCGGGCGCGATCTTCGCGCACATCGTCATCGCCGACGAGATCAACCGCTCCTCCCCCAAGACGCAGTCCGCCCTCCTCGAGGCGATGGAGGAGGGCCAGGTCACCGTCGACGGCCACTCTCACGCCCTGCCCGAGCCCTTCCTCGTCGTCGCGACGCAGAACCCGCTCGAGATGGAGGGCACATACGCCCTGCCCGAGGCGCAGCGCGACCGCTTCATGATCCGCATCTCGATGGGGTATCCCGACGCGGCCTCCGAGGCGCGGATGCTGCGCCAGCGCGACGCGATCAATCCCCTCGACCGCATGCGCGCGGTGGTCGACACGGCCCAGGTGCGGCAGATGATCGCCTTCGCGCGCGCCGTGCACGTCTCCCCCGCCGTCGAGGAGTACGCCGTCGCGCTCGCACAGGTCACCCGCAACCACCCGGATCTGCGCCTGGGCGCGAGCCCCCGAGCGACCCTGCAGCTCGTGCGGGCCGCGAAGGTCTGGGCTGCCCTCGACGGACGCGCCTTCG
Organism: Microbacterium sp.; assembly: GCF_003248605.1. Taxonomy (GTDB): domain Bacteria; phylum Actinomycetota; class Actinomycetes; order Actinomycetales; family Microbacteriaceae; genus Microbacterium. The sequence goes on from NZ_QFPF01000025.1 coordinate 19,379, forward strand.
TCATCCCCGACGACCTCATCGCGCTCCTGCACCCCGTCTTCGCCCACCGCCTGATCCCCTCCCGCACCATCGCGGGGGCGCGCGCACGCGGGGGCGCCGACGCGATCACGGCGATCCTCGATCGCATCGCGACGACCGTGCGCGTGCCCGTCGCCGCCCGCGCATGAGTCGGTGGTGGCCCCTCACTCTGCGGGGCACGGGCGCACTGATCCTCGCGCTCGCCTGCTTCGTGCTCGCGGGCGAGCTCGGCACCGTCGAGCTGCTCTACGTCGGCAGCCTGCTGCTCGCCCTCATCGTGGCGAGCATCGTGGTGCTGCACCTGGGCCGACGCATCGACGATGCCGAACGCACGCTGCACCCGGAGATGGTCCCGGTCGGCGAAAGCACCGAGGTGCGCGTTCGCATCACGATGCGCGGGATGCTGCCGGCCGGTGGTGCGCGCTGGTCCGACGCGCTGCCGCGAGGCCTCCGCAGTCCCGCGCGGGGCGACATCGACGCGTTCGACACCTCTTCCGGGCCCGGCTCCCGCACCGCGACCGTCAGGTACACGGCGACGGCTCTGTGCCGCGGCACGTGGCCGCTCGGGCCGCTCTCCGTGCGCACGAGCGACCCATTCGGCATCGCGGCGCGCACGCACCGCGTCGCCGGCGACACCCGGGTGATCGTCCCGCCCGCCGCGACGGCGCTGGATCATGTGCCGATCAGCGCGGGCGAGTCCGGCGGAACCCTGCACGCCGCGAGCGATGAGCTCGGTCAGGGCGCCGACAATCTCATCGCCCGCCCCTACGCCCCGGGCGATTCGATGCGGCGGATCCACTGGCGCGCGACGGCGCACCGCGACACTCTGATGGTTCGGCAGGAGGAGCAGGAGCAGACCCCCACGGCCACCGTCATGCTCGATCGCAGCGCCGTGCGCTGGGACGCCTCCGCCCGCCACTCCCCCGGCGCCGACTCCGGATTCGAAGCCGCGCTCTCGGCGTGCGTGTCGATCGTGCTTCGGCTCGCCCGCGACGGATACCTCGTGCACGTGCGCGACTCCGACGGCCAGGCGCTGTGCGACCCCATCCCCGGCACCGAGTCGGCGGATGAGACCGACCACATGCTCACGCGGTTCGCCACCATCACGACCCGGCGCGATGACACGCTGCCCGCCGTGGCGCGCCTGTTCGCGGGCGACCAGGTCGGGCCGCTGCTGCTGATCACGGGTCGGCTCGACGCGGCCGACGCCGCAGCCCTCGCCCCCGCCGCCCACCATTCCGCGCTGCCCGCGCTGCTGTGCACCGCGGCGTCCGCCGACGCCTTCGCCACGGCGGGTGCCTCCGGGTGGCATACCGCGGCGATCGGGCCGGATCTCGATCTGCAGTCCGTCTGGGTCGGAGTCGCCGAGCACGGGGGTCGACGTGTCCACGCCTGAGGGCGGCATCCGTCGTCGGCCGCAGGCGACGCTCGCGATCGCCGTGCTGCTCGCGGTCGTGACCGCGCTGATGCCGCTGCTGCGGGTGATCTCGGGGGGCGCCTGGCTCGCCACCGCGCTCGGGATGATCGTCGCCGTGCTCGCCGCGGGATACGTCGTGCGATGGCTGCGCCGGCCCGCGATCATCGTGTCGGTGGTCGAAGCTGCCGTGTGGCTCGTCGCGATGACGGTGCTCTTCGGCGGCGGCACCGCTCTGCTGGGCGTGATCCCCACCCCCGACACCCTGCGCCAGGTGCCGCTGCTGATGGATGCTGCGCTGCAGCAGATCCGCGACGGCGCGGCGCCGCTGGATGCCGGTCCCGCCCTGGCCTTCCTCATCGTCGCCGCCGCGGGGCTCCTCGCGATCGCCATGGACCACGTCGTCGTGACGGCGCGGATGCCCCTTCTCGCGACGGTGGGGCTGCTCGCCGTCTATCTCATCCCCTCCATCGCGGTGCCCTCGGGCATCGACCTGGTGGGGTTCATCGCCTTCGCGGCCGCGATCCTGCTGATGCTCGCCGTCGAGACTGCGACGCGCGACCGCTCCAGCGGGTCGGGCGCCCGAGGGGCGTCCCGGGTGCCCGCCGGCACCGCCGCGGCCGTCGGCACCGCCGCGATCGTCGCGGCCGTCGCGATCGCCCCCGTGATGCCCGCTCCGCAGTCGGCCGGTTCGACCGTGATCGCGGTGCGCGGCAACACGATCGACCCGAGCCTCGAGCTCGGACAGGACCTGCGCCGCCCGCAGGAGGTCGAGGTGCTGACCCTGCGCAGCGACGCGCCCGCGCCGCCCTACCTGCGCGCCGTGACGCTCTCGGAGTACGACGGCGACGAGTGGGAACCCGACCGCGGCGTCCCCGCGACTCTCGAGGCCGGATTCGATCCCGTCATCGTGGATCCGGATGTGCGGGTGTCCGAGTACACGGCGACGATCGAGGTGCGCAACTTCGTGAGCCCGTGGCTGCCGATCCCCTACCCCGCCGTCGGCATCGACGGGCTCGACGGCGAGTGGTCCACGATCGAGCAGAACCGCACCGTGCTCTCCCGCCAGTCCTCGCCGCAGGGTCAGGACTACAGCGTCAGCTACCAGGTGCCGCGGCCGACGCTCGAGCAGATCCGCGAGACCGACGCGAGCGTGCCGGCTGGTTCACGCTCGCTGCAGCTGCCCGAGGGGGAGGATGAGGCGATCGGCGCGATCCGCGAGACGGCGCTGGCGGTCACCGCGAGCACCTCGACCGACTATGACGCGCTCGTCGCGCTGCAACGGTGGTTCCGAAGCCCCGACTTCGAGTATTCGCTCGTCGCCCCCGTCAACGATGGGTTCGACGGCTCCGGCCTCGAGGCCGTCCAGGCGTTCCTGGAGGAGCGCAGCGGATACTGCGTGCATTTCGCGTCGGCGTTCGCGATCATGGCGCGCACGCTCGACATGCCCTCGAGGATCGTCGTCGGCTATCTTCCCGGCGCCCCGACACAGGAGCAGATCGACCGTCAGACCGTGCACACCGTCGTCAGCTCCCAGCTGCACGCGTGGCCCGAGGTGCACTTCGCCGGGATCGGCTGGGTTCCCTTCGAGCCCACGAACAGCCTGGGCGTGCCGACCGGGTTCGCCTCGGGAGCGGTGTCGGGCTCGGCCGATTCACTGACCCCGGATGCCGGGGGTGCAGCATCCCCCGCTCCCTCGAGCTCGCTGGCGCCCGGCATGACCGACGGGCTCGACGAGTCGGGTGCGCCTCTCGATTCCCGCGTCGCGATCGACCCGACCGGTCCGGTGTTCCTCACGATCGCCATCGCCCTCGCCCTCGTGCTGCCCGGCCTGTGGCGTGTCGTCCGGCGCCGTGCGCGGCTGCGCGAGGCGGACGCGGGCGACGCGGCCGCGGCCTGGCAGGAGATCGTGGACACCGCCGCCGATCTCGGCATCAGCTCGCCGAACGGCGAGTCGCCGCGCGCGCTCGGACGCCGCCTCGTTGCCGAGCACGGTGCACCCGCCGCGGAGATGGGCGTCGTGGTCGGCGCGATCGAGCGCGCGAGCTATGCCGGCGCCGCCGATCACGCCCCCGACCTGGCCGACGCGGTGCGCGCCGTGCAGTCCGGGCTCGCGGCGCGCGCCGATCGGCGCGACCGCCTCTCGGCCGCCGTCGTGCCCCGCTCGCTGCTGCGCCGCGGATACCGGGCGGTCGGCGGGGCCCGGCAGGCACGATAGGATGGTCGGCGGCCCTTCGGGGTCACGTGCCCGTCCGCGGGCGCGGGAGGATTCGCCTAGTGGCCTATGGCGCACGCTTGGAAAGCGTGTTGAGTGAAAGCTCTCAGGGGTTCGAATCCCCTATCCTCCGCCCCTTTCCCTCGCCATCCCCGACCCACCTGTTGTTGCGTGTGCGTGCACAACTGCGGACCGAACGGGCGACACGCCGCACCTCGCGCCGCGACACGCGACGGGGCCGGCACGAGGTCCGCAGCTGTGCACACCCGGTGGGCGCAGACCGGACTCACGACGGGAGGAGCTCGGCGAGCAGCTCGCGCACGCGCGCCTCGATGTCGTCCCGGATGCCGCGCACGTCTTCGAGCGATCTGCCCGTCGGGTCCTCGAGTTCCCAGTCGAGATATCTCGGGCCGGGGTAGACCGGGCAGGCGTCTCCACAGCCCATCGTCACCACGACGTCCGCGGACCTGACCGCGTCGTCGGTCAGCGGCTTGGGGAACTCGCCCCCGAGCGAGACCCCGATCTCGTCGAGCGCCGTGACGATCGTCGCGCGGACCGCTCCCGCGGGCGCCGAGCCCGCGGTGCGCACGACCACCCGCTCCCCCGCGAGTTGGCGGAGGATTCCGGCGGCCAGCTGCGAGCGCCCGGCGTTCTCGACACAGACGAACAGCACCGCAGGTGTCGAGCCGGCCGGCGCATCAGCGCGGGCCCTCGCATCCAGGCGCGCCGTCGCGAACGCCGCGGTGCGCGACCCGATCAGAGCGTCGGTGTTGCTCCGTGTCAACAGACGATGACTCTCGACGACGTAGCGCTCGATCGTCTGCCGGCTGAACGTTCCGCGGTATCGCTCGACGAGCCCGGCCACGATGCGCGTCAGATCGAGGTCCGTCGACGCATCGGGCGTCTCCGTGCCGAGCAGGGCATCGATGCGCTCGATGTGCCGAGGATCGAGCGAGTACCAGACGCGCCGCCCCTCCGGTCGGCGCTCGACGATTCCCCGCGCCGTGAGCTCCTTCATGTGGTGGCTGACCGTCGGCTGGCGAAGGCCCAGGGCGTCCGCCAGACGGCCCACCAGCGCCCGACCATCGGGCGCATCTCGGATCAGGCGGACGATGCGGGCACGGGTGGGATCGCCGAGCACCGTCCAGTCCTCCGAACCACCACCGAAACCCATAGACCGAAGTCTATGCGCCGACCGCCGTCACGAGACGTCCGCCGGAACGAGCTCCTCCAGCAACTGCTCGACGCGCGCGCGGATGTCCTCGCGCACCGCGCGCACCCCGTCGAGGTCGAGGTCGGCGGGATCCCGCAGCTGCCAGTCGAGGTACCGCTTGCCGGGGTAGATCGGGCAGGCGTCGCCGCAACCCATCGTGACGACAGCATCCGCCGCCCGCACGACGTCGTCCGTGAGGGGCTTGGGATATTCCTCGTCGACGGGGATGCCGAGCTCGGCCAGCACCTCGGCGACCTCGGGGAGGATCTGCTCGCCCGGCTGCGACCCGGCGGAGCGCACGTGCACCCGCCCGCCGGAGAGGTGGCGGGTGAGGGCGGCGGCCATCTGAGAGCGTCCGGAGTTCTGCACGCAGACGTAGAGGATCTCGGGGACTGGCTTCGCGATCAGCCCCTTCGACTGCGCGAGGGCGGTGAGGCGGTCCCGGGCGAACTTCTCGGCCAGCGACGGCAGATGCACCGAGACGGAGGCCGTTCGAGCGAGGGCGGCGTAGGACTCGAAGACGATGCGCTCCACCGTCTCCTCGTTCACCATCCCCGTGAAGTGCTGCGCGAGGCGCTCGGAGGCGCGCTGCAGCACGGAGTCCGCCGACAGCAGGCCATCCTGGCCCCTGCGGGTGGTCATGAGGCTCTCCGTGCCGGAAGCAGCTCGCCGATCAGGCTCTCGATGCGGCCGCGGATCTCGTCGCGGATCGGCCGGACGGCCTCGATGCCCTGGCCCGCCGGGTCGTCGAGCTCCCAGTCCTCGTAGCGCTTGCCGGGGAAGATGGGGCAGGCGTCGCCGCAGCCCATCGTGATGACGACGTCCGACTCTTTGACAGCCTCGACCGTCAGCACTTTGGGCGTGTTGCCCGTGATGTCGATGCCCTCCTCCGCCATCGCGGCCACCGCGACGGGGTTGATCTGGTCTTTCGGCGCGGAACCCGCCGAGAGGACCTCGACATCGTCGCCCGCGAGCGCGCGCAGGTACCCCGCGGCCATCTGGGAGCGGCCGGCGTTGTGGACGCAGACGAACAGGACGGTGGGCTTGTCGGACATGCTGTCTCGCTTTCTCTTTCTCAGAAGCATAGACGGCTGTCTATTGCTCTCGCGGAACGGGAGGTGAACTCCCGTCGACGATTCGCCGTAGCCTCAGTCGGAACCCGTCACCGCACTCCGCCGCTCGATCAGGACCGTGTCGCGCCACCGTCCGGCGTGGGCACCGCGCCCCGAGCGGGCGATGCGCTCTCGGCGTCCCACGACTCGGAAGCCCGCCGACTCATGCAGACGCAGGCTCGCCGCATTTTCGGGAAAGATGCTCGACTGGATCGTCCAGATATCCACGGCCTCTGCCGCGGCGATGAGCGCATTCAGCAGCATCCGCCCCACCCCCGCGCCCCGCACCTCCCGGTCGACGTACACCGAGTGCTCGACGACGCCCCGGTACGCGGGCCGCGCCGAAACGGGGGATGCCGCGGCCCATCCGCGCACCGTTTCGGCGTCGTCGACCGCCACCCATCGGAGTGCTGAGGGACGCGCGGCCTCGAACACCTCCCACGATGGGGTGTCGACCTCGAAAGTGGCCTCCCCCTCGTCGATGCCCTGCCGATAGATGCGCTCGACGGAGGACCAGTCCGCGGCGGTCATCGCCCGCACGC
>NZ_QFPF01000026.1 GCF_003248605.1 Microbacterium sp.
AATCCGCTGGCGAGCGGGATCGGCTATCCCCAAACAGATCGTCAAAATCACGTGCGAACGCACGCGCACCTTCGTATAGGCGACTCGAACGGACAACTATCCGCGAAAGGGACAACTTCAAGAAGAACCTACACAGACCTCGGCGCGCTCCACTGCCCTGACTTCGACACAACCGCGGACACCCGCTGGGCTTCTACTTCGCTTGACTAACCACATAGGGGCACCCCCCCGGATGGATCATGCAGACCCGTCTTCTTCTGTACACCTCCGCACTCGGCCCTGCGAGAGCCATCGCATGACGGCCCCGCTCGGGCGCCTCACGCCCCTCTCGCATGCGTCCTCGACCTCGTCACGTCTGGAGCGCGGCAGCCACGGGGTCCTCTCGCATCCCGTCGAGCACTATTACCGCTGCGATCCCCACGTGCTCCGGGAACTTCTGTCCCATGAGCGCCCCACCGATCCCACCGCACGGCGGGTGCGCGACATCCTCGTCTCCCTCATCGGCGGAAATCCCTACACCGGTCGACCACGCAAGGGCGTGATCGGGGTGCCGCCCGACGCCTGGGCCCGGGCGATCCGTCTGCGAACCGCAGGGACCCCGCGCAGCGCCCTCGAACTTGTTCAGACAACGGGACCGGCGCCGGTCTCATCTGTCCAGATCGATGCCTCGCAGGGATGGAACCCGTTCATGACGATGTGGCGCGGGAGCACCGCGCTGCTCGCGGGGGATCTCCCCGAGGCCGAGGCCCACCTCGACCGCGCGCGAATGTGGCGCGTGCCGCGCGAGGTCAGCGCCCTCCAGCGAGAGGCGTGTAGCTGGTCCGTTCTCCTGCAGGCCTTTTTCGGCGATCCATCCGACGCTCTCACAGAGATCCAGGTTCTCGACGACCTCCCGCGCACCGAGTCGTGGGTCGAATCGGACGTCGCTGCCGCACGGTATCTCGCGGGGGAGGCGCTCCGCGAATCGCCGCGATTCGATCGCGGTTCTGCGGAACCGATCGCCCGATGGAGTCTTCGCGAGACCTGGCCGTTCCTTTTCTGGCTGCAGTCCAGATCCGCCGTGCGCCGAGGCGCCGCCACCGAGCTCGACATCGTCATCGACTCGACGGCTCGCGCGGGCTGGCCCGGGGCTGAGAGCCGGCAGGGCATCGCCGGATCCGCTCTGCCCCTCGTGGGGGCACTCTCGGCAGCGCTGAGGGGCGACGCCAAGAAGGCGCGCGAACAGCTCTCGCGGGCCGATTCCCGCAGCGACTTCACCACGTGGGTCAGCGCGGGGCTGCTGCTCGACATCGGAGACCAGGATGCTGCGTCGGAGGCCGCCGCGCGACTGCTCGACAGATCCTGCAGCCTGAGACGAATACGCATCACCGCGAACGCCGTGCTGGCGGCCGTCGCCCTGGAGCGGCGGGATGCGTCAGCGGCCGAGGAGCATCTCGGCGAGCTGAGGCTGCTCGCGCGCCCCCTGAGTTCGACGGAGATCACTCGCTTGCCGGCCGCCGTGCGTGCAGCACTCGAAGAGCACCGCGACAAGGGAGCGCCCGCCGAGATCGGGCCGCGCTTCACCCGGGCAGACCGCGAGTTGCTGCAGATGCTCGAGTCGGGACTCTCCCGCGGCCAGATCGCTGCGAACCTGTATATCTCGATCAACACCGTGAAGACGCGGCTTCGACTGCTGTATCGCAAGCTGAACGTCGGCAACGCCGCGGACGCGGTCGTCGCGGCGCACCGCCGTGGTCTTCTCTGAAAAGTCATCTCCGGCGCCCGCAACCCGGTGCGGTGGACGGGTGAAAATCGGGTGAGTCCGCCGCCCACGTCGATGGCGAGCCGCGTTTTGCGGAAGGATCAGGATGGTGGGGCCACGACGGCCGCCAGCGCCGTCCCCAGCGGCGTGCCTCCTGCAACACTCTCCCCCCGGGTTGCACGAGGTTGGCGCGCCTCGACTCATTCGATGGCCCTCTCGAATCGCGCAGGTGAAGACCCGAACAGATCCGCAGCGTTTCGAGAGGGCCACGAGGGGTCTGCTTCCGTTCCGGACAGGTACCTGCAGGAGATCCTCGAAGCGGGGGTCGCGTCGGGCCGGCTCTCGTTCACGACCGACAGGGCCTCCGCATCCGGCGCCGCGCAGCCGGTGGTCGAGGCCCTCGGGGACACGGTGTTCAAGAAGAACATCACGGTGCTCGGCGCCGCGTTCAAACCTCACAGCGACGACATCCGCGACTCCCCCGCCCTCGACGTGGCCGTGCGACCGCGAGGCCTCGGCGCCTGGGTCACCGTGACCGACCCCGAGGCTCTCGAGAACGCCGAACGGGTGCATCCGCAGCTGTCGTATGTCGCCGACCGCGATGAGGCGCTGCGCGGAGCCGACCTCGTGCTCGTCGTCACCGAGTGGGACGAGTACCGGCGGCAGCTCTCCCCCGAGCACGCCGCCTCACTCACCACCGGGCGCATCATCGTCGATGGCCGAAACTGCCTCGACGCCGGCGCCTGGCGCGACGCCGGCTGGGACTACCGCGGCATGGGACGGCCCTGACGTCAGCCCCACCCAGGCGAACTCACGGAGCGGCGCGCCGACGACGAGCGCCAGCTGGAACAGGGCGAACGCACCGAGCACGACGCAGAGGGCGACGGGGCGGGGCTGCCGCGGGATCGCGAGCGATCCCTTGCCCTCGGCGGCGGGTTGGGCGCGGATGGGGCGGTGTCGGGCGCTCGGGCGGTGGAACCGACGGACGATGGGGCGGGGCCGGGTGGGCACTCGAAGATGAGGGATTTCTAACCCAGAAAGTTCTCCTACGGGGGCCCTGAGGGGTCATTTTCCGGGGTTCGATGTCGGAGGCCCCGCGTACTGTTTCGAATATGAATACGAAGCCCGGCGGTGACACGCACGACGACGACGTCGACGGCGTCGACGCCGTGGCTGCAGGGTTGGCGGCGGAGTACGCGGCCGCGGTGGCCGCTATCGCTGCGGCAGAAGCTCAGGCGATGGGCGTGCTCGCGCGGGCTCAAGCCGTGGGGCTGGAGCGGGTCGCGGAGATCCCCCGCACCGCCGGCCGCGAAGCGGAACTGCCGTTGCGGGCGTTGGCGGCAGAGCTGGGCGCGTGTGCGCGGCAGCCGGATCGCTCGGTGCAGCGGCGGATGAACGACGCCCACACCCTGGTGAATCGGTTCGCGGCGACGTTTGAGTCTCTCGCGGCAGGGGCGGTGTCGGTCGGGCATGTGCGGGCGATCGTCGAACACGGGGTCAAGATCACCGACCCGACCATCCGGGCCGCGTTCGAGACCGAGGCTCTGGAGCGGGCCGCGTCGACCACGCCGGGGCGGCTCGGACCGCAGCTCGCGCGGCTCGTGGAGCAGGTGCAACCGACCACCTTCGCCGAGCGGCACAAGGTCGCGCGGGAAGGGCGGGGCGTGTGGGTGCGGGACGTCGCCGACGGGATGACCGAACTGCTCCTCCGCGGCCCGGCCGTGCCGGTGCACGGCATCCACGACATGATCACCCACATCGCCCGCGACGTCCTCAACACCGCACGCGCCGCAGAGGCGGCGGAAGCCGCGCCCGCGGACGCCGCTCAGGCCGGGGCTGAGCTCGCGGCTGAGGTCGGAAGCGAGGGTGACGGCGAAACCGTGGACGAAGCCGTCGTGGACTCTCGGACGATGGATCAGGTTCGTGCCGACGTGCTCACCGAGATGGTCCTCACCCACCGCATCGACACGGAGACCGGCGAAGGGCTCGGCGACGGACACGGCGGGTTGGCGTCGATCCGGGCGACAGTGAACGTCACCGTCCCGGCGCTGGCGCTGGCTGGCGTGACCGATGATCCGGCCGAGCTCGTCGGGCGGGCACCGATCGACCTCGACACCGCGAGAATCCTCGCCGCATCCGTCCCCGGATGGGAACGAGTGCTGGCCGATCCGATCACCGGCGGAGTTCTTGCGGTCGATCGGTACACGAGGTCGGCGGATCTGACGAGGCATTTGAGGGTGCGAGATCCGCACTGCAGATTCCCCGGATGCCGCATGCCCACACACCGCTGCGACGTCGACCACGGCCAAGACTTCGCCCTCGGCGGGGCAACTGATCATCGAAACCTCTGCGCGCTGTGTCGACGACACCACATCCTGAAGGGCGAAACACCCTGGCGGGTGAAACACCACCCCGGCGGGGTGATCGAGTGGATCTCCCCCGGCGGACTCCACTACACCGACACCCCACCACCCGTCACCATCGGATTCGTGCCCGACGTCGAGGACGCGCCGTTCTGAGCGGTCCGCAACGGACTCAGTTCGCGGAGGCAAGTCCTCAGCCGTCAGCGGTGCACCTGTCGCATGGGACGTTTCAACGCGTTACGTTCACTCAACGGCCGGAAGACGAGGCGAGGCTCGGCCAATCACCGTAAGGGGGTTCGGTCAACGGAGATCCCGACGAGGGGAGCTCAGGCCAGCTCGGAGCGGCTGGCGCCGAAAGATGTGGTACGCATCTTCTCCTTCTCGTGCGGGGTCAGCCGACTCGTCGGGAGAAGATCTGTCGTCGGCGTCGGTGTGCTGACATGCGGGTCCGGGATCGGCTGTCCCTTGTAACTCATCTTGTCCATCCGATCGATCTCCGACTCCCTCGTCACCAGCCTTCACACAGCGCCCCTGGAGAGTCGTTGCTCGCTATCTGCGAGATAGTGCACGCATCGTGCCAGCGGTATTCGCGGAGAGGTCGCGCCACAGCCCGTACGCGTCGGAGTATCGTTCCACGAGGTCGGCATCGGGATCGACGGCCTCGCCCTCGGCGACAAAGCGGGTGACTTCGCTCCAGTCATCGAGCGCGCCGATTGCGATCGCGGCGGCGATGGCGGCGCCGAGAGAGGCTCCCGGGTGATTCTTCACAGTGCGAAGCGGGATGCCGAGCACGCTGGCGTGGATCCTCTTCCAGAACATCGACGTGCTGCCGCCGTTCGTGACGGTCGCCGCCTCGAGCGGGAGACCCGCGGAGCGAAGCACCTCGGCGTTGTGCCGAAATCCGAACGCGATGCCCTCAAGAGCTGAGCGGTAGATGTCGTGGCGGTCGTGACCGAGATGGAGACCGGCAAACACACCCCGCAGATCGGGGTCGTTGATGGGCGACTTCTCGCCGAGGAAGTAGGGCAGGCAGAGCACGTCGGCCGCGGGACGCTGCGCGGCCGACGCATCGAGGGCGGCGAGGTCGTCCTCGCCGAGCACGGACTGCACCCAGCGCACGAGGCTGCCACTGGTCGCCATGCAGCCGTTCGGCAGCCAGAGCCCGTCGACAGGGTGCTCGTCGAGGTAGAACCGATCGTCGACCACGGGCGACGCACTGACGGCGAGGATGTCTCCGGCTCCGCCGAGCTTGATGAGCCAGTCGCCGGGTTCATGAAGCCCGGCACCGTAGGCAGAGAGCACGTGGTCAGCACCCCCCGCGACGAGGACCACACTCGCGGGCAGCCCGCACCTCGCAGCGATGTCGGCGGAAATGCAGCCGACTAACGCGCCGGAGCGGACCACCGGCGCGAGCCTGTCGTCCAGGCCTCCTGCCGTGATGGCCGGAGAAAAGCGCTCCCCCTCGATTGTGAACAGACCAGACTCGAGGGCCCAGTTGCGCTCGACGTGAGGTGCCGCGCCGAGCGCCTGGAGCACCCAGTCGTACGAGCCGACGAGCGCCCGCGTCTGGGCCCACACCTCGGGCTCGGCCCGCTGCAGCCAGCGGGCGGTGGGCGCCACGGACTGCTGGGTCACCGGTGACCCCGTAACGATCAGCACACCGCGTTCGGCGAGTTCTTCGGTCAGCTCGGCGACCTCTCGGGCTGCACGCGCGTCGTTCTGAAGGATCGCGGGACGGAGGGCCCCGCCGCAGTCGTCGACGGCCACGACAGCGGGAACCATGCCCGTCGTCGCTATCGCGGCCACGCGGGAGGCGTCGGGACCGAGGACCGCGGTGAGCTCTTCCAGGATCGCGATGACATTGTCGAACCACTGCGCCGTCGAAGCCTCGGCCCAGCCCGGATGCGGTGAGGCCAGGGAGTTAGGGCGGGACGCCTGCGCAAGCAGGCCGCGGCCGCTGTCGAGGGCGATGCCCTTGACACCCGTGGTGCCGATGTCGAGACCGATGGTGATGGCGCTCATATCAGCCAAGCTTGACGCCTCTAGGCCTTCGCCGCCCGCACGAATCGGCGCGCGCGATCGGGATCGACGGCGTTCCAGGTGTGTCCGTCGACCTTCAGCGACGATCCGACGATGCAGCCGTCGACGACGTCGAGCATGTCGGCGATCGTGTCGGCACGGGCGCCAGTGTTGAGGATCACGGGAACGTCGCTCGGCACAGCATCCCGCACCTCGCGCAGGAGCGACATCTCGGGCCCGGCCCCCGCCATCGGGCCCGACACGAGGATCGCGTCGGCGAGGCTCGACACGACCGTGCTGCGCGCGGTCTGGGCGACGCTGCGGGTGCCGATCGGCGAGGCGAACTCGGGCGAGACGTTCATCAGGATCGCGATGTCGTCGCCGCCGAGGCGGCGGCGCTCGCGCAGCGTGGTCGCGGCGTCGGTGTTCCAGAGCCCCATGTCGGACTCCCAGACGCCGGTCACGACCTCACGCAGAAAGCTCGCACCGGTGGCCACCGCGGTGGCGAGCGCGATGCTCGGGTCCCAGAGGAAGTCGACGCCGAACGGAATGGAATCGGGGCGACATTCGGTGACCACACGCGACATCACGGCCGCCGCCTCGGGGCCGGCCTTGAGCTGGTAGGGGCGGTCGTTCTCGTTGCAGAACATCACGGCGTCGAAGCCCGCGTCGACCAGCACCTCGACGTCGCGGCGCACGTGATCGACGAGCCCCGAGACCCCGGCCTCGGCGTCGTAGAGGGGCGTACCCGGCAGCGCCGGCACGTGGGCCATCGCGATGAGGGGCTTGTCGGTGCCGGGGAAGATGGATGCGAAGCGGGTCATGCGCTGTCTCCTGCGAGTCTCTGAATGGAGGTTTCCGCGCCCGCGGCGGGAGCGACGGTGTACACGTCGACGCCGCGGGCGGTCGCGGCCTCGAGGGTCGGGTGGGTGGAGGGGGCATCGCTGACAAGCGCCGCGACGGCGTGCAGGGGCGCGACATTGACCAGGTGCACGCGCCCGAGCTTCTCCTGATCGACGCCCACGATCACCCGCCGCGATGCGCGGACGGCCGCCTCCTTCACGCTGGCCTCCTGCGGGTGGTACTCGGTGAGACCCCGTACGGCGTCGACGCCCGCGACGCCAGCGACGTAGGTATCGCAGTTGTAGCGCGCCATCATCAGCTCGGCATCACTGCCGATGAGGCTCAGCTCCCCCGGGCGGACGACGCCGCCCGTGAGGAGCACCTGTGTGCCCGGCTCGTCCGCCAGCGCCGTGGCGACGCCGATGCTCGGGGTGATGACGGTCAGGCCCAGGTTCAGGCCGCGGATCGCCTGTGCTACCGCGAGCACCGTGCTGCCGCTGTCGAGCACAACCGTCTCGCCGGGGTGCAGCAGCGCGGCGATCCGTTCGCCGATCTGCGCCTTGCTGCCGGCGGCACGCCCCGCGCGGAGACCGTACGACGGCTCGAAGGCCGTGCCCGCCAGCGCGATCGCCCCGCCCGAAACCCGACGCACAACCCCCATGGACTGAAGCGCCTCGATGTCGCGGCGGATCGTCATCTCGGAGACGTCGAACCTTTCGGCGAGGGCGACGAACGAGACCTCTCCCGCACGGATCACCTCTTCTTCGATGAGTGTGCGGCGCTTGGTGACATCCATGTCGTGCCCTACTTTCCCGCCGCGACTTTGCGGCCGATCAGAGTATCGAAGTCGGTCTGCAGCTGCGCCCCCGCGCGCTCGGCATCGACCGTGTGGACGATGCCCTCCGACATCAGCCACAACCCACCGACCATTGTGTGACTGACCGAGGCGCCCGAGGTGCAGTACACCAGCGCCGACTCCAGCGACTGCGCGCCGACGGGGCCGCGCCGAACCTCGTGCACGGGCACGGCGATGAGGTCCGCGACCGCTCCCGCCATGAGGCGGCCGTCATCGGGACCGCCCGCGAGCGCCCGGTGACCGTTCACGGTGGCGATCTCGAGGATCTCGCGCGAGGTGACCTGGTCGGGCGTGCGGCTCGAAAACGCGGCCAACTTGCCGAGCGTGCGCATCTCTTCGAACAGGTCGACGTTGGTGTTGTTGCAGACGTTGTCGGAACCGATCGCGACGGTGACGCCGGCGTCGAGCGCCTCGCGCACCGGCGCAGCCGGTGCGCCGCTCATCATCGCGACCGACGGGATCACGGCCATGGACGCCTGGGAACCGGCGAGGAGGGAAAGCTGCTCCACCGGCACTGTGTTGCAGTGCGCGAGGATCAGCGGCAGGTCGAGCAGACCGAACTCCTTCATCACCTCGAGGGCGGAGCGGCCGAACTCCGCCTGACAGAAGGCGTCCTCCTCGCTCGAGGTAGAGAAGTGCGCGTGCAGGCCGACCCCGAGCCGCGTGGCGAGCTCCACCTCGGCGCGGATGGCCTCGGGCTGGTTGTCGACGAAGAACGCGTGCGGGCCGACCCAGCCCTGCACGAGCGACCCGTCGGGCACGGACTCGGCGAACGCCGCCGCCGCCGCGAGCTCGCGAGCGCGGACCTCCTCGTCGCCGAGCTCGACGATGCCCCACGCGATGCGGGCGCGCATGCCCGAGCGCAGGACGCCCGGCAGGATCTCGTTTGCGTAGAAGTACTGATCGGCGAATGCGGTGGTGCCGTGCCGGATCATGTCGGCCAGCGACACGTCGACCGCCGCGGGGACGAGCTCGGGGGTGAGGAACTCCTCGTGGCCGCGCAGGGTCTGCAGGAACCCCTCCATCGTGAGCAGCGAGACGCCCTCGGCGACACCACGCATGATCGACATCGGAGTGTGCGCGTGCGCGTTCACCAGGCCCGGAAGCACGACGGCCGCGCCGAGGTCGGTCACGTTCACTCCCGTGGGCCTCGGGCCGGCCACGGCGCCGATGGAGACGATCACGCCGCCGTCGACCTCGATCGCCCCGGGCGACAACAGTGGCTGGGCCGGATCGCCCGTCCACATGTGGTCGGCGACGATGATCTCGGTCATCGGTTCTCCTTCGGATCCGGCACATCGGCCGGGGTTTCGGGTGCCTCGGATGCGCCGCCGGTCATCAATCGTCCGAGGCGCTCGCGGTCGAGTTCGGCGCACGGGAAGGGGCCGATCAGCTCGCCGTCGAACATGACGGCGATGCGGTCGGAGAGTGCGAAGATCTCTTCGAGCTCGGTGGACACCAGCAGCACCCCCGCACCGGAGGCCCGGGCATCCGACAGCGCGGAGTGCACGAACTCGATGCTGCCGACGTCGAGTCCCCGGGTGGGCTGGTTCGCCAGCACCACTCGCGGCTCGCCGCTGAGCTCGCGCCCGATCACGACCTTCTGCAGGTTGCCGCCGGAGAGCGAGCCGACGACACGGCCGGGGGCGCCCCCGCGCACCTCGTAGTCGGAGACGATCCGCTGCGCGAATGCGCGCCGCTCCGCCTTGCGGATGATGCCCCAGCGCGAGAACGGGGCGCCCGAGAACCTCGTGCTCACCGCGTTCTCTTCGAGGGTCGCGAGCAGATTGAGCCCCACGTGCATGCGGTCGGCCGCGATGTGGGCCACCCCCGCGGTGCGCACCTCGGCGGGTGACTTGCGCGAGATCTCGGTGCCCGAGAGCCGAATGCTGCCCTCCTCGGCGGGAGAGAGCGCCGCGATCGCGTCGACGAGCTCGTCCTGGCCGTTGCCGCTGACTCCGGCGAGACCGATGATCTCGCCGGCGCGCAGCTCGAGGTCGACGCCCTTGAGGCCGGTGCTGCCGTCCTGGCTGGGTGGAGCGGTGACCCCTGAGAGGCTCAGCAGCACGTCGCCTGGGTCGCTGTCGGCGCGGAGCGCGGTGAGCAGCACGTCGCGACCCACCATCAGTCGCGCCAGCTCGGCATCCGTCGCCTCACCCCGGGCGAGGTCGCCCACCACCTCGCCGCGTCGCATGACGACGATGCGGTCGGCGATAGCCTGCACCTCGGGCAGCTTGTGGGAGATGAACACGACCGATCGCCCCGAGGCGGCGAGCGTGCGCACCATCACGAGCAGATCGTCCGTTTCGCTCGGCGTGAGCACCGCGGTCGGCTCATCGAGGATGAGCAGCCGGGCGTCGGCGGCCAGCGATTTGAGGATCTCGACACGCTGCTGCGCGCCGACGGGCAGGTCGTGCACGACCTGCCGCGGGTCGATGTGAAACCCGGTCTCGCGAGCCAGCTCGGCGACCCGCTTCTCGGCGGCGGCGTTGTCGAAGAAGCCACCGCGCTGCGGCTCGCGGCCGAGGAGCACGTTCTGGGCCACGGTGAACGACGGCACCAACTCGAAGTGCTGATGCACCATGCCGATGCCGTTGCGGATGGCGTCCTGCTGGCCCCGGATCTCAACCGACTTTCCGTCGATGAAGATCTCACCGGCATCCGGGGAGTGCACGCCGAAGAGGAGGTTCATCAGCGTCGTCTTGCCGGTGCCGTTCTCGCCGATGAGGGCCAGGACCTCACCGGGTGCCACCTCGAGCGAGACGTCCGCGACCGCGAGCACGCCGGAGGCGGCGAAGTATTTGCGCAGCCCCCGCAGCTCGAGCCGGGGCGTCTCGCCCGAGGTGGTCAGCATGTGTTCGTCCGTTCCGTGGTGCCGCGGGCTTAGGAGGCCAGGCCCAGTTCGGCGCAGATGTCGCTCGACGGATCGTTGAGCGCGTCGCACACCTCGATGGAGGCGTCGATCAGCTGCATTCGCAGATCCTCGACCTCGGTGGACAGGGCCTCGACCATCCCCGCCAGCTCGGCGGGCCCCTCGTCGGCGAACACCGTCGATCCATCAGCCCACGACAGTCCCGTCACGCCGTCGGACAGACCGGCCTGAACGAAGCCCGACTCGAACTCGTCGTTCAGCGCCGCCTCGATGAGGTTGTAGGTGGTCATGTCGACCCGCTTCATGACCGAGACGATGACGGAGCCGGGAGCATCGGCATCCTGGTTCGAGTCGACGCCGATGGCGTACTTGCCCTCCTGGGCGGCGGCGGTGAAGACGCCCTGACCGCTGAGGCCGGCGACGGCGTAGACGATGTCGTTGCCCTCCTGGTAGAGCGCGAGCGCCGCTTCCTGGCCGACCGATGGGTCGGAGAACTCGCCGTTCAGGTACGTCGGGGTGACCGTGCACTCGGGGCACGCCGCCAGGACGCCCTGCTTGTAGCCGTAGAAGAACTGGTCCAGGCCCGGGGCCTCGACACCGAGCACCGCGCCGACCTTGCCCGTCTGCGTCATGCTGCCGGCGATGTAGCCGCCGAGGAAGCTGCTCTCGTGCACATTGATGGCGTACGCCTGCACGTTGTCGGGCAGCTCGTCGGCGAAGATGTCGCTCGGCACCCCGAACAGCTGGTCGGGGTTCTCTTCGGCCACCGCGAGCAGCGCGTCGGGCTCGAGGCCGGGCGCGAGGATGATGTCGGGCTGGGTGGCGACCGTCGAGCGGATCACGCCCTCCTGCTGCGAGACGGACTCCGCCTCGACGAGGCGCCCCGAAACGCCGAGCTCGTCCTGAGCCAATTCGGCGCCGGCGATCGCCGAGTCGATGTAGCCGCCGTCGCCCGCGGCGCCGGGGGTGATGAGCGCGTAGGTGAATTCGTCGTCGGGCGCACCCGCTCCGGCATCCGAGCCGCCGCCCGCGCAGCTTGCCAGCAGGGCGGTCGCCGCGAGGGCGGCGAGAGGGAGTGCGAAGCGGCGTCGTGCCGCAGTGTGCCGTGACATGTGTCTCCTTAGAGGGATGGGAATCACTTC
Organism: Microbacterium sp.; assembly: GCF_003248605.1. Classification (GTDB taxonomy): domain Bacteria; phylum Actinomycetota; class Actinomycetes; order Actinomycetales; family Microbacteriaceae; genus Microbacterium. The sequence continues at coordinate 11,837 of NZ_QFPF01000026.1, forward strand.
TGTGGTGGAGCGGGTAGTGCGGTCGGGGGGTGGTTTTGCGCGGCGTTCTCGGTTGCGGAGGTTTTTGCGGCTGTGGGTGTGGGCGGCGGGGGCTGCCGCAGCCGCCGGAGCGGGATGCGGCTGCTGCCGCGCCACAGCCGGGCGAAGGAGGTGCGGGACTTGGCGCGCAGTCCGACGAGCACGAGTGCCACGAACGCGGCGCCCTGTGGGATGAACTGCGTGACACTGCCAGGCACATCGAAGGCCTGCAGCCTGATCGATGCGGCGCTGGCGAAGCCGAACACGGCGGCCGCGGGCACGATGAAGGCGGGCCGGTTGAGGGCGAGCAGCGCGGCGGTGATGCCGATCCAGCCGCGATCGGCGCTCATGTTGCGAGTGAAGAGGCCGAGGTCGCCCACAGAGAGGTACGCTCCTCCGATTCCCGCGAGGGCTCCCGCGACCAGAAGAGTGAGGGTCTGGTAGCGAGCGATCGGCAGGCCCGCGGACGCGGCGGCTCCGGGGGCCTCGCCCACGGCGAGCAGGTGCCGGCCACTGCGGGTGCGGAAGTACACCGCGACGAGGACCGCGACCAGAAGCGAGAGGTAGACCAGCCAGTTGAGACGGGCGAGCAGTGGCCCGAGGAAGGGCAGGTCGGAGAGGACCGGGATCGCGATCGGCGGGATCCGCTCGATGCCCGGCGCATACGTGCCGACGCCCCCGAAGTAGGAGCGCATCAGGAACACCGTGAGTTGCAGCACCAGGATGTTGAGCCCGATCGCGAGCACCACGAGGTCGACGCCGAGGCGATTTGCGACGGCCATGATCGCGCCGATCGTGGCGCCGGTGGTCGCGGCCGCGAGCACTCCGATGAGGTTGTTGCCCGTCGCCGACGCCGCGAGGATGCCCACGAAGGCGCCGGAGAGGATCTTGGACTCGATCGCGAGGTTGAGCACGCCCACGCGAGCACTGAGCATCGAGGCGATGGCGCAGAACAGGATGGGAACGGTCAGCCTGATGCCGCTGTTGAGAAAATCGGCGAGCGTGTTCATGCGGCCGCGCTCCCCGGGCCGCGGCCGGGCGGTGGTGCCACGCCCGCTCCGGCATCGATGAGCTTGTTCGCCCGGCGGCGGTCGAGCCAGCGCTCCCACCGCGTGAGCAGGGGCGCCTGGGCGGCGATGAAGACGATCATCAGCGCAAGCACCGTCGAGCCGATCTCGCGCGGCACACCCAGCACGATCTGCAGGCCGTTGACGGCGCCGACCGTGATTCCGGCGTAGAGGATGCCCAGCAGGCCCGCCCCGATGGCGGTCGTGCCGCCGAGGATCGCGGCGGTGAGCCCGGTGAAGCCCGTTCCGTCGGAGAACCCCTCCATGACGCGATAGTTGGTGCCGAGCACCTGCACTCCCCCGCCGAGCCCCGCCAGAGCACCGCCGAGCAGGCCCGCCCGCAGCACGCTCGCCGTGCTCGACATGCCCGAGTAGCGCGCGAACAGCGGCGCCTCCCCGGACATGCGCTGCTCATAGCCGGCCGTCGTGCGGTTGAGGAAGAACGAGACGAGGATCACCGCCACGACCGCCAGCACGAAGGCGAGGCCGAATTTCGTCGATACGTCGAAGACCGGAAGGCGCGCCTCCTCGTTGACGACGGGCGTGTAGCCCACGGTCGACGCTTCGGCACGGAGTGGATAGTTGACCAGGAAGTCCAGCAGCAGCCCGGCGATGGCGTTCAGCACGATGGTGATGATCAGCTCGTTGACGCCGAGGAAGACCTTGAGCAGAGCGGGGATGATGCCCCAGGCCGCGCCCATCGCTGCGGAGGCGGCGAGGGCGATGACGGGCGCGACACCGGCCGGGGCTGCGATCGAATAGCCAGCGACTGCACCCGCGAGGCCGCCGAGTGCGTACTGGCCCTCTTGACCGATGCTGAACAGTCCTGTGCGCAGGGACACCACGGCACCGAGGGCGCAGAAGATGATGGGCGAGGCCAAGGCGAGCGTTCCACCGAGGTTGCAGTGACCGGGCGTACAGCTGAACCCGGCCTGGATGACCGTGGAGGCGGCGGCTAGCGGCGACTGGCCGAGCGTGGCGACCAGAATCGCTCCCACGACGAGCGCGGCGACGATCGCGAGCAAGGGCATGCCGACACGTCGGATGGCCCTCTCGATCGCGTCCTGCTGCATTGTGGCTCCTGCCGCCTGTGCCCGCCCCTGTGGGCGGTGCACCCAGCTTCCGGGACGCGTGTTACATATTCACACTTTGCGCGTTTCGTGAGCGTTACAGATTCACATCCTGATGCCATCGGCCGGAGAGGGGCGCACCCTCGGCTTCACGTTAGGCGCACAAAGCTGCCGGGGATTTCGGGAATCTGTTTCCGACGAGACCACACGGCCAATCCCGCGGCGGCGATGTCGAACCTTGAAAGTTCTCGAGCGGGTCCCTGACGAGTCAGTTTCCGACGGAGAACGACTCGGCGACGGACACGCACGACTCGCATTGATCGGGGCGACAGTCAACGTGCGACCCGATAGAAACCTCTGCGCGCTGTGTCGACGACACCACATCCTGAAGGGCGAAACACCCTGGCGAACTCCACTACACCGACACCCCACCACCGGTCACCATCGGGTCCATCCCCGACCTTGCGGACGCGCCGTTCTGAAGAGATCAGCCTCAGGCTCAGCAGCACCGGCACGGGCGGCGGCGGAACTCCAACCGCGCTCATGCAGACGCTCGAAGCCGTCGAGCAGCAGGTCGAGAGCGAACTCGAACTCGAACTGGTCGTCGCAGCCGTAGCCGACGACCGAGTCCTCGTCGTGGGCGACCGCCGTCGCGACCGTGACGATGTGCGGGTAGGAGCTCGCCAGCTGTTCGAACATGGCCGCGCGCTGCTCCGCCGTCGGGGCCGGCGGGGGCTCTGAGCCTGACGTCGACCCGTCGAACAGCTCCTGGGTGAAACCCCACATGCGGCCGCCGAGAGCGTGCATGACGTGATGCGCGAGGTCGGGGGTCAGGCCTCCGCCGAGGAACAGCGCGGCGAAGCCCTCCTGATACTCCAGCACCGCCGGCGTCGGGCGGGTGCGGGACTCTATCGCCTGCCGCGCCCAGCGATGCCGCTGAAGGGCGCGTCTCGCCGAGAGCACCCGGGCGCGGACGGCGCGTTTCCACTCGGAGCCACCCTCGGGCGGGTCGATCTCTCGGATGATGCGCTCGACCATCCCGTCGAGCAGCTCATCCTTGTTCTGCACGTGCTTGTAGAGCGCCATGGGCACCACACCCAGCTCCTGCGCGAGGCGGCGCATGCTGAGCGCGTCGATCCCGATCCGATCAGCGAGAGACACGGCAGCCGCGAGCACGTCGTCGCGGTTCAGGCGCGCGCGCACGTGCGGCCTGGCCGTCGAGGGCTGCTCCGTCGGGGGCTGCTCCGTCGCCATGATTCTCCTCCGCGAAACCCCGGCTCGGTGGCCGGACCGGTGTTGACAGGAGTACAGCGTACACCTTAGGTTCTCGGCAGAGGTGTACGACGTACACCACGAGACAAGGAGCCGAGATGTCCAGCCCGATCGAGCAGCAGCATCCGAATTCCGACCGCGGCGGGAGCGTACCGAGCACCATGACGGCGGCCGTCTACAGCCGCTTCGGCGGGCCCGACGTGGTGAGCATCGCGCGACGGCCCACACCTCGCCCGCGCTCCGGCGAGGTGCTGGTCAAGGTGCACGCTGCCACCGTCAGCGCCGCCGACCACCGTGCCCGCGCCAAGGACATCCCCCGCGGGCTGCGGACGCTCAGCTCATTCACGCTCGGCTTCTCGACCCCGCGACGCCCCGTGCTGGGCATGGATATCGCCGGCGTCGTCGTGGCGGTGGGAGCCGAGGTCACCCGGTACCGGCCGGGTGACGCGGTGATCGCGATGCTGGGGGCCCGTTTCGGCGGGCACGCCGAGTACGCGATCGTGCCTGAGGGCGCGGCGATCGCCCGCAAGCCCGAGGGCCTGGGCTTCGAGGATGCGGCCGCGCTCGTCTTCGGCGGTGTCACCGCACAGGCCTTCCTCGCCCGGGCCGGGCTCTCGAGCGGCGCCGCGGTGCTCGTGAACGGCGCCTCGGGCGCGGTCGGCACGGCCGCCGTGCAGCTCGCACAGAGCGCCGGCGCCATCGTCACCGCCGTCACGAGCGGCGCGAACGCCGACCTCGTGCGCTCGCTCGGCGCACAGCGAATGATCGACCACACGCGCACCGATTTCGTGAACGACGACGCCACCTACGACGTCATCGTGGACTGCGTGGGCAACGTGCCCTTCGCTCACCTCGAGCCACTCATCCGTCCCGGCGGCGCGCTGCTGTCGGTCATCACCGATCTGCGCGGGATGCTGTCGGCAGGCCTCCGCGCGCGCCGCTCCGGCAAGCGCGTGATCGCCGGGAACGTGCCGTATCGGAGCGTCGACCTCGCGCACGTGGCGCGGCTGGCCGAGGAGGGACGCTTCCGCCCCGTCGTGGAGCGGGTGCTCGATCTCGCCGACATCGCCGAGGCCCATCGGCGCGTCGATACGGGGCGCAAGCGCGGGAATGTCGTCGTGCGGATCGCGGGCTCAGATACGGCGGAGCGAGCTTGATGAACTGGTGCGCCGCGGACACGACCGTCGACGGCCCGTGTCGGGGTGAGAATCGGGGTGAACGCCGCGTAATCGGATGGCCTGCTGCACTCCGAAGCCGAGATCAGTTCTTGCACTCGGACGACATGGACGACGCGCGCCTGCGCCTACTCGAGCACGACGCCGGGCCCGCGCAGGTCAACGTCGGCACCGGGTCGGACGTAACGATCGCCTCGACGATTGCGTCGGTTGTGGGGTATTCCGGTGCGGCCGTGTGGGATACGTCGAAGCCGCCTGAGACGCCGCAGGAGCTTTCGGGCGTGTCTTTGCTGCCTCGGCGGGGTGGAGGTGCTCCGTTTCGCTGGAAGAGGGGCTACCACGCACGGTGAACTGGCACCGGGAGCACGTGGGGCGAATTGCGGGAGCGGTGCGACGCGAGGCGTCGGATGACAGCATCCACGTCGTGCCTTCCGTCGTCGCGAATCAGGCGGCGCCGTGCTCTCTGAGAAACGAATGGACGAGCTGGGCGAAGGCCCGCGGCGAGGTGGCAAAGGCATCATGCGCGTCGTCGGGAATCTCGATGAGGCGACTGTTCGGGATGCTCCGATGAATGGTCTTCGATCCCGACACGAGCCACGCGGGGCTGCGCAGACCGGTGACCATGAGCGTGGGTGCCGTGATGGCGGCGAATCGCGCGAGGTCCGCCCCGAACGCATCGGTGGCGCGGATCTCGCGCGACCAGGTGGGCGCGATCGCGGCACGCTCGGCGAACCCCGGAACCGTGCGCAGCAGGTCGCCGCGCACCCGGGGAAACCTCACGAACTCGGCGCTGCCGATCGCGAGTGCCTCGTAGTGGTCTCCGCGAGCGATGGCGGCGTCGTATCGGGCGATCGCCTCGCCGCCGACGGGCCCCGCGAGAGGCGCCGGGGGCTCGTAGAGCACGAGGGCGGGCAGAGGTCTCGCGAGCGCGACGGCGAGCGCGACAAGTCCGCCGAAGGAGTGGCCGAGCAGCACCGCATCGGGGCCGGCGACATCGAGCACCGCCTCGATGTCCTCGACTTCGCGGCGAAAGGCGTATGCGGCGCCGTCACCGCTCTCGCCCCGTCCGCGCCGGTCGGCGGCGTAGACCGTCATGAAAGGGGCCATGGCATCGGCGAAACCGCGCCAGTGCGCCGCCGTGTTGATCGACCCGTGGCAGATGACGAGCGGGCGCCCCTCACCCGTGACGGTCGCCCCGATTCGGGTGCCGTCGGGCGAAGTGACGTGCACGGTGTGGCGAGCCCGCGACATGATGCGATCAGCTGCCCAGTGCGACGATCAGCGACAGCACCGCGAGCAGCGCGACGACCGGGGTCATCGTGAACCGCTCCTTGCGACTGCGGGAGACGGCGTTCATCAGGATGCCGAGCACGAAGTAGCCCGTGACGACCCAGGCTGCAACGACGAGAGCAGCATCCGGAACCGGTGCGGGGACCGCGCCGGCGCGGGCCAGCACGATCCAGCCGATCAGCGCGTACACGAGGATCGAGACCGCGCTGCCGATGCGCTTGCCCGGCGGCAGCACACGGTCAGCGCCGCCCCAGGCGAACTCGCCCAGCGGCGCGCCGAGGATGAGCGCGAGCTGGAACAGGGCCAGCGCAAAGAGGACGAGGCAGAGGGCGACGGCGGCGAGCACTTGCGAACAGTAGCAGTGGTGGTTTGCGAGACGGGGTGGGGGTTGGCGCCGGAACCTTTCGTGGGCCGCTTCTCCTTCTCGACGGGGCCTTCACACGGCGACCCGGAAGGGTCGTTGCACGCGGTCTGCGAGATAGTGTACGCATCGTCCCAGCGGCATCCGGGCTCGACGATGCTGGGCGACGCCGCCACCGTCGGCCTCGTTCGGACGTGTGACGCCGATCTCCCGGGGCGGCGGCCGGGCAGCTGGGCGGTCAGCCTAGTGCATCACCATTCCGCCGGTGATGTTGACCGCCTGCCCGGTCAGGTACTGCCCGTCTGGCGACGCGAGGAACAGCGCGAGGCCGGCGACATCATCAGGTGTGCCCAGCCGACCCAACGGCGAGTAGCTCGACCAGAGAGCAACCTTCTCCTCCGTGCGAGTGTCTGCGCCCATCTCGGTGAGCACGTACCCCGGGCACATCGCGTTGACGCGGATACCGTGCTCGCCGAGTTCGAGCGCGGCCACCCGCGTCAGCGCGACCACCGCGGACTTGGACGCCGCGTACGACACCTGCCCCCCACCGCCTGCCTTCGCAGCCATGGAGGCGAGGTTGACGATCGCCCCGCCCCGCCCCGCGTCGATCATGGTGCGGGCTGCTGCCTGGATCGTCACGAGCATGGATCGGGTGTTCACGGCGAACACCTCATCCCATTCCTGCGGAGACGTTTCGAGAACCGTCCCGAATCGCAAGGTGCCTGCGTTGTTCACCAAGACGTCGATTCCGCGAAGCGATGTGATCGCGGCATCCATCGCCGCCTGCGTGCTGCGGACGTCGCTCAAGTCGACTTCGACGAAAGTACCTCCGATAGCCGCCGCGTGCGCTTCGCCCTGTGCGCACAGGCGATCCAGGATGGCAACGTCGGCGCCCTCTGCCGCAAACCGCTCGGCAATGCGCGCACCGATGCCGCGAGCGGCGCCCGTCACGACGACACGGCAGCCCTCGAAGCGCGCACCGGCGCTCATGCCTGGACCGCCCGCCGAGTCCAGGTGCCGGCCTCTCGCGCATAGTGCAGGCGGCGATTCAGCGCCTGGGTGTGCCCCTCCCAGAAGGTGACGGCATCGGGAATGACCCGCAGCCACCGCCAATATTCGGGCCGTGGAATGACAGAGTCGCTTTCGACGAGCTCCGAGAAGGCGGTCAGCTGCGCGGACTCATCTTCGAGTGTGAGCCCGTGGAATGAGACGCTCCGCGATGCCTGCACAGGCCGCGACTCTCTGGCGAACCTCTCATCACTCTCGGCATCGTCTGCCCAGACGACAGCGCCGGTGACGTTGATCGACTGGGCAGTCTCACGCCAGTACATCGACACCGCCGCCCGGCCGGTCTCTCTCATCTCCACGCCTTTGCGACTACCCGCGTTGGTCGTGAAGAGGAGGGCGTCGGCTTCGACGTCGAGCAGCTGAACGGTACGGCTGGAGGGGATGCCGTCACGCGAGGACGTGGCGAGGGTGACGTAATAGGGCTCAACAGCGCCCCGAGCCACGACGGCATCGAGCCACCCACCGAGGAGATCGAGCGGGTTTTCCGGCGCCGCAGCCTGGTTCAAGGGCGCGACGTCCGTTGGCGTCTGGGGAAACACCAGCTGGGGATCTCGGGACGGTCGCGACATGGGTCTCCTCTTCTCGGACGGCGTCTACGGGCTCGACCTCTACAGAATGACAGCGACAAGACGGCCACCATCGCCGAGAAGCAGAACGTTTTACAAGCCTGTAATAAAACGATTTAGATTGCGGTCACTTTCCTTGTTAGCGTGCCGATCACGCACTCACCCCCCGTTCCATCACCGTCTCCACCGAGCGCGCAGGCACTACGAGCCCACATAAGCCCGCCGGTTCACCGGCACCGCATGGAAGGTCCACCATGACAACTGCCCGCCACCTGTCCGCCAAGCCCTGGGGAGCGCTCACGGCACTCTCTGCCGGCGCCCTGCTGCTCACCGCCTGTGCCAGCGGGTCCACAGAACCCGCAGCATCCACCACCCCCGCCAGCGACCTCATCAGCGCGGAGCGGTGCGCCGCCAACGAGGCGGCCGGCCCCATCACCTTCCTCACCTCGTTCAACTACGTGGCATCGGCGGGCCTGCTCGACGTGGTCACCGCGATGGAGAAGGGCCTGTTCGCCGATCTCTGCCTCGACGTCTCGATCGAACCCGGTTCGAACAACGCTCAGCTCGTCAGCGCCGGAACAGCGCAGCTCGCCGGGGTGGGCAGCCCGTCCGACGTGATGGTCGCTATCGACAACGGCGCCGACATCTCGGGAATCGCGACCTACGGCAACACGCCGGCGATCATGCTGATGACCAACGATGACGTCACCTCGCTCAGTGACCTGTCGGGCGTCACCGCCGGATACAAGGGCGCGGTCCCGCCGCAGATCTCGGCCATGCTGAGCGCCGACGGCGTCGACCCGAGCACTCTCGAGTGGGTGTCGGTCGGCTACGACGCGACCATCCTGCCTTCCGGCCAGGTGCAGGCGCTCACCGGCTACAAGTCGAATGAGCCGCTGGTGCTCGCTTCGCAGGGCTACGACATCACCCAGTGGGACCCGGCGGACTATGGCATCGAGTCGGCCTTCAACACCCAGATCGTGAACAACACATTCAAGGAGGAGCACCCGACCGCGGTCGAGGACTTCCTGCGCGCAAGCCTGTACGCCTACACCTGGATCAACGAGTCCGACGAGAACCTCGACGAGGCGCTGAGCTACGCCGAGGCCCTGTCTGAGGCCGGCTACGACCTCGACCTCAGCCGCCAGCGCTGGGAGACCGAAGTCGAACTGATCAACGAAAGCCAGCCCGCAGATCTGCCGATCGGCGGCCAGTCGGCGACGCAATGGACCCCCGAGGCGGACATGCTTGTCGAGTACGAGCTGGTGGGCGCTGCACCCGATCCCGAGTCCGCCATCGACACGTCGTTCATCGAGGCGATCTACGACGGCAGCACCCTCATCTGGCCCGCCCCGTAATGAAGGCTTGGGTCCAGACCGATTTCGGCGGACCGGAGGTGCGGCGACTGGAAGAGGTCGCCGCACCCTCCCCCGCCCTCGGAGAGGTCGTCGTGCGCACGCTCGCCGTGGCACTCAACCGGCTCGACGTGCTTCAGCGCGCCGAGCCGGTGATCCCCGGAATGTCGGTCCCGCACATCGCGGGAATGGACATCGTCGGCGAGGTCGTCGCCGCTCCCACCGAGGGAAAAGACCTGATCGGATCGATCGTGCTGGTCGACCCCGTCGTCAGCTGTGGCGAGTGCGACATGTGCCACGCAGACACCCCCACCTACTGCGCAAGCTTCTCCACCATCGGGTCGACCCGCTCGGGCGGGATGGCCGAACTCGTCGCGGTACCCGCGGCCAACTGCACCGTGATCGACGCAGACCCGAACGACCATCATCGTCTCGCAGAACTCGCCGCGCTCCCTGTCGCGTGCACCACTGCCTGGCGGGGCCTGCTCGGCGCCGGTCGACTGCGCGACGGTGAGACCGTCGTGATCCCCGGGGCGGGCTCGGGCCTGGGCTCAGCCGGCGTGCAGATCGCGCTCTCGCGCGGGGCGCGGGTGATCACGATGGTCTCGGGCACGCGCAAGAAGGCGCTGGCCGAGGCCTCAGGCGCGCACCACGTGATTGATCGGATCGCCACACCCGATTGGGTGCGCGATGTCACCGACTTCACCGGCGGCGCCGGCGTCGACATGGTCTGGGATCACGTCGGCGGAGCCTTCCTCGGCGAGGCCCTTCGCGCCACGCGGCCGGGCGGTCGAGTGGTGCTCTCGGGTACGACCGCCGGGCTCGACATGCATCTGCATCTGCCCGATCTCTATCAGCGTGGCCGCAGCATCCTGGGTCACGGCAGCTATGGCCGGGCCGACATCGCCTCGGCGATCGCCGCGTTCACCGACGGCGAGTTCTCCGTCGTCATCGATTCGGTCTGGGCATATGAAGAGCTGCCGCAGGCCGAAGCCAAGCTCGAATCCGGCGACTTCTACGGCAAGATCGTCGTCCTCGGACCTGCCCTCTCGAACGCTGCCTGACGTGAGGAACACCATGCAAAACACCCGAACCAGTGCATCGACCATCAGCCTCGACGGCGTCGGGCGCACCTATACACGGGGCAAGAAGTCGGTACAAGCCCTCACGAACGTCAACCTGACGATCCGCCAGGGCGAGTTCATCACGCTGTTCGGACCCTCCGGGTGCGGAAAGTCGACCCTTCTGCGTCTGATCGCCGGGCTCGACACCCAGACCACCGGCGACATCTCCGTGTTCGGCGCCACACCCAAACAGGCCTCGCAACGCAAAGACATCGCCTGGATCCCGCAGTCGTCCGCCCTGCTCCCATGGCTCGACATCCGCTCGAACGCGCGACTGTCGTCGGTCATCAACAAAAGCGCGGACCGCGCGGGCAAGACCACTCGCAGACCCGAGGACGCGGTCGAGCTGCTCAACGAGATCGGCCTGGGCGACTTTCTCGAATCCCGCCCCGACCAGCTCTCGGGCGGCATGCGGCAACGCGCCTCGATCGCACGCGGCTTCGCTCAGGGGGCGCCTCTCATGCTGATGGACGAGCCATTCTCGGCTCTCGACGAGCTCACGCGCGACACGCTGCGCATTCGCCTCCTGGAGCTCTGGGACAGACACAAGAAGACGATCGTGTTCGTCACCCACTCCGCACAAGAGGCCGTCCTGCTCAGCGATCGCGTGGTCGTCATGAGTCCACGACCCGGCCGTATCCACCGTGTCGTCGATGTCGGATTTGATCGCCCGCGGTCGTGGGAGCTCACCGACACCCCAGAGTTCGTGGCGAAGGTCGCCGAAGTCAAACAGGTTCTGTGGAGCGCTTGGGAGGGAGACGAATGAACGCCATCGCTCTGACGGGTCGCCCCCGTCGCCGCGTGAAGATGTCGGCGCGCACCGGAGGTGCACTGCTCGCGATCGGCGCGCCGATCTCTCTGTTCATCGTGCTCGCCCTCGTTTGGCAGTGGGCCGCGGCAACCTTTACGAGCGTGCTGCCGCCGATCCAGGACATCATCGGCGACATCCTCTCGCGGCCCGAGTTCTACCTCGAGAACCTCGGAGTCACGCTCTATGCAGCCATGGTCGGTCTGGCCTTCGGCGTCGTGATTGCGCTGGCGCTGGGCGCGGCGATCGTGCACTTCCGGTTCTTGCGCGCTGCGATCATGCCCGTCGCGCTTCTGCTCAACGTGACTCCGATCGTGGCGATCGCGCCGGCCCTCGTCGTCGCATTCGGCTTCAACGAAGTACCGCGGATCGTCGTCGCCGCTCTGAGCGCATTCTTTCCCATGCTCATCAACTCCATCACGGGCCTGCGCTCCGTCGACCCGCAGGCCCTCGAGGTTTTTCACGCCATGTCGGCGAGCGGACGTGAGATCTTCTTGCGCCTGCGGGTGCCCTCGAGCCTTCCGTATCTCTTCGCCGGACTGCGGCTCTCGGTCACCGCCGCGATGGTCGGCGCGGTCGTGTCGGAGTTCACCGGTTCGAGCAGAGGCATCGGAGCGGTCATCGTCATGGCCACGACCTACTTGAACCTGCCCCAGATGTGGGCGGCGATTCTGTTCTCGGCGGTGACCACTCTCTGCCTGCTGGGACTCGTCGGGCTCCTCGAGCGTCTGATTGTGCGCTGGTAGCCTGATTCCGACATGCATGCCGCAATGGCGGGGCCAGGACCCGTCACCCTCAAGCAGGTCGCCGAGCACGCAAACGTGAGCATCGCGACGGCCAGCAATGCGCTGACCGGTACGCGCAAGGTCAGTGCCGCCTCGATTGAGCGAGTGCTGCGCTCGGCGGCAGAGCTCGGCTATCAGCGCAACGAGGCGGCACGCACCCTGCGTACCGGGCTTCGCAACACGATCGGCGTCGTCGTTCCCGACGTCACGAATCCCTTCTGGGGAAGCATGATCGGCACCATCGAACGGATCGCCGGCCAGGGAGGATTCCAGGTCGCACTGACCAACACCGAATTCGATCCGGAGCGCGAGGCGGCCGCGCTCGCCCGGTTGGTCACGCGCGTCGACGGCATCCTGCTGTTCTCTACGCAGCCCGATAGCGACAGCATCCAGCCGCTCGTCGATCTTGCACTACCGATGGTTGCCTGCGACGAGGTCTTCGAGCTCGACGGGCTGGGAGGGGCGTACTCCGACAATGCGGGGGGTGCCCGCCTCGCCGCCCATCATCTCGTCGACGCCGGCGGAACCGTCTTCGGGATGCTGGAGGGGCCGGCCGCGCTGCCGACCGCGGCGCAGCGGAGCACGGGTTTTCGCGCGGGCCTCGCTGAGCGCGGCGTGGATCCATCCCGCATCCACAGTGCGGTCGCAGAGTACTCCTTCGAGGCCGGGCGACATGGAGTCCGGCGGCTGTTGGCGGAGCATCCAGACGTGGATGCGCTGTTCGCCTTCACCGACAATCAGGCCATCGGTGCGATCTTCGAGGCCCATGACCTCGGCCGTTCGATCCCCGAAGACCTGCTGGTGTGCGGATTCGACGACATCAGCTGGTCGTCGCGCGTCTCACCGTCGCTCACGACCCTCCGGCAGGATGCCGAAGGTATGGCGACCTATGCCGTCGAGATGCTGCTCGACATGGTGACCACCGGCGCGATGCCCGATGTGCGCGTCTTTCCCGTGCACCTGATCGCCCGGGAATCCACCCGAGCGCGGAACGCTTCTTCTTTGGTGGACGCAGCTGGCGTTACAACTATGTAAAACGTTTTAGTATTGCGCGTTCGCGCGCGGCTTCACGCGGCAAGCTGGAGACGTCGCCTCACGGGCGGCTCGACGCGAGACTCCGGGAGCACCGCATGACCACACCACTCCACCTCGGGGTGTTCGAGATCCTCACGCCATCCAACGGCGTGCCCACCTGGCGTCACCCGCAGGGCCGAGGCGACCGTTATGGTGACGTCGGATACTGGCAGGGCCTCGCCCGCACGCTGGACGCTGCAGGGTTCGACTTCCTGTTCTTCGCCGACAGCTACGGCTACCCCCTTGTCGACGGCGTCGTGCCCGAAGAGGTCCTGACCCACGGCATCCTCTTTCCCGGCTACGATCCGATGCTCCTCGTCAGCGCCGTCTCCCAGGCCGCCCCCAGCCTCGGCATCGTGATCACCTCCTCGACGTCGCTCGAGCAGCCCTTCCCCACCGCTCGACGCTTTGCGACCCTCGACGCGTTCACCGGCGGCCACATCGGCTGGAACATCGTCACCGGCAGCACCGCGCAGGTGACAGAAGGATTGTTCGGCATCACCCATTTCGACCACGACACTCGATACGACGTCGCCGACGAGTTCGTCGACCTCTGCCGCACTCTCCTCGAGGACAGTTGGGACGATGGCGCCGTGGTATTCGACCGCGAGACCAACACGCTCATCGACCCCGCTCGCGTGCACGAGGTCGCTTATCGCAGCAAGCATTTTGCGAGCCACGGACTGTTCAAGGTTCCCCCCGGCCCCCAGCGCACGCCTGTTCTCTTCCAGGCCGGCGCCTCGGCCCGCGGGCGCGACTTCGGTGCTCGCAACGCCGAGGCGATGTTCATCCAGGGGCAGAACAAGGAACAGGCGCGCACGGCCTCACGGGACATCCGCGCCCGGGTCTCCGCCGCCGGTCGCGATCCGCACAGTCTGCGGCTGCTCAGCGGGGTCACCGTCACCGTTGCACCCACGCGCACAGAGGCGC
>NZ_QFPF01000116.1 GCF_003248605.1 Microbacterium sp.
CGACCGGGTGGTGCCGAACTCGCTCTTGAACTCGTGCCAGGTGCCGCCGTCGATGAGGCGATCGATCACGACGCGCGGATCGTACGGCGCGGCAGCTTCGAGGGGTACGACATCGACGAGTGTCGCCGGATCCTCGGCCGGCGGCGTCGTGGTCTCCACCCGCCAGATCTGCGGCTGGGGTGGGGGCAGGGTGCGCACGATGTCGCGGACGATCTCGAGGGCGTGCGCATCGTCGTCGGCGAGGTGATCGATGACGCCCGAACGTCTGGCGTGCAGGTCTCCGCCGCCGAGTTCTTCGGCCGTGACCACCTCTCCGATCGCGGCCTTCACCAGCGGCGGCCCGCCGAGGAAGATCGTGCCCGTGCCGCGCACGATCACGCTCTCATCGCTCATCGCCGGTACGTACGCGCCGCCGGCCGTGCAGGAGCCCATCACCGCCGCGATCTGCGGGATGCCGGCCGCCGAGAGCCGCGACTGCGCATAGAAGATCCGCCCGAAGTGATCACGATCGGGGAAGACCTCGTCCTGCAACGGAAGGTAGGCGCCGCCGGAATCGACGAGGCAGACGCAGGGCAGCTTGTTCTCGGCGGCGATCTCGAGCGCGCGCAGGTGCTTCTTGACGGTGAGGGGGAAGTAGGTGCCGCCTTTGACGGTCGCGTCGTTGCAGATGACCATGATGTGGCGGCCGTGCACGAGCCCGATACCGGCGATCACGCCCGCTGCCGGAGCCTCACCGTCGTACATCCCCCACGCCGCGAGAGGCGCGATCTCGAGGAACGGGCTGCCCGGATCGAGGAGTCGCTCCACACGCTCGCGCGGCAGCAGCTTGCCTCGGGAGAGGTGACGATCGCGCGCGGCCCGCGGTCCCCCCTGCGCGACGGTGGCAAGGCGTCGTCGCAGCTGCTCGGCGAGAGTGCGCTGGGTCGGCGGGGCTTCTGCCTCGGCTCGTTCGATCATGGCGTCTCCGTCGATCGCCGCGGGCGTTGCCGCCCCGTTCGACTTTCGGTTAGTGTTCACTAACTGACAGCAGACTACTCTGGGAGGCGGGACGTGGCAACAGTCCGGGATGTCACGCCCGCCCCGCGCTCCGCTCGCGCCCTCGCCAAGGCCGAGCGTCGTGACGAACTGATCCGGACCGCCACTCGCCTGTTCGCCGAGCGGGGGTTCTCCGGAGTGGGCATCGAGGATCTCGGCGCGGCGGCGGGGATCTCGGGTCCGGCCGTGTATCGCCACTTCGCCACCAAGCAGGCGCTGCTGGGGGCGATCCTGCGCGAGGCGAGCGAGCAGCTGCACGAGGACGGCGCCGAGGTTGCGGCATCCACACCCGATCCCGCGAAGCGTCTGGATGCGCTCATCGCATTCCACATCGACTTCGCGGTGCGCAGTCCCGACGTCATCCGCGTTCAGGACCGTGACCTCGCCGCCCTGTCCGACGAGGATCGCGCCGCCGTCCGGCGCCTGCAGCGTGCCTACGTCGAGCTCTGGGTGGCCGCGCTGCGCGCCGAGGACCCGGCGCGCGCCGTCGCCGAGGCCCGCCTTCGTGCACACGCCGCCTTCGGGCTCATGAACTCCACGCCGCATGCGGGGGCAGGCGCGACGGATGCGGCGGCCCGCGCCGTGCTCACCGCAATGGCCCGCGCGGCGCTGCGCGCCTGACCCCACCGCCGCGCCGATACGCTGACTGCGGCGCAGAAGGGGGCACGACATGGCGGATGAGGACTCACTCGAGCGGGAGCACGCGTCGCAGCGCAGCCGCCGCGACTTTCTGCGCGCAGGCGGGTACGCCGCCGCGGGACTGCTCGTCGGCGGGGTCGCCGGAGGCGCCGCCGGTGCGGCGTTCGGGCATGCCGCGGGCGTGCGCGAGTCGGGGTCGGCGGCCCAGGAGGTTCGCGACGAGCCGGGGTTCGCCCACGTGGTCGTGCTGATGGGCGAGAACCGCTCCTTCGACAACCTCCTCGGATGGCTGTACACCCCCGCGACGATCCCGGCGGGCGAGAGATTCGCGGGCCTCGCGTTCGGCGAGTACGCCAATGCCGATCAGGACGGCACGAGCGTGCCGGCGCACGTCTACACAGGCTCGACCGATGTCATCATGGGCTCGCCCAACCCCGATCCGGGCGAGGAGTTCCCGCATGTGAACACCCAGCTCTTCGGCACCGTGCGGCCCGAGGGCAATCGACGCCTGTGGGTCGACGAGATGGCCGCCCCCTACAACGCACCCGACGCCGACGCGACGCCGACGATGGAGGGATTCGTCGCCGACTACCGCATCAACTACGAGCGGATGCACCGGGGCAAGGCTCCGAGCGCCGAAGAGGTCGCGCAGATCATGGGCGGATTCTCGCCCGAGATGCTGCCTGTGCTCTCGACCCTCGCTCGCGAGTTCGCCGTCTTCGACAACTGGTTCGCCGCGGTGCCGAGCCAGACCTACTGCAACCGGTCGTTCTTCCACGCCTCGACCTCGCACGGCTACGTGACCAACCGGGGCGGCAGCGGCTACGCCAAGTGGCTGGACGCGAACCCGGATCCGACGATCTTCAATCGCCTCGAAGAGGCGGGGATCAGTTGGAAGATCTACTTCGACGAACTCCAGCTCGTCTCACTCACGGGTGTCATGCACGCCCCTGTGCTCGAGCAGTACTGGCGCACCGGACGCTTCGGCTACATGTCGGAGTTCTTCGACGAGGCGGCGGCGGGCACCCTGCCCGCCTATGCATTCATCGAGCCGCGCATGGTGTACAACCACAACGACTTCCACCCGCCGTTCGGGGCGCTGCGCGAGAGCGAGGTCGACGGCGAATACATCGCCGATTCGGCCGATTCGGACGTGCGCGCGGGCGAGGCGCTCGTGGCGAGCGTGTACGACGCGGTCCGCACGAGCGCGAGCGCCGACGGATCGAACGCCCTCAACACCCTGCTGCTGATCACTTTCGACGAGCACGGCGGCACCTACGATCACATGCCGCCGCCGCGCGCGACACCCCCCACAGCGGACGCACCCGCCGGCGAGATGGGATTCGCGTTCGACCGGCTCGGGCTGCGTGTGCCGGCGATCGCCGTCTCGGCCTACACGCGACGCGGGACGATCGTGCACGACGAGATGCACCACGCCGCCGTGATTCGCACCCTCTGCCGCCTGCACGGGCTCGCACCGCTGACACGTCGCGATGAGGGGGCGAACGACCTGTTCGCGATCGTCAACCTCGACGCTCCCCGCGACCCCGCGACGTGGCCCGCCGTGCACCCGATGTGGGTGCAGCAGAACGCGGAGGAGGACGCACTCGCCGACCTCGCCCACGGCAAGCATCGCCTGAAGCCCCTGAGTCAGCCCGGCAAGGGTCTGCTCGGCCTGCTGCAGGCCCGCTACGGTCAGCCCGGCGACCCCGAGCCGCAGACCTACGCCGAAGCGCACGCGGTGCTCGCCGCGCACGCTCCCGGGCTCTTCTATCCCAAGGTCGACGCGTCGCCGTCTGCGTCGCCCGCCGCGTCCGCGTGACTCATGCGTAGAGCATCGCCCGTGCGGGATCGGTCAGCAGCATCCCGAGATCGGCGAGGAAGCGCCCACCCTCGGCTCCGTCGACGAGCCGATGATCGAACGACAGCGAGAGCGTCATGATCTCGCGCAGCGCGATCTCACCCCCGTGCTCCCACGGCCGTCGCCGCACGGCGCCGAGGGCGAGGATGCCCGCCTCGCCCGGATTCAGGATCGGCGTGCCGGCATCCACCCCGAAGACGCCGATGTTCGAGATCGTGAATGTTCCGCCCGTCATCGCAGTGGGGCTCGTGCGACCCTCGCGGGCCGTGCGGGCCAGCTCGTCGACGGCGTCGGCGAGCGCGGGGAGCGCAAGAGCGTCGGCGCCCCGGACGACAGGCACGACGAGTCCGCGCTCCGTCGCCACCGCGATGCCGAGGTTCACCGCGGTGTGACGCACGATCTCGCCGGCGGCGTCGTCCCACGACGCGTTCAGCTCGGGATGACAGGCAAGCGTCAGACATACCGCGCGCGCGGTGACCGTCAGGATGCCGATCCTGTGGGCCGAGAGAGACCGGTCCGCGCGGAGCGCGTCCACCAGCTCGACGCTGCGTGTCACGTCGACGTCGAGGAACGTCGTGACGTGGGGCGCGGTGAAGGCGCTTCGCACCATGGCCTCGGCCGTGCGGCGTCGCAGTCCGCGGATCGGAACCCGCTCGTCCGCTCGCGTTTCGGCGACCGCGGGCTGCTCTGTACGCGGCGCCGGCGGTTCGGCAGGGCGCGGGATGCGGGGACGCCGATGCGGGCGTCCGGCCGGAGACGCGGGCGCGCCGTAGCCGACGAGGTGCGGGGCCGGCCCCGCGTCGGGTCCGGCGTCGAGCACGGGCTCGCCATCCTCGTCGAGCGTGATGATGCCACCACCGACGGGCACGGTCTGACCGACGTCGGCGAGCAGTTCGCGTACGGTCCCGGCGCACGGCGAGGGGAGCTCGACGACCGCCTTGGCGGTCTCGACCTCGGCGATCGTCTGATTCAGATCGACGTGCTCCCCCACCGCCACCTGCCAGTGCACGAGTTCGGCGTCGGTGAGGCCCTCTCCGAGGTCCGGCAACGCGAAGGTGTAGGTCACAGCGTCACCCCCGTGAGTGAGTTCGGTCGGCCGAGCACCCGGTCCACACCGTCGAGGATGCGGTCGAGATCCGGCAGATGATGGCGTTCGAGCTTGGCGGGCGGGTACGGGATGTCGTGCCCGGTCACCCGGACGGGCGCGGCCGAGAGATCGGCGAAGCACCGCTCCGTGACTCCCGCGACGATCTCGGCGCCCAGTCCCCCTTGGAGCGCCGCCTCGTGGGTCACCACGACGCGCCCCGTTCTGCGCACGGACGCATCGAGGGTCGCGTGATCGATCGGCGAGAGCGAGCGCAGGTCGACCACCTCGATCGACACGCCCTCATCCTCGGCCGCGAGGGCGGCATCCAGCGCCACGGCCACCTGCGCGCCGTACGTGACGAGAGTGACGTCCCTTCCCGGGCGCATGATGCGCGCAAGACCCATCGGCGGCGCATCGGCGAGGCTGCGGTCGAGGTCCACCTCACCCTTGCTGTGATACAGCCGCTTGGGTTCGAAGAACACCACGGGATCGTCGCAGGCGATCGCCTGCCGCAGCATGGTGTACGCATCGCCGGGGTGGGATACCGCGACCACGCGGAGCCCCGCCGTGTGCACGAAGTACGCCTCGGGGGATTCGGAGTGATGTTCGGCGGCACCCACGCCGCCTGCCCACGGCACCCGGATCGTCAGCGGCATTTTCACGCGCCCGCGGGTGCGATAGTGCAGCTTCGCGACCTGGCAGACGATCTGATCGAAGGCGGGGTAGATGAAGCCGTCGAACTGGATCTCGACGACCGGCCGGAAGCCGCGGTACGCGAGGCCGACGGCCGTGCCGACGATGCCCGCTTCGGCGAGAGGGGTGTCGATGATCCTGTCGGCACCGAACTCTGCCAGCAGGCCGTCGGTCACACGGAAGACACCGCCGAGGCGCCCGATGTCCTCGCCCATGACGAGCACGCGCGGGTCGTCCGTCATCGCACGGTGCAGCCCTGCGCCGATCGCGCGGGCCATCGTCATCTCGCTCATCGTGCGTCCTCCCCGTCGTGGCCGGCGTCGACGAACCCGTCGAGGTAGGCGGCGAAGTGGGCGCGCTCCCGCGCGATCGCGGTGTGGGGCTCGGCGTACACGTCGTCGAAGACGGCGAGCGGGGCGCGGGATCGGTAGGTCAGGGCTGCCTCGCGCACCGCCCGCGCGAGTGCATCGCATCGGGCGGCGACATCCGCGGCGACTTCGTCGTCGAAGGCGCCCTGCGCGCGCAGATGCCGTTCCACGCGGGCGAGCGGGTCGCGGTGCCCCCAGCGATCCACCTCCGCATCCCGGCGGTAGCGGGTCGGGTCGTCGGCCGTCGTGTGCGGCCCCATGCGGTAGGTCACCGCCTCGATGTAGGCGGGTCCGCGACCCGATCGCGCATGATCCGCCGCCCACCGCATCGCTGCGAAGCACGCCAGGACGTCGTTGCCGTCCACCCGCAGACTCGGGATGCCGTAGCCCGGCGCCCGCCCGGCCAGGGGGCGCCGCGCCTGCACGCCCACGGGTTCGCTGATGGCCCAGTGGTTGTTCTGGCACACGAAGACGACGGGTGCGCGGAAGGACGACGCGAACACCATCGCCTCGTGCACATCCCCCTGACTGCTCGCGCCGTCGCCGAAGTACGCCACTGAGATCTCCCGCTCGGCGGCCTCGACCGGCGACGCCGCGCCCGCCGTGCCGCCCCGCTCGAGCGCGGCGTCCCGCTGGATGCCCATCGCGTACCCGACGGCGTGCAGCGTCTGCGCGCCGATGATGATCTGGGGCGGCGCCATCCGCACCGCCGCGGGATCCCACGACGAGTTCTCCTCCCCGCGCCAGACGCGGATCAGGTCGACGGGCGCGGCGCCCCTCACCCACGCCAGACCGTGCTCGCGGTAACTCGGGAAGACGAAGTCGGCGGCGTGCAGCGCCCGGCCCGTGCCGACCTGCGCGGCTTCCTGCCCGAGGCACGGCGCCCAGAGTGCGAGCTGACCCTGCCGCTGGAGGGCCACGCCCTCGCGATCGAGTCGCCGAACGATGCTCATATCGGTGAACAGACCGCGCAGAAGGTCGGCGTCGACATCCGCGATGTACGGATCGAGCGTGGGATCCGGGTGGCGTTCGCCCTCGGCGTCCAGCACCTGGGCGAGGTCGTCGTCCGCGGCGATCGCGCCGGGGTGGACAGTGGAGATCGGGTGCGTCATCGCGGCCCTCCTGGGTCTCGTCGGTCCTTGTGGGACGCTGTCGAGCTGCGGCGTCGTCGCCGCTGATTCGAGTGTACGAAGATTCGCACGACGCTCAAGCATGCGCGTGCGTATTGAGCAGGATGCGCCGAAGTGGCGGGTCGCATCGTGATAAAGTCCCGCACTATGAGCAAGCTGGATCACGTCGATCTCGCGCTGCTGAGCGCGCTCGCCGACGACCCGAGAGCCACCGTGGTCGCCCTGGCGGATCGGCTGAGCCTCTCGCGCAACACCGTGCAGGCACGCATGGCAAAGCTCGAACGCGCGGGTGTGTTCCTCTCCTTCGAGCGCACCATCGCACCGCACACCCTCGGCTATCCCCTCCAGGCCGCCATCTCGGTGCTCGTGCGCCAGACCGAGCTGCCCTCGATCGCCGCCCGCATCGCCGAGATCCCCGAGATCATCCAGGCGTACGGGCTCAGCGGTCAGGTCGATCTGCTCGTGCACGTCGCATGCCGTGACGCACGACACCTCTTTGATGTCGACGCCCGGATCCTCGCCGTCCCCGGTGTCGAGCGCACCGAGACCTCCCTCGTGATGGGCGAGATCATCCCCTATCGTGTCAGCCCTCTCATGGCGCTGGCCCGCAAAGCGGACTGAGTCTGCTCGCATCGTGCCCGAGCTCGCCGTGGCCAGGGCATACCCTACGGGGGTAGAGTAGAAGCATGAACGGCTACGTCGAAAACAAGGACGACCTGCTCAAGCGACTGCGCCGAGCCGAGGGTCAGGTGCGAGGCATCGCCCGCATGGT
>NZ_QFPF01000117.1 GCF_003248605.1 Microbacterium sp.
GGGCTACAAGGGTGACCAGATCCGCGACTTCTTCCTCACCTACGGTGACCAGGGCCGCGATGTCACTGTCAACCTCGCCAGCGGAGGCTCGCCCCAGTGGTACGGGGATCCTCAGACCGAGGATTGGGAGGTCACGCTCGTCGAGACCGGCACCGGCGCGCGGATCAAGCGCGTCGCGGCATACCTCGATCAGCCCTACTTCCTGCAGACCTACGGCGATGGGATCGGCAACGTCGACATCGGCGCGCTCTACACCCAGCACGTGGCGAGCGGTCTGGTCTCGACCGTGACGGGTGTGCACCCGACGAGCCGGTTCGGTGAGATGCACGTCTCGGGCGAACGCGTCACCGAGTTCAACGAGAAGCCGACCATGGCCGATGGCTGGGTTTCGGGCGGCTTCTTCGCGCACAAGCGCGAGATGGTCGACCGCTACCTCGACGACGACCCCGACCTGCTCCTGGAGAAGAAGCCGATGCAGACGCTTGCCAGCGACGGCGAGCTCGGCGTGTTCACGCACGAGGGCTTCTGGATGGGCATGGACACCTTCCGGGACTGGACCGAGCTGAACGGCCTCTGGGACTCCGGCGACGCGGCATGGAAGGTGTGGGCCTGATCATGAAGGTTCTCGTCACTGGCACCGAGGGATACCTCGGCTCCGTGCTCGCGCCCGAACTCCTGCGCGACGGGCACGATCTCGTCGCGGTGGACACGGGCTTCTACAAGGCCGGCTGGCTGTACAACGGCGTCGACGCGACCCCGAAGACGCTCGCGAAGGACATCCGAGAGGTGGATGAGGCAGACCTCGAGGGTGTCGAGGCGATCGTGCACATGGCGGAGCTCTCGAACGACCCGCTCGGGCAGTTCAATCCCGGACTCACCAGGGCGATCAACCACGAGGGCTCTGTGCGACTCGCGACGCTCGCGAAGAACGCCGGGGTGTCGCGTTTCATCTACATGTCCTCCTGCAGCGTCTACGGCGTGGCCGATGGCGTGGTGGATGAGTCCTCCCCCGTCGACCCTCAGACGATCTACGCGGAGTGCAAGGCGATGGTCGAGCGCGATGTCCTCCCGATGGCGGATGACTCGTTCTCCCCCACCTTCCTGCGCAACGCCACGGCGTTCGGAGCGTCGCCGCGCATGCGGTTCGACATCGTCCTGAACAACCTCGCCGGGTTGGCCTGGACGACGAAGAAGATCGTGATGACCAGCGACGGCACCCCGTGGCGTCCGCTCGTGCACGCGCTCGACATCGCCAAGGCGATCCGCATGTCGCTGAACGCCCCGCGCGAATCCGTGCACGGCGAGATCTTCAATGTGGGCTCGGACGAGCAGAACTACCAGGTGCGCGAGATCGCCGAGGTCATCGGTGATGTCTTCCCCGGCTGCGAGGTCTCGTTCGGTCCCGCGGGCGGCGACAATCGCAGCTACAAGGTCAACTTCGACCGGATCCGCGAGGTGCTGCCCGGGTACGAGTGCGACTGGAACGCACGCAAGGGTGCGGAGCAGCTGCTCGCCATCTTCCAGTCGATCGACCTGGACGAAGCATCCTTCACGGGGCGCGGGTTCACGCGCCTCAAGCAGCTGGAGTACCTGATCCGCACGGGCCAGGTCGACGAGAACCTCTTCTGGAGGCAGCCGTGATCTTCCGAACCACTCCCATCGAGGGCGTCGCGATCATCGACCTCGAGGAGCGCGGCGATGACCGTGGCTTCTTCGCCCGATCCTTCGACCGCGCGGAGTTCGTCGCGGCGGGCCTGGACCCGCACATCGAGCAGGCGAACATCTCGTACAACTACCGCGCCGGCACTCTGCGCGGCATGCACTTCCAGATCTCGCCGAGTCCCGAGACCAAGCTGATCCGGTGCACGCGGGGCGCGATCGTCGACACGATCGTCGATATGCGCTGGGGCTCCCCCACCCGCTTGCAGCACGTCTCTGTCGAACTCAGTGCCGACAACAGGCGCGCACTGTACGTGCCGGCTTACTTCGCGCACGGCTACCAGACGCTCGTCGACGACACCGAGGTCACCTACATGGTCTCGGGCGGGTACGCACCGACCGCCGAGCGCGGCCTGCGACACGACGACCCGGCCCTGGGTCTGACCTGGCCTCTGCCCGTCGCCGACATCTCGGCCAAGGATGCGTCCTGGCCGCTGATCTCGGAGTGGACCGACGAACAGCTCGCCGCGGTGACGGGCGGCACCCCGTGATCCTCATCGACAAAGCTCTGCAGGCGCGCGAGAACGAGGGCCGCCCGATCGGGGTGGCGCTCGTCGGCGCCGGTTTCATGGGTCGTGGACTGATCAATCAGATCGTCAACAGCGTGCCCGGCATGCGTGTGGCGGTCGTCGTCAATCGCACCCTCGAGAAGGCCGAGAAGGCGCTGGTGGATGCGGGTGTCACCGACGTGCGCGTCGTACACGACGCCGCGGGAGTCGACGCGGCGGTCGCGGCGGGTGCCGTGGCGATCACCACGGACCATCGCGCGGCCGTGGGCGCAGCATCCGTCGACGCCCTCGTCGAGGCGACGGGCGCCGTGGAGTACGGCTGCCACGTGGTCGTGGACGCGATCGCAGCCGGCAAGGACATCGTGCTGATGAACGCCGAGGTGGACGGCACCGTCGGGCCGATCCTGAGCAAGCGCGCGAAGGCTGCCGGCGTCATCCTGACCGGATGCGACGGAGACCAGCCGGGCGTGGAGATGAACCTCGTGCGCTTCGTGCGGGGGCTCGGGCTGACGCCACTCGTGTGCGGCAATATCAAGGGGCTTCAGGACGAGTACCGCACGCCCACGACGCAGGCGGGGTTCGCGGCGAAGTGGGGTCAGGATCCCTACATGGTCACGAGCTTCGCGGACGGCACCAAGGTCTCGTTCGAGCAGGCGATCGTCGCCAATGCCACGGGAATGACCGTCGAGAAGCGTGGGATGCGCGGAGCGGACCACGCGGGACACGTCGACGAGCTCACCTCGACGTTCGACGTCGACGAGCTGAAGCGGCTGGGCGGCGTGGTGGACTACGTCGTGGGCGCCAAGCCCGGTCCCGGCGTGTATGTGCTCGCAACCCACGACGACCCGAAACAGCGGCACTATCTCAACCTGTACAAGCTGGGAGAGGGGCCGCTCTACAGCTTCTACACGCCGTATCACCTCTGTCACTTCGAGGTGCCCAACACGGTGGCGCGCGCGGTGATCTTCCGCGACGCGGCGCTCGAGCCGCTCGGCGCTCCGACCGTCGAGGTCATCGCCGTCGCCAAGACCGACCTGCCCGCGGGCACCGTCATCGACGGCTTGGGTGGTTACCACACCTATGGCGTGGCCGAGAGGGCCGATACGACGGCGTCCGAGGCTCTGCTGCCCATCGGCGTCGCCGAGGGCGCGCGCACCGTGCGCGACATCGCCAAAGACGAGGTGCTGACCTACGCCGACGTCGAGCTGCCCGAGGGGCGGCTGGTCGACCGGTTGCGCACCGAACAGGCCGCGGAACTGCCCGTGCTGCAGCGCGTATAGAACGTCGGGCGGGTGCTTGGGGACCGCTTGCGGATGACCCGCCCGAGAAACGAAAGAGCCGGTGTCACACCCTCGGGTGCGCACCGGCTCTTTCGGCGTGTGCTCAGGCCGGCTGAGACCGGCGCGTACGGGTGCTCTGCAGCAGCTGCTCCACTGCCACGCCCGAGACTTCGGTCGCGAACCGATCCACGAACACCCGGCGCATCGCCGCGCCCAGCGCCACCGGGTCCGCCTCACGGATGCTGGCGGCGACGGCCCGCGGATCGCTCCAGTCGTGCACCGGAATGTACGACCCGGCGCAGTACTCCTCGATCACGGGTGTGGGCGTCGCCACGACGGCGACGCCGAACGCCGCCGCCTCCACGATCTTGGACGGCAGCTGGTTCTGCGCCGCACTGGACCGAGGATCCTGCGGCACCAGGGTGAAGTCGATGTCGGCGTACACATCCGGGAGCGACGCCTCCGGTCCGATCGCGTGCCACGTGGCGCCGCCGCCGGCGGGCCGGAAGGAACCCGAGAAGCTCGAGAACTCGATGTCGGGCATCGCCTCGACGAGGGCGAGGATGCGGTCCGCACCCTTGTGGGGACGGACCGTGCCCAGGTAGGCCAGCCGCAGCGGACCCGGGCGACGCGTGGAACGCGCCGGGGCGAGCCAGGACGTGGGGCGGGCATGGGCCACCACGGCGGAGGGACGTGCCGGGAGCTCGCGCTCGCGGTAGGTGCGCCGCAGTGCGTCGCTCGAGAACGTGTAGGAGGACGCGGCGGCGGCCGTGCGACGCTGCGCACGCGCGACCTGCAGGGGGGACTTCCGGTGCAGGATGTTCAGATGCAGGGCGGTCTTCACCGACTTGCGCACCTGCTCCTGCATGAGGCTCACGTCATCGTCATCGAAGTCGGCCACGATGGTCACGCCTCGGGTTCCGGCCACCGCCCGGGCGATGCGGTCGAGGGGCGAGAGCCCCTTCGAGATCCAGACCAGCACCGGCTGCGTGCGCGCGGCGTCGCGGATGCGGTCGATGACCGTGTCGAGGCGGTGCGCCGAGAAACGGTGCACCGTCAGATCGAAGTGCCGCGCGCCCGTCCAGGTGGGTCCGTCGTCGACGGCCCAGAGTTCGACGTCGCCGAACTCCGCGGCGACGAGACTCAGGCTGATGGCGCGCCCGATCGAGTTGGTGACAGCAGATTCGGCCAGCGCGAAAGTCAGCATCGGTTCCCCCAGAAACCGTCGGCATCCCCCGTGCACGCCGACAGCCTCAGACTACCGCCAGGGGAGGAGGGCGGTCCAGCGTAAGGCGCGGATTCTCATCGGATCGGCCCCCGGCGGCGGGCGTGTCGACCGGCACCGACGTACACTGGGGACGCACTCCGACGGGGACTTCGGGGACCACCCGCTCCGGGCTCGCGTCGCCCCCGCGCCGTCCTTCGCCTGCCTTCGTCTGCCTTCGCCGCCATGACCACCATCGCCCCCCGCCCCCGCTACGCCGGCCTCGACGGCCTGCGCGCGGTCGCGGTCGCGCTCGTCGTGCTCTATCACCTGTTTCCGGCGTGGTGGCTGCGCCAGGGTTTCATCGGCGTCGACGTCTTCTTCGTCATCAGCGGCTTTCTCATCACCTCGCTCCTTCTGCGCGAAAGCGCCCGTGCGGCGGCCGCGGGCGTCCCCCGGGCCCACCGGATCGATCTCCTGGACTTCTGGCGACGACGCGCGCGCCGGCTCCTGCCGGGGCTCGTCACGCTCATCGCCGTCTGCGGACTGTGGGCGTGGTTCGTCGGCGGCGACGTCCTGGTCGGCCTGGGCAGACAGGTGCTCGGGGCCCTGACCTTCAGCTACAACTGGGCGTCCGTCGCCGCCGGCGCCGGTTACTTCGAGGCCGCGACCCCCGAGGTCTTCCGCAATCTGTGGTCCCTTGCCGTCGAAGAGCAGTTCTACGTCCTCTGGCCCCTGCTTCTGCCCCTCGTTTTGCTCGTGCCCTCCGTCTGGGCACGAGCCGTGCTCGCCCTCGCCGCGGCGGGCGCATCCGCTGCCTGGATGGCTGCGATCGTCGCGGGCGGAGGCGACCTGACACGGGCGTACTTCGGCACCGATACGCATGCCTTCGGCATCCTTCTCGGCGTCGCGCTCGCGTTCGCTCTGCAGAGCACGCTGGAGTCACCGGCGAGATGGATGCTGCATCCTCTCGCTCGTTCGATCAGCTCCCTGGGCGGTTTCGCGGCCGTCGCCGCTCTGGTACTGCTCGCGTCGCTTGTGCCCACCGATGGGACGCAGACTTTTCCCGGGGTCCTGCTCGCGGCCTCGGCGCTGACGCTCGGCGCGATCCTCGCCGGCGCCTGGCCGGGGTCATGGTTCGGCCGAGCGATCGATGTGTCGCCGCTGCGGTGGGTGGGCGCGCGTTCGTATGGGATCTACCTGTGGCACTGGCCCGTCGTGATCCTACTCATGGCCGCCTTCGAGGGCCCGGGCGCGCCCATCCCGCCGGCTGTGGGCGCCGCAGCCCTCGCGATCACCCTGGGCGCGGCCACACTGTCCTACCGGTTCGTCGAACAACCCGTGCGGCGCCTCGGTTTCCGCGGTTCCGCGAAGCTGTGGGCCCGCCGCATGCATGGCACGCCACGTATGCGTTTTGTCGCCGTCACGTCGGTGACGGCATTCGCTCTCGCAGCCTGCGCCACCACGGGCGCGATCGCGGCCGCGCCGCGCGAAACCAGCGCCGAGTCCGCGGTGGAAGCCGGCGCACGCGCGCTGGAGCGCTCGCGCGCTGCCGAGATCTCGTCCGGCGTCGCACCCACACCGACACCGAAGCCGACCTACCCGGCGCCGCCGAGGGCGCCCGCGGAGGCAGGAGAACCCTCCCTCGCCCCGCAACCCGCCACGGTGACCGGAGACCAGATCACCGCTGTCGGCGACTCGGTCATGCTCGCCTCGGCCGGAGGGCTGGTCGAGCGACTTCCGGGCATCCATGTCGACGCGGCGGTCTCGCGCTCGATGTATGCCGGGCCCGGCATCCTCGAGTCGTTGTCGAATGCGGAACAGCTCCGACCCTATGTCGTCGTCGCGCTCGGAACGAACGGCCCGGTGAACGCCGACGCCCTGACGAGAGTGGCGGATATCGTCGGCCCCGACCGCAGCCTCATCCTGGTGAACGCCTTCGCGCCGCGCGACTGGATCGAGGGCGTCAACGCAGACCTGGCCGCGTTCGCCGCGTCGCGGCCCGGGGTGGTCGTCGCGGATTGGTCCGGCGTCGCGGGCGCCCACACCGACACCCTCGCGGGAGACCACATCCACCCTGGTTCGGCGGGCGGGCGCCTGTTCGCCGACACCGTCGCGAGCGCCGTGCAGTCCGTCGAGGACGCGCGAGCGCAGGCCGAGTTCGAACGCTCGCAGCAGCGCTCCGCCCTCGTCACCCGGCTCCTCACCGGCTCCTGACGACGAAGCCCGCGCACCCCTCGACGGGATGCGCGGGCTTCGATTCGCGAAGACGGTCGGCGTGGCGCCTACTTCTCTTCGGTTGCCTTCTCGGCGTCGGCCTCGGCGATCTCGGCCTCTCCGGCTGCGGCCTGATCCGCGGCGGTCTCGCCGTCCGCGGCCTCGCCCTCGGCGGGAGCCTCGGCGGCCTCCTCCTCGGCGGGAGTCTCCTCAACCACGGGGGCGGACGCTGCGGCGTCCTTCTTCTTCGACGACTTCGCCTTGGGCGTGACGGGCTCGAGGACGAGCTCGATCACGGCCATGGGCGCGTTGTCGCCCTTGCGGTTGCCGACCTTGGTGATGCGCGTGTAGCCGCCTTCGCGATCCGCAACCAGCGGGGCGATCTCGGTGAACAGCACGTGCACGACCTCACGGTCGCCGATCACCGAGAGCACACGCCGACGAGCGTGCAGGTCGCCGCGCTTGGCGAAAGTGATCAGGCGCTCGGCGAGCGGACGCAGGCGCTTGGCCTTGGTCTCGGTCGTCTTGATCGAGCGGTGCGTGAACAGGGCCGCGGCGAGGTTCGCAAGAAGCAGACGCTCGTGAGCGGGGCCGCCTCCGAGGCGGGGACCCTTCGTGGGCTTGGGCATGATGTGTCGTTACTCCCGTGTGACAGGCCGAGCGAGACGAGCTTGTCGCGTACCTCGTCGACCGACTTCTGACCGAAATTGCGGATGTTCATGAGCTGCGTCTCGGAGAGGGCGACGAGCTCCGACACCGTGTTGATGCCCTCGCGCTTGAGGCAGTTGTACGAACGCACCGACAGATCGAGATCCTCGATCGGCATCGACAGCTCGTTCGAGAGCACGGTCTCGACCGGCGCGGGACCGATCTCGATGCCCTCGGCCTCGACGTTCAGCTCGCGCGCGAGGCCGAACAGCTCGGTGAGGGTGCGCCCGGCGGAGGCCACGGCGTCACGGGGCGCGATCGAGGGCTTGGATTCGACGTCCAGCACCAGCTTGTCGAAGTCGGTGCGCTCACCGGCACGGGTCGCGTCCACGCGGTAGCTGACCTTGAGCACGGGCGAGTAGATCGAGTCGATCGGAATCTGGCCGGCCTCGGCGTACTCGTTGCGGTTCTGGGTCGCCGACACGTAGCCGCGGCCGCGCTCGATCGTCAGCTCGAGCTCGAACTTGGCGGTGTCGTTGAGGGTCGCGATGACCAGCTCGGGGTTGTGCACCTCGACGCCGGCGGGGGCGGAGATGTCGGCAGCGGTGACTTCGCCCGCGCCCGTCTTGCGCAGGTACGCGGTGATCGGCTCATCGCGCTCGCTCGAGACGACGAGCTGCTTGAGGTTCAGGATGATCTCGGTGACATCCTCCTTGACCCCGGGAATGGTGGTGAACTCGTGGAGGACGCCGTCGATGCGGATGCTCGTGACGGCCGCGCCGGGGATCGATGACAGGAGGCTGCGGCGAAGGGCGTTGCCGATCGTGTATCCGAAACCGGGCTCCAGCGGCTCGATGACAAAACGGCTGCGGAACTCCGCGATCTTTTCCTCGGTCAGAGTGGGACGCTGTGCGATGAGCACTGTGTGTTCCTTTCGGCTAAGTGCCCGCTATATGACACTTGCATGGGTGAGGTGTTGAGTTTTTCTCGGGCGGATGCCGGCGGGCGGCGAGGCGCCGACGTGCAGCATCCGCGAAAATCCTGGCTCCGGTCAGCGGGGACCGGAATGTCGGGACGCCCGAGGGCGCCCCGACAGTTCGCGATCAGACGCGACGGCGCTTGGGCGGGCGGCAGCCGTTGTGCGCCTGGGGCGTCACATCCTGAATGGATCCGACCTCGAGGCCCGCGGCGGTGAGCGAGCGGATCGCGGTCTCGCGGCCCGAGCCCGGGCCCTTCACGAAGACGTCGACCTTCTTCACGCCGTGCTCCTGCGCCTGGCGGGCGGCAGACTCGGCCGCCATGCCCGCGGCGTAGGGCGTCGACTTGCGGGAGCCCTTGAAGCCCACGCCACCCGAGGAAGCCCAGCTGATGACAGCGCCCGTCGGGTCGGTGATCGAGACGATCGTGTTGTTGAACGTCGACTTGATGTGGGCGTGGCCCAGCGCGATGTTCTTCTTCTCCTTGCGGCGCGGCTTGCGCGCGGCGGTCTTGGCCTGTGCCATGAGTTCTCTTCTCCTAAACCTGCGGCGCGCTTACTTGCGGCCGGCCTTCTTCTTGCCGGCGACGGTGCGCTTGGGGCCCTTGCGCGTGCGGGCGTTGGTCTTGGTGCGCTGACCGCGCACGGGCAGGCCGCGACGGTGCCGCAGGCCCTCGTAGGATCCGATCTCGACCTTGCGGCGGATGTCGGCGGCCACCTCGCGGCGAAGGTCACCCTCCACCTTGTAGGTGCCTTCGATGTGATCGCGGAGCGAGACGAGCTGCTCGTCGCTCAGGTCCTTGACCCGGATGTCGGGGCTGATGCCCGTGGCGGTGAGGATCTCGCTCGAGCGAGTGCGTCCCACGCCGTAGATGTAAGTGAGGGCGATCACCACGCGCTTGTCGCGCGGGATGTCGACGCCGGCCAGACGTGCCATGTCATCTCCAGAGGAGTTCGAGGAGGTGTGGAGCAGGATCGGTGCCCGGGCCTCCGCCCCGGGGTGTCCCCCGCTCGAGAGCGGGATCTGAAACTGCCGTTCTGTGTGTTGAGTTGTTCGTCTGCGCAGCCTTCAAGGGCCGCGGCCGACTCAGCCCTGACGCTGCTTGTGGCGCGGGTTGGACTTGCAGATGACCATCACGCGCCCGTGGCGGCGGATCACCTTGCAGTGCTCGCAGATGGGCTTGACGCTCGGGTTGACCTTCATGATTTTCCTGTTTCGCTGTCTTCGTGCCTCGCGCGGGCGTGAGCCCGCCGGAGACCGTTACTTCTCGACCGGTCTAGCGATAGCGATAGACGATACGGCCGCGCGTGAGGTCGTAGGGGCTGAGCTCTACGACGACGCGGTCCTCGGGGATGATGCGGATGTAGTTCTGCCGCATCTTTCCCGAGATCGTGGCGAGGACCTTGTGCCCGTTGCTCAGCTCAACGCGGAACATCGCGTTGGGAAGCGCCTCGGAGATCACACCTTCGATCTCGATGACACCGTCTTTCTTGGCCATACACTCGCTTACGCCTGGCAGACCGGTCGGTCTGCGGTGGATAGGTGGATGGTGCCGGCATCTCGAGAGAGACACGCCGAAGAAGGCGCAAGGCACCAAAGATCTAGTGTACGTGATATCGCGCAACCCGGCAAATGCCGCGCACCTCTCACCCGATCCGGTCGACGATGTCGAGCTGCGGGTCGCCCGTCAGCTCGATGCGCTCACCGTTCACCGTGACCGTCGGAGTCCCACGACTGCCGTTCTCGTCGGCGGGCATGTCGCCCGTCATCGCCGCGACGAAGCGATCGTAGGTGCGATCGGTGATGCACGCGGCGGCATCCTCCGCTCCCGCTTCGGCGGCGATGCCGATGATCTGCTCATTCGTCAGTCCAGCCGTGCCCTCTGCGGGCTGGTTCTCGTACATCGACACGACGAACGGCGTGACCGCCTCGGGAGCGGACTCCGCGACGCAGTACAGCGCATTCGCGGCACGTGTGGAGAACTCGGTCCCCTGCGAGTAGCGATCCAGGATCGCCACGGGGTGGTACTCGAGCGTGATCGATCCGTCGTCCACGAGATCCTGGAGCGTCTGACCGTAGATCTGCTCGAACTGGTTGCAGATCGGGCACATGAAATCGATGTAGGTCGCGACGACGTCGCCGCCATCTCCCACCGAGATGGCGCCGGTGTCCGCGTTCACGATGCCCGAGTCGGGCGCCGGGCCCGCCGACGTCGCGCTGTTGTTGATCCAGACCACAGCCACCGCGGCGACCACGAGAACGGCGACGACGGCTATGGAGATCCAGATCGCGAACCAGTTCGTGCGCTTGCCTGCAGCTGCGGCCATCGGTGTCGTTCCCTCGCGACTCAGGAGATCGGCGCGGGTGTCACGCCGAAGGGCGCGAGGCCTGCGGCCCCGCCGTCGGGCGCCGTGAGCACCCAGA
>NZ_QFPF01000118.1 GCF_003248605.1 Microbacterium sp.
CGAGCGTTTCCTCATCCGGCGGTTCGAGGGCGGCGATCCCGACACGGCGATCGTCGTCACGGTGGGTCTGCTCACCCTGATCACGGGGCTTGCCGGCTGGATCTGGTCGTACAACAACCTGCCGTTCCCCTCGCTGTTCCCCGTCGCGAGCATCGACATCCTGGGCGCGGTGGTCAGCGTGCGGTCGCTCGGGACGACACTCGTGATCATCGCGATCATGGTCGCCCTGCAACTGGTCTTCCTGCGCACCAAGCTGGGGCTGGCACTACGGGCGGTCGCCGACAATCCCCAGTCCTCCGCGTTCTCGGGCCTGCCCGTCGGTCGACTGCTGATGGTCGGCTGGGGTCTCGCCGCCGCTCTCGGCGCCATCGCCGGAGCACTCGTCGCGCCGCAACTGACGCTCACGCCCGGAATGATGGACAGCGCGCTCGTCTACGCACTCGCCGCCGTGATCCTCGGCGGGCTGAGCAGCCCCGTGGGTGTCGTCGTCGCCGCCTGGGCCATCGGCGTGCTCGAGAACCTCGCTGCCGTCTACGTGCCCTTCATCGGTCATGACCTCAAGATCGCGGTGCCCTTCATCCTCATCTTCGTGACCCTGATCATCCGCCCCCAGGGCCTCTTCGGCCGGAAAGTCGTGGTGCGCGTCTGATGTCCTCCCTCTCGAGCATGCTCAAGAACCCGTGGGCGACCCGCGCCCTGGTGCTCCTCGTCGCCGTGCTGCTCGTCGCCGCACCGCTGATGCTGCCCGTCTTCGCCAATCAGACCCTCGTGCGCGTAGGCGTCTTCGCCGTCGCGGTGCTGGGCCTGAACATCGTCATGGGCTACACGGGCGTCGTCTCACTCGGCCAGATCTTCTTCCTGGGCCTGGGCGCCTATGTCACGGCCTACGGGGTGACGAATGACTGGAACATCGTCCTCGTCTTCGTCCTCGCGATCCTCATACCCGGCATTGCGGGCCTTCTCGTCGCCCTCGCCGCGGCGCGCCTCGGAGGCCTCGCGGTCGCGATGGTCACGATCGCACTGCCCATCGTCGGCGTGCCGCTGGCCAAACGTCTGTCCTACTTCACGGGCGGGTCACAGGGTGTCTCGGCCCGGTTCTCCGGCGCGCCCGAGTGGACCGGCCTCGACGACGACCAGTGGCAGTTCTACATCGTGCTCGTCATCGCCGCCGCCGCCTTCGTTCTGGCGCGCAATCTGGTGCGCGGCAAGTTCGGACGCGCCCTGGCGATCGTGCGCGACAACGAGGCGGTCGCCTCCTCGATGGGGATCTCCCCCTACCGGTACAAGGTCATGGCCTTCACGATCGCCTCCATGTTCGGCGGGGTCAGCGGATTCCTCTACCTCGTCGCCGTCCAGTACACCTCGCCCGAGACCCTCGCCTTCCACCACTCGATCGAGCTGCTCGCGGCGATGGTGATCGGCGGAGCGGGGAGCATCGTCGGTTCGCTCATCGGCGGCGCCTACTACGTCTTCGTGCCGCAGATCACGAACGTCATCGACGCCAACCTGACCGCCGTCATCCAGGGCGCGATCCTGCTCGTCGTGCTCTTCCTGCTGCCCGGCGGTCTGGTCAGCCTTCCGCGGGTCGTGCGGCGCCTGGTCACCCGCGCGCGCGGCGACCGATCGCACTCGTCGAGCCCACCACCACGGGATCCCTCGCAGGACGACGCCGTGGAGCATCCACAACACACAGAGAGGCAAGGCAACGCATGAACATTCGAAGGAGAAGGGGAGGCATCGTCGGCATCGTCGCCATGACGGGCATCCTCGCCCTCGCCGTGTCGGGCTGCGCGCGAGACGGCGGCGACAGCGGTGGCGACGACGGCGAAACCGCCGCGAGCCCGGGCATCACCGATACCTCGATCACGCTCGGCATCACGACGCCCCTCTCGGGGGCGACGGCCGGACCCGGCACCTGCACGGTCGCGGGAGTCACGGCGTACTTCGGCGCGGTCAACGCCGCCGGCGGCGTCGAATTCGGCGACGGCGTGACCCGCACGGTCGAGATCGAGGCCTACGACGACGCCTACGACCCGCAGCAGTCCCTCGCCAACTTCCAGCAGATGGTGTCGGATGACGTGTTCGCGGTCACCGCGGGACTCGGCACGCCCACCAACCGCGCCTTCCGCGACGCCGCGATCGACGAAGAGGTGCCGCAGGTGCTGATCATGACCGGCGACCCGCTCTTCAGCAACACCGAGGAGAGCCCCTGGCAGCTCGGCTTCGTGCCGATCTACCAGAACGAGGGCGCCGCGTTCGGCGAGCTGCTCGCGTCCTCGAGTGAAGAGCTCACGGTCGCGATCCTGTCGCAGAACGACGACTACGGCGAGGGGTACGTCGAGGGCTTCAAGGAGGCCATCGAGGGCGTGGACAACATCGAGATCGTCGGCGAGCTCACCTACGAGGCCACCGACACCTCGGTCGACGCTCAGCTGACCGAGCTCGCCGCGACCGACGCCGACGTGTTCTTCAACGCCATGTCGATCACCCCGCTCGTGATCTCGTCGCTGCTCAAGACACAGGAGATCGGCTGGCTGCCCAGCTGGTTCCTGCCTTCGAACACCTCGAGCCCCGTCGCGATCCTGCAGCCGGGCAACGCGACGGCGTTCCCGGGCGTGTACTCGGTGTCCTTCGCCAAGGCGCCGGCATCTCCCGCGTTCGCCGAGGACGAGGATGTCCAGACCTTCCTGTCCAACCTCGCGGAGTACGCCGACTACCCCGACATGCCGGCGTTCCCGCACTGCATGTGGAGCTACATGGTCGGCGCGACGCTCGAGCAGGCGTTCCAGGGCATGACCGAGCCGACGCGCGAGAACTTCCTCGAGTCGCTGCGCAGCATCTCGGACTTCCAGGCGCCGCTCATGCTCGAGGGCACCTACGTCGACACGACGGTCGATGGTCAGCCCGCCGTTTCGACGGTCGTCGTGCAGAAGTACAACGGCACGGGCTTCGCGAACGCCGAGACGTTCGGGTAGCCGCGAGCACGCGACAGGGCCCGGTCGGATCCGTTCCGGCCGGGCCCTGTCGCGTCAGTCCATCGCGCGCAGGACGTCGACGATTCCCTGCAGGTGCGCACGTGTCGCCTCCTCCGCCGCGTCGGCATCCCGCGCGAGCACCGCGTCGATGATCGCAATGTGCTCGGGTGCGGACTGCGCCGCACGGCCCGGGTGAAACGCCAGCCGGAACTGATGCCGCGCCGACTGGGCGCGCATCCGCTCGAGCAGTTGTGTCGCCGTCTCGTGCGCGCTCATCTCGCGCAGCATCCGGTCCATCTCCTGGTTGAGCCGCGAGTACTCCACGAGGTTGCCGGCATCGACGGCACGACGGATGTCGTCGCGCAGCATCCGCAGCTCTTCGGCGTCGTCCGAGGTCAGGTTCTCGGCGGCCTTGCGCGCGCAGAGGGATTCGAGTCCGACGCGCACCTCGACGATCTCGACCGCCTCGTCGACGCTGATCGCACGCACGCGGGCACCCTTGTTGGGCAGCCGCTCGACGAGACCCTCGCCGGCGAGGTTCAGCAGCGCCGTGCGCACCGCCGCCCGCGTCGCACCGAACCTGTCGCTGATGTCGGCCTCGATGAGCCTCTGGTGCGGCGCGAATTCGCCGCCGAGAATGGCGTCGCGGATGAGCGCTGTCAGATCGGGACGCGCCGCGAGGTCGGCGTCGGCGAGGGGCGATGCGGAAACCACGGATACCTCCTGTTGCTCGCGGCGTCGGCGGCGGCACCGCGTGATGCACAGACAGTACCGCAGACGACGATATTGGCGCCGACTTTCACGCCAATCCGACGTCACCCCCGCACCCGCGACGCGTCTCGGGCAAGTACGGTCGAAGGTGGGGCGACCGCGCCCCAGGATCAGGAACCCCATGAGCATGCCCGCACCCGAATCCGCCACCCCTCGCCGCCGCGGCCGCCGCCGCCCGCCCGAGGGCCCGCGCGCGACGTTCCGCCAGCTGCTGCCCTTCCTCCTCGAGCACAAGAGGGTACTCGTGGTCGTGGCGATCCTGAGCGTCCTCGGCGCGGGTGCGACCCTCGTGCAGCCGCTGCTGGTGGGCCAGGTCATCACCCGCGTGCAGGTGGGCCAGTCGCTCGGCGCGCTCATCTGGCTGCTGATCGGCTTCGTCGTCGTGTCCTCGATCATCTCGGGCTATCAGCACTACCTCCTCCAGCGCACCGGCACGGCCGTGGTGTACTCCAGCCGACGCAGACTCATCGCCCGCATCCTGCACCTGCCGATCAGCGAGTTCGACGCACGGCGCACGGGCGACCTCGTCTCGCGCGTGGGTACCGACACGACTCTGCTGTACGCCGTGCTCACGCAGGGACTCGCCGACGCCGTCGGAAACGCGCTGATCCTCGTCGGCGCGCTCATCGCGATGCTCCTGATCGACCCCCTGCTGCTGGGGCTGATCGTGCTCGTCATCGGCGGCTCGGTGGTCGTCGTCACCCTGCTCAGCGGACGCATCCGCACGGCGTCGACCGAGCAGCAGACCAAAGTCGGCGAGCTGGCCTCCGGCGTCGAGCGCGCCGTCGGCTCGATCCGCACCGTGCGCGCCGCCGGTGCCACCGACCGCGAGATCGCCTCGGTGACCGCCATGGCCACCGAGGCGTACGGGGTGGGCGTGCGCATCGCCCGCGTCTCGGCGCTCGTCGTGCCGATCGCGGGCATCGCGATGCAGCTCTCTCTGCTCGTCGTGCTCGGCGTCGGCGGCTTCCGCGTCGCGGCGGGGGCGATCACGATCGCCCAGCTCGTCACCTTCGTCATGTTCCTCTTCCTACTCATCGCGCCCCTCGCGTCCACGTTCGGCGCGATCACGAGCGTCAACCAGGCGCTCGGGGCCCTCGGCCGCATCCAGGAGGTGCTCGACCTGCCCACCGAGGACGCCGAGGACGGCGCCCCGCGGCAGAAGCCGGAGACGGATGCTGTGGCCACAGCATCCGCGCCCGTCCCGGCGATCGTGTTCCGCGACGTGAGGTTCCGCTACCCCGAGGCGGTGGTCGAGGCCCGAGAGAAGGCCGCGGCCGAGGCGCGCGCCGTGCTGGAGCAGGCCCACGTCGAGCGACCCGCCGCCGAGGCCGCGGTGGCGGAGGTCGAACCCGTCGATCGCGAGGTGCTGCGCGGGGTGTCCTTCGATGTGCCCCGCGGTGCGCGCGTCGCCCTCGTGGGACCGAGCGGTGCCGGCAAGAGCACGATCCTCTCGCTCATCGAGCGCTTCTACGATCCCACCGCCGGCACGATCCTGCTCGACGGGGTGGATGTGCGCGACATCGCACGGACCGATCTGCGCGCGCGATTCGGGTACGTCGAGCAGGATGCGCCGACACTGGCGGGCACGATCGCCGACAATCTGCGTCTGGCCTCACCCGACGCCGATGACGCGGACTGCGAGCGCGTGCTGCGCGAGGTCAACCTCGGCGAAGTGCTCGAGCGCAGCCCGCTCGGCATCGACGCACCCGTCGGCGAGGACGGCGTCATGCTCTCGGGCGGCGAGCGTCAGCGGCTCGCGATCGCGCGCGCACTGCTGGCGGCCCCGCCGATCCTGCTGCTGGATGAGTCCACGTCATCGCTCGACGGCGTCAACGAACAGCGCATGCGCGACGCGATCGATGCCGTCGCCGCCGGGCGCACCCTGCTGGTGATCGCGCACCGCCTGTCGACAGTGGTCGACAGCGACCTCATCGTCGTGCTCGAGCACGGCCGGGTCGTCGGCGCGGGCACGCACTCCGAGCTGGTGGAGTCGACGCCGCTGTACCGCGACCTCGCACGCCACCAGCTGCTGGTGTGAGCCCGCGGGTCAGGAGCTCGCGGCCTGCTTGAGCCGGTACCGCAGTGCGGAGAGCTCGGCCTGCAGAGCCGGGGGCACGCGGCCGCCGAAGGTGCCGTAGAACTCCTCGGTAAGGTCGGCCTCGACACCCCAGGTCTGGGGGTCGATCGCGAAGAGCTCCTGCAGGTCGGCCTCGGGCACATCGATGCCGTCGAGGTTGAGGTCGGAGGTGTGCGGAAGGCGCCCGATCGGGCTCTCCACCGCGCCGACCTCGCCGTGCAGGCGACGCACGACCCACTCGATGACGCGGGCGTTGTCGCCGAAGCCGGGCCACAGGAACCGGCCGTCATCGCCGCGCCGGAACCAGTTGACCTGGAAGATGCGCGGCGCGCGGTCGAAGCGCAGCTTCTGGCCGACCTTCAGCCAGTGCCCGAAGTAGTCGGCCATGTTGTAGCCGCAGAAGGGCAGCATCGCGAACGGATCGCGCCGCAGCTCGCCGACCGTGCCCTCGGCCGCCGCCGTGCGCTCGGACGAGATGTTGGAGCCCATGAAGACGCCGTGGGTCCAGTCGGTGGCTTCGACGACGAGCGGCACGTTCGTCGCGCGGCGCCCGCCGAAGAGGATGGCATCCAACGGCACCCCCTCGGCGGCCTCCCAATCGGAGGCGATCTGCGGGCACTGCCCGGCGCTGACCGTGAAGCGCGAGTTGGGGTGCGCGGCGGGGCGGCCGGAGTCGGGCGTCCACGGGTTGCCCTCCCAGTCGGTCAGGTGTGCCGGCGGCTCGTCGGTCAGGCCCTCCCACCACACGTCGCCGTCGGGACGCAGGGCGACGTTGGTGAAGATCGTGTTGCCCCACAGGGTCTCGACCGCGGTGACGTTGGTCGACTCCCCCGTGCCCGGAGCGACGCCGAAGAATCCGGCCTCGGGGTTGATCGCCCACAGGCGCCCGTCCTCGCCGGGGCGCAGCCAGGCGATATCGTCGCCGAGCGTCTCGACGCGCCAGCCGGGGATCGTCGGGCGCAGCATCGCGAGGTTCGTCTTGCCGCAGGCCGACGGGAACGCCGCCGCGATGTGGTATTTGCGCCCCTGCGGGTCGATGACGCGGATGAGGAGCATGTGCTCGGCGAGCCAGCCCTCGTCGCGACCGATGACGGAGGCGATGCGGAGGGCGAAGCACTTCTTGGCGAGGATCGCGTTGCCGCCGTAGCCCGATCCGTACGACCAGACCTCGAGCGTGTCGGGGAAGTGCACGATGTACTTCTCCTCGTTGCAGGGCCACGCCTCGCTCTTCTCGCCGGGCGCGAGCGGCGCGCCGACCGAGTGCACGGTCTTGACCCACGGCTTGCCCTCCGCGATCTGACGCGTGACGTCGGCGCCGACGCGCGTCATGATGCCGATCGACGCCACCGCGTAGGGGCTGTCGGTCACCTGCACGCCGATGTGCGAGAGGGGTCCGCCGACGGCCCCCATCGAGAACGGCACGACGTACATCGTGCGCCCTCGCATGCTGCCGGCGAAGATCTCGGTCATCGTCGCGTGCATCTGCGCGGGGTCGGCCCAGTTGTTGGTGGGTCCGGCGTCCTCCTCGCGCTCGGAGGCGATGTAGGTGCGGCCCTCGGTGCGAGCCACATCGCTCGGGTGCGAGCGCGCCAGGTACGAGCCGGGACGCCACTCGGGGTTGAGCTTGATCAGGGTGCCGTCGGCGACCATCTGACGCAGGAGGGCGTCGTTCTCGGCCGCGGACCCGTCGACCCAGTGGATGCGGTCGGGCTGGGTGAGCGCCGC
>NZ_QFPF01000027.1 GCF_003248605.1 Microbacterium sp.
GCGTTGGCGCCGCTGCTGCACCGCACCGACGCATCGTCGCGGGCACGGGCGAGCGAGGTGG
Source organism: Microbacterium sp. (assembly GCF_003248605.1). Classification (GTDB taxonomy): domain Bacteria; phylum Actinomycetota; class Actinomycetes; order Actinomycetales; family Microbacteriaceae; genus Microbacterium. Next base: position 62 of record NZ_QFPF01000027.1, read on the forward strand.
GCCCCGAGCTTGCCCGCCGGCTCGACGAGGTGCGCGCGGTCTTCGTGCGGGCGGCGCTGTCGCGGCTGCTCCCGTGAGGGTCGCCGCGCGCGAGCTGCCGTCGGCGTGTCGCGGCGGATGTCGTTGCCGGGTGCCCGGCGGTGACCTAGCGTTAGAGCAGGCGCGATCGAACGAGGCGAGGAGGACGCGATGAACCCTGGTGGACTCGCCGACGAACCAAGCTTCGTCGAAGACCTGCTCTTCACCGACGGCCTTCCCGCCATGGATGACGAGGTCGGCTATCGCGGAGCGGTCGCCGCCCGTGCCGCCGGCATCACCTACCGGCAGCTCGACTACTGGGCGCGTACCGAGCTCGTCCAGCCCACGGTGCGCGGCGCCAGCGGCTCGGGTTCGCAGCGTCTCTACGGGTTCCGCGACATCCTGGTGCTCAAGCTCGTCAAGCGTCTGCTCGACACCGGGATCTCGCTGCAGCAGATCCGCACCGCCGTCGATCAGCTGCGTGCCGCAGGAATCCGCGATCTCGCCGGGACGACCCTCATGAGCGACGGTGCGTCCGTCTACCTCTGCACCTCGAACGACGAGGTCATCGACCTCGTCAGCCGCGGACAGGGCGTGTTCGGCATCGCCGTCGGCAAGGTGCTGCGCGAGGTCGAGTCGACGCTCGTCGAGTTCGACCCGCAGGTTCCCGACGCGATGGACGAGCTCGCGGCTCGTCGCGCCGCGCGCTCGGCCTGACCTCACACCAGGGGTCGCCCTTCGACAGGCTCAGGGCGCGTGACAGGCTCAGGGCGCGTGACTACGCGCGCACCTCACCCGGCACGGGGATCCGGCCCGTGCGCATGACGCGGTCGAGCAGCGCGTCGAAGTCGGCGGCGAGCTCCTGCGCGGAGTCGCCGGGCCAGATGTGCAGCGGCTTGGCCGCGCCCTGTGCCTGCTGCAGAGACGTGCGCTCCGGCAGCTGGGGCGAGAGCACGAGCGGCCCGAACATGTCGCGCAGCTCCTTGATGCGGAACTGGTGCTCGATGGACTGCGGGCGTACGCGGTTGACGACGATGCCGAGCGGTTGGAGGCGGGGGGAGAGCCCGCGGCGGATCTCCTCGATCGCCCGCAGCGCACGGTCGGCGGCGGCGACGGAGAAGAGCCCGGGCTCGGTCACGACGATGACGCGGTCGGAGGCCGCCCAGGCGGTGCGGGTCAGGGCATTGAGCGAGGGAGCGCAGTCGACGAGGACGAGGTCGTAGTCGGCCTCGATCGTCGCGAGCGCCTCCTCGAGCTTCCACACATCGCGCACCGAGGGGTGCGGGCCGTCGAAGTTGATCGCCGACGGACTGCCGATCAGCACGTCGATCGTTCCGGGATGCACCTTCGCCCACCCGCTGGAGGTGATCGCCTGACGGACGACCTTCTCCTTCGGATTGGCGAGGACGTCGGCGATGTTCAGCCGTCCCGCGACCTGGATGTCCATGCCGGTGGATACGTCGGACTGCGGGTCGAGATCGACCACGAGCGTCCGCACACCGCGGGCGAACGCGGCCGAAGCCAGCCCCAGTGTCACGGTCGTCTTGCCGACCCCACCCTTGAGTGAACTGACGCTGAGTACGTGCACGAGGCTCTACGTTACCGTCCCCTAGGCTGTGATCACACTTTGCCCCGTCGCTCCGCCGCTGTGAGGTCTCATGTTCCGCAAGATCCTGGTCGCGAACCGAGGCGAGATCGCCATCCGAGCATTCCGTGCGGCGTACGAGGTGGGGGCGCGCACCGTCGCGGTCTACCCGTACGAGGATCGCAACTCGCTGCACCGCCTGAAGGCCGACGAGGCCTATCAGATCGGCGAACGCGGGCACCCGGTGCGCGCCTATCTCGACGTCGACGAGATCATCCGCGTCGCCCGCGAGTGCGGCGCCGACGCGATCTACCCCGGGTACGGCTTCCTGTCGGAGAACCCCGATCTCGCCGCACGCGCGGCCGAGAACGGCATCACGTTCATCGGGCCCCCGGCCCGCGTGCTCGAGATGGCGGGCAACAAGGTCACCGCCAAGCAGCACGCGATCGCCGCCGGCGTTCCGGTGCTCGCCTCCACCGAGGCGAGCGACGACATCGACCACCTCGTCGCGCAGGCCGAGGGCATCGGCTTTCCGATCTTCGCCAAGGCCGTTGCCGGCGGCGGCGGGCGCGGCATGCGCCGCGTCGAGACCAAAGAGGAGCTCGCTCCCGCCCTCGCCGAGGCGATGCGCGAGGCCGACAGCGCGTTCGGCGATCCGCGCATGTTCCTCGAGCAGGCGGTCGTGCGCCCCCGGCACATCGAGGTGCAGGTCCTCGCCGACGGCACCGGTCACACGGTGCACCTGTTCGAACGGGACTGCTCCGTGCAGCGCCGGCACCAGAAGGTCATCGAGATCGCCCCCGCGCCCAATCTCGACGACACGCTGCGTGAACGTCTGCACCGCGACGCGATCGCATTCGCCCGCTCGATCGGCTACGAGAACGCGGGCACCGTCGAGTTCCTCGTCGACACCGCGGGGGAGCGGGCCGGCCAGCACGTCTTCATCGAGATGAACCCGCGCATCCAGGTCGAGCACACGGTCACCGAAGAGGTGACGGATGTCGACCTCGTGCAGTCGCAGATGCGCATCGCCGCGGGGCAGACCCTCGACGAACTCGGTCTCGCGCAGGAGCGCATCCGCCTGCGCGGCGCGGCGCTGCAGTGCCGCATCACGACGGAGGATCCCACGCAGGGGTTCCGGCCCGACACGGGAAAGATCACGACCTACCGCTCGCCGGGCGGGGCGGGCATCCGTCTCGACGGCGGTACGACCGCCGCGGGGTCGCAGGTGAGCCCGCACTTCGACTCGATGCTGGCCAAGCTCACGTGCCGCGGCCGTGATTTTCCCGCCGCCGTCTCGCGCGCCCGACGCGCGCTGGCCGAGTTCCGCATCCGGGGTGTGTCGACCAACATCCGGTTCCTTCAGGCCGTGCTCGATGACCCCGCCTTCGTCGCGGGCGACGTCGCGACCTCTTTCATCGACGAGCGACCCGGTCTGCTGGAGGGACGCGAGTCCAAGGACCGCGGCACGAAGATCCTGAACTGGCTCGTCGACGTCACCGTCAACAAGCCGAACGGTGAGAACCCGCTCTCGATCGACCCGGCGGTCAAGCTTCCGGCGATCGACCTGCAGTCTGCGCCGCCCGCAGGAGCCCGGCAGCGTCTCCTCGAGCTCGGCCCGGCCGGGTTCGCGCGGGCGCTGCGCGAGCAGACCGCGCTGGCGGTCACCGAGACGACCTTCCGCGACGCGCACCAGTCGCTGCTGGCGACGCGCGTGCGCACCCGCGACCTCGTCGCCGCGGCGCCGTACGTCGCGCGCCTGACCCCTCAGCTGCTCTCGGTCGAGGCCTGGGGCGGGGCGACGTACGACGTCGCGCTGCGCTTCCTCGGCGAGGACCCCTGGGAGCGCCTCGAGAAGCTGCGCCAGGCGATGCCGAACATCCCGATCCAGATGCTGCTGCGCGGGCGCAACACGGTGGGGTACACGCCCTACCCGACCGAGGTCACCGATGCGTTCGTGCACGAGGCTGCCGCGTCGGGTGTCGACATCTTCCGCATCTTCGACGCCCTCAACGACGTCGCCCAGATGCGTCCCGCGATCGATGCCGTGCTCGAGACCGGCACGACCATCGCCGAGGTCGCGGTCTGCTACACCGGAGACCTGCTCAACCCGGCCGAGGATCTCTACACCCTCGACTACTACCTGCGCCTGGCCGATCAGATCGTCGGCGCGGGTGCGCACATCCTCGCGATCAAGGACATGGCGGGACTGCTGCGGCCCGCCGCGGCCGGGCGTCTCGTCGAGGCGTTCCGCGCCCGCTTCGACGTGCCGGTGCATGTCCACACCCACGACACGGCCGGCGGTCAGCTGGCGACGCTGCTCGCGGCGAGTGCGGCGGGCGCGGATGCTGTCGATGCGGCATCCGCCCCCCTCGCGGGCACGACGAGCCAGCCCTCCCTGTCGGCCCTCGTCGCCGCGCTCGCCCACACCGAGCGCGACACCGGCCTCGATCTCGCGGCGGTCGCCGACCTCGAGCCGTACTGGGAGGCCGTGCGCGGCATGTACCGGCCGTTCGAGTCGGGGCTTCCGGGGCCGACCGGCCGTGTGTACCGGCACGAGATCCCGGGCGGGCAGCTCTCGAACCTGCGCCAGCAGGCCATCGCGCTCGGACTCGCCGACGACTTCGAGCTGATCGAGGACATGTATGCGGCCGCGAACGACATCCTCGGCCGCATCCCCAAGGTGACGCCGTCCTCCAAGGTGGTCGGCGACCTGGCCCTGCACCTGGCGGCGGTCAAGGCCGACCCCGCCGAGTTCGCCGCGAATCCGCAGAACTACGACATCCCCGACTCGGTCGTGGGCTTCATGGCCGGTGAACTGGGCGACCTGCCCGGCGGCTGGCCCGAGCCCTTCCGCACGTCGGTGCTCGCGGGCCGCGACGTCAAGATCGGGGTCGCCCCCGTGGCGGATGCCGACCGCGCCGCGTTGCAGGGCACCTCGGGCGAGCGCCGCGATGCGCTGAACCGCCTGCTGTTCCCGGCGCCGACGCGGCAGTTCGCGCAGGTGCGCGAGGTGTTCGGCGACGTCTCGCTGCTCGACACCGCCGACTACCTCTACGGCCTGGTCGCGGGTGACGAGCACGTCGTCGAGATCGAGCGGGGCGTACGTCTCTACGTCGGACTCGAGGCCATCGGCGAGCCGGATGCCAAGGGCATGCGCACCGTCATGACCACGCTCAACGGCCAGCTGCGGCCCGTGTTCGTGCGTGATCGCAGCATCGTCGTCGAGACCCGCCAAGCCGAGAAGGCCGACACGTCGCGCCCGGGCCAGGTGGCGGCGCCCTTCTCGGGCGTCGTGACCCTCAAATGCACCGTGGGTGACACCGTGGCGGCGGGCCAGGCGGTCGCGTCGATCGAGGCGATGAAGATGGAGGCGGGCATCACCGCTCCCGTCGACGGGGTGGTCGAACGGCTCGCGATCGGCGGTACGCAGCAGGTCGAGGCGGGGGACCTTTTGGTCGTCATCCGTCCCGCGCATTAGTCTGTGGCGAACCCGAACGCCCTTCTGCTGCACGATCCGGAGTACCTGTGAGCCCGCACGGCAACGACCCGCACGCCGCCGGCGACCGCGACGACGACGCGATCGACGATGTGCAGAGGGTGGGGATGCTGCAGGATCAGCCGGGCGTCGAGACCTCGAGCATCGGCATCCTGGGCCTTGCGACCGCCCACGTGAGCATCGACATGCCGGTCGACGCCGACGAGGACGACGACGATGTGATCGACGAGGACATCCGCGTGTTCGACGAGCTGCTGGCTCCCGCGCCCTCGGGGGACGAGCACTCCGCCGAGTCCGAGGTCGAGGTCGAGGCGCAGGATGAGACTGCCCCCGTCACGGCCGAGGTCGTGCTCGACGAGGCGCCCGCGAGCGACGTCGCGGACGAGGATGCCCTCGTCGAGGACGCGATCATCGAAGAGGCCGAGATGGAGCGGGCGTCGAGCGCCCCGCCCGAGTACGTCGAGGACGACCCCGCGCACGGGGACGACGCCGCACCGGAGTACGCGGAGGAGATCGCCGAGGTCGATGAGGCCACCACCGTCGAACGGGCTTCCCCCCGCGCCGCGGCGCACGACGATACGATGCCGGAGAGTCTCGACGACGAGCACTCCGACAGCGCGGAGGAGGAGCACACCATGCCGGATCCGACCGAGCAGACGCCGGTGCCTGCCGCAGCATCCGCTGTTTCTGCTGCCGCCGGTTCGACCATCGCCACACGGGCTGCGGCCCGCGACGTCGGCCGCACGCCCACCGACGAGACACCCGTGCTGACCTCGCGGCGCATCGGCGAGCTCAGCGAGGGCTCGGTCCGCGAGACGGCCGACCTGCTCACCACCGACAGGCTGCTCGACCCCAGCCACGTCGTGCGCCCGGAGCCCGAAGGCGCCTGGCAGCATCTGCTCTACAGCCTCACGGGCGGCCGCGTGAACCTCGGGGACTCCAAGCGCGCTCGAGCTCGCAAGGATCTCGACCGCCGCATCTCGGCTTCGCTGCCCGGTGGGGGTGCGCGATTCGTCGCGGTGCTCTCGCGCAAGGGCGGCGTCGGCAAGACGACGATCACGACGCTGCTCGGCATGGCCCTCGCCGACGCGCGCGATGACCGCATCATCGCCGTCGACGCCAACCCCGACCGCGGCACGCTCGCGGAGCGCATCTCGCGACGCAGCACCAAGACCGTGCGCGACATGGTGCGCGCCAGCGGCGGACTGCGCGGGTACAACGACGTGTCGGCGATCGTCGCCCGCGACGAGACCCGCCTGGACGTGCTCGCCTCCGACACCGACCCGCACGTGTCCGAGGCCTTCAGTGACGCGGAGTACCGCACCGTCGCCGAGGTCGCGGCGCACTACTACTCGATCGTGCTGACAGACACGGGCACGGGCATCGTGCACTCGGTCATGGGCGCCACCCTCGACCTCTCCGATCAGCTGATCGTCGTCGCCGGCATGAGCATCGACGAGGCCCGCCTGGCCTCCGAGACGCTGACCTGGCTCGAATCGAACGGCCACGAGGCGCAGGTGCGTGAGGCGATCGTCGTGCTCAACACAGCGTCGCCCGGGGCATCGCTCGTGCGCCAGGACGAGGTCGAGGCGCATTTCCGCTCCCGCGTCCGCGATGTCGTGCGCGTGCCTTACGACTCGCAGATCGCCACCGGCGGACCCATCGTCTTCCGCGACCTGCACCCCGCCACGCGCGCCGCGGCGCGTGAGCTGGCGGTGCGTGTCGTCGACGGGCTGCGGGCCCCAGCACAGGTGGCGTGATCGCATGGCCGTGCGCGACATCCGCCTCTTCGGCGACCCGGTGCTCAAGGCGCCGAGCGCCGAGATCGTCGAGATCGACGACGCCGTGCGCGCCCTCGTCGCCGACCTGATCGACACCGTCGCCCTGCCCGGGCGCGCGGGCGTCGCCGCGCCGCAGATCGGCGTCGGGCTGCGCGCGTTCAGCTACAACATCGACGGCGACATCGGCTATGTGCTCAACCCCCGGGTCGTCGAGGTCCGCGGGGAGGCCGAGCCCGTCGACGAGGGCTGCCTCTCGGTGCCCGGCCTCTGGCATCCTGCTCTGCGCCACCCGTGGGCGCGGGTCGAGGGCATCGACCTCGACGGCGAGGTGGTCGTCCTCGAGGGGGAGGGGCTGCTTGCGCAGGCCCTGCAGCACGAGTGCGACCACCTCGACGGGATGCTGTACCTCGAGCGTCTGACGCCGGAGCGGCGCCGTCTGGCGATGCGCGAGGTGCGCGAGTCGAGCTGGTTCTGACGGCTACGGGATCGAGACGTTCGTCGTGTTGACGGGCTCGCTGTAGAGCTCGGTGATCTCGGGGGCGAAGTCCTCGAGGATCACATTGCGCTTGATCGACATCTTCGGCGTCAGGTGGCCGCTCGCTTCGGTCCACTCCGACCCGAGGATCGTGAACTTGCGGATCGACTCGGCGCGCGACACGTGCGAGTTCGCCTCGTCGATGGCGCGCTGCACCTCGGCGCGCACCGCGGGGTTGGTGGCAGCATCCGCCAGGGGCATGTCGCCCGGCAGATTGTTGTTGGCCAGCCACGTGGGCAGCATCTCGGAGTCGAGGGTGATCAGCGCCGAGATGAACGGCTTCTGATCGCCGACCACGACGACCTGACCGACGATCGGGTTGGCGCGAATGGGGTCCTCGAGCGCCGCGGGCGAGACGTTCTTGCCGCCTGCGGTGACGATGATCTCCTTCTTGCGGCCCGTGATGGTGAGGAAGCCCTCGGTGTCGAACGACCCGACATCCCCCGTCTTGAACCAGCCGTCGTCGAACGCCGCGGCCGTGGCCTCGGGGTTGCGCCAGTACTCCTTGAACACGTTGATCCCGCGCACCTCGACCTCGCCGTCCTCGGCGAGACGGATACCGACGCCCGGGAGCGCGGGGCCGACGGTGCCGATCTTGGACTTGGTGGCGAGGTTGACCGAGGCCGGCGCCGTCGTCTCGGTGAGACCGTAGCCCTCGAGGATCACGACGCCGAGGCTGTGGAAGAAGTGGCCCAGACGCGGGCCCAGCGGGGCCGAGCCCGAAACCGCGTACACGACGTTGCCGCCCATCGCGGCGCGCAGCTTGCTGTACACGAGCTTGTCGAACAGGCGGAACTTGAGCTTCAGGCCCAGGGGGACCTTCTTGCCCTCCTGCTCCAGCATCGAGTGCTCGATCGCCGCGTGCGCGGCCGCGCGGAAGATCTTGCCCTTGCCGCCCGCCTCGGCCTTCTGCTCGGCGGAGTTGTAGACCTTCTCGAACACGCGGGGCACGGCCAGCAGATAGGTCGGCTTGAAGCTGCCCAGCGCGGGCAGCAGCTGCTTCGTGTCGGGCTGGTGGCCCGTCTTGACGCCGGCGTGGATGTTGAGGATCGAGATGAAGCGCGCGAAGACGTGGGCGGTGGTGATGAAGAGGAGCGTCGATGCTCCGGGCACCTGCACGACCTCGCTGAGCGCCTTGGCGGAGTTGCGGCACAGCTCGACGAAGTTGCTGTGCGTGAGCACGCAGCCCTTGGGTCGGCCGGTCGAGCCCGACGTGTAGATCAGCGTCGCGATGTCGGCGCCCTTCGCGATGCCGCGCCGGCGTTCGATCTCGCCGTCCGCAACGGCGCGGCCCTGCTCGGTGAGCTTGGCGATCGCGTCGAGCTGCAGCTGCCACACGTCGCGGATGAGCGGCAGGTCACCGCGCACCTCGTCGAGGCGGGCAGCGTGCTCGGGGGACTCGACGATGCACGCGATCGCACCCGAGTCCTGCAGGATCCACTGGATCTGGCTGGGCGAGCTCGTCTCGTACACCGGAACCATGACGGCACCCGCGTAGAAGAGGGCGAAGTCGACGAGCGACCACTCGTAGGTGGTGCGCGCGAGGAACCCCACTTTGTCGCCCGGCTCGATCCCCGCGGCGGAGAAACCCTTGGCGAGGGCGATCACCTGACGATGGAACTCGGCGCTCGTGATGTCACGCCAGCCTGCTCCGTCGGGGACGGCGAACAGGGGGCGGTCGGGCGTCGCGCGCACACGATCCTCGAGAAGATCGGTGATGTTGGCGTTCGGGTCGGCGGGCACGATGGCGGGCACTTCGAACTGGACGGCACTCATGATCGGCAGCTCCTTCGATACCGGGCGGTGTTGCAGCTTCGGGACGCAAGTCTACCCTCCGGTGGTACTCAGTCCCACCCGATCGCCGACCCGGCCGCAGGCGCGCCGCCCGACTAGACTTCACGATGGCCCGCGCGCGGCCGTGGAGGGAAGTGGCTGTGCTCTCGGTAGGCATCGACATCGGCGGGACCAAGATCGCGGGCGGCCTGGTCGACGACTCGGGCTCCATCGTCCGAGCTCTCCGCGTCGACACCCCGCTCACCGTGGGGGCGATCGAGTCGGCCGTCGCGCAGATGATCGCGCACCTCGCAGACGGGGAGGATGTCGCTGTCGCGGGCGTGGCGGCCGCCGGATTCATCGACCGTGATCGCTCGACGGTGTACTTCGCGCCCAACATCGCGTGGCGACACGAACCCCTCCGCGAGCGCCTCGAGGCGCTGTCCGGCATCGCGATCGTCATCGAGAACGACGCCAACGCCGCGGGCTGGGCCGAGTACCGTTTCGGCGCCGGCGAAGGCCTGCGCGATGTCATCATGCTGACCCTCGGCACGGGTGTCGGCGGTGCGATCGTCACGAACGGCGAGCTGTATCGCGGCGGGCACGGCGTGGGGGCGGAGCTCGGACACATGCGCACGGTTCCCGGCGGCATCCAGTGCGGATGCGGCCAGCACGGGTGCCTCGAGCCGTACGGGTCGGGGCGCGCCCTGGCTCGTATCGCGGGCGAGATCGCGGATGCCGAGCCGACAGGCCGCGGTGCGGCCCTGGCCGCGGCCCGAGCCGAGAAGGGCAAGCTCACCGGTCCGGCGATCTCGCGGCTCGTGCTCGGCGACGACCCCGGCGCGCTGGCCGCGCTCGAGCGGGTCGCGGTCGCCGTCGGCGAGGCGTGCGGAAGTTTCTCGGCGATCCTCGATCCTGAGCGCTTCGTCATCGGCGGGGGAGTGTCGCAGCTGGGTGAGCGCCTGCTCGAGCCCATGCGCCGCGCCTACCTCGGCGCCCTGCCCGCGGCCGGATCCCGCCCCGCGGCCGATTTCGCGATCGCTCAGATGGTCAACGACGCGGGAGTGATCGGCGTCGCCGACCTCGCGCGTCGCGGTGCGGCCGGGGGAATGTGATCCGATGTTCTACTGGCTGATGAAGTACGTCGTGATCGGGCCGATCCTCAAGGCGATCTTCCGGCCGTGGATCGTGGGTCGCGGCAACGTGCCCGCCGCGGGGGCTGCGATCCTCGCGAGCAACCACCTCTCCTTCATCGACTCGGTGTTCCTGCCGCTGATGATCGACAGGCCGATGTCGTTCCTCGCCAAGAGCGACTACTTCACCGGCAAGGGAATCCGCGGGTGGGCCACGCGTGTCTTCTTCAAAGCCACGGGGCAGCTTCCGATCGACCGCTCGGGCGGAAAGGCGAGCGAGGCGTCGCTGAACACAGGTCTCGGCGTCCTCGCCCGTGACGCCCTGCTCGGGATCTATCCCGAGGGCACCCGCAGCCCCGACGGCAAGCTCTACCGCGGGCGTGTCGGCATCGCGCGCATGGCGCTCGAGGCGCGCGTGCCGGTCGTGCCCGTCGTCATGGTCGACACCGGCCAGATCATGCCGATCGGGCGCCGGCTGCCGAGGGTCGGTCGCATCGGCATCGTGATCGGCGAGCCGCTGGACTTCTCCCGGTTCGCGGGGCTCGAGGGTGATCGCTACGTGCTGCGCTCCGTCACCGACGAGATCATGGTCGCCCTCCAGCGACTCGGCGAGCAGGAGTACGAAGACGTCTACGCCTCGGCGGTGAAGGACCGCCTGGTCACCGCGAAGCGCGCCGCCGCGTGAGGGCACTCGCGCACCGACGCGCCGCGGCAGGGTAGCCGCCCGTTCGTCTCGCGGCAAGCCGACCCGGCTAGACTGAGCGGATGCTTCAGCAGCTCGACCCCCTCGACCACTGGCGGAATCTGCCGATCAAGCAGCAGCCGCAGTGGGCCGATCCCGATGCCGTCGCCGCCGTCTCGGCCGAGATCTCGACTCTGCCTCCGCTGGTGTTCGCCGGCGAGGTCGACAACCTGCGCGACCGACTCGCGCGCGCCGCATCCGGGCGGGCGTTCCTGCTCCAGGGCGGCGACTGCGCCGAGACGTTCGCGGGCGCGACGGCCGAGCAGATCCGCAACCGCATCAAGACGGTGCTGCAGATGGCCGTCGTCCTCACGTACGGCGCGTCCATGCCCGTCGTGAAGATGGGGCGCATGGCCGGCCAGTTCGCCAAGCCGCGCTCCAGCGACACCGAGACGCGCGGAGATGTCACGCTGCCCGCCTACCGCGGCGACATCGTCAACGGATACGACTTCACGGCGGCATCCCGTCAGCCCGACCCGCAGCGACTGCTGAAGGGGTACCACACGGCCGCGTCGACGATCAATCTGATCCGCGCGTTCACGCAGGGAGGCTTCGCGGACCTCCGCGAGGTGCACTCCTGGAACAAGGGTTTCGCGCAGAACCCCGCCAACCAGCAGTACGAGCGCCTGGCGGGCGAGATCGACCGCGCCATCAAGTTCATGGAGGCGGCGGGCGCGGACTTCGACGAACTGCGCCGCGTCGAGTTCTACACCGGCCACGAGGGCCTGCTCATGGACTACGAGCGCCCGATGACCCGCATCGATTCGCGCACGGGCACGCCGTACAACACCTCCGCGCACTTCGTGTGGATCGGCGAGCGCACGCGCGAGCTCGACGGCGCGCACGTCGATTACTTCTCGAAGATCCGCAACCCCATCGGGGTCAAGCTCGGGCCCACCACCTCGCCCGAGACGACCCTCGAGCTGATCGACAAGCTCGACCCCGAGCGCGAGCCCGGACGACTGACGTTCATCACGCGCATGGGCGCCGGCAAGATCCGCGACGCGCTGCCGCCGCTGCTCGAGGCCGTCCGCGACTCGGGTGCCACTCCGCTCTGGGTGACCGATCCGATGCACGGCAACGGCATCACGACCCCTACGGGCTACAAGACGCGTCGCTTCGACGACGTCGTCGACGAGGTGCGGGGCTTCTTCGAGGCTCACCGCTCCGTCGGCACGTTCCCGGGCGGCATCCACGTCGAACTCACCGGCGACGATGTCACCGAGTGCCTCGGTGGGTCCGAGATGATCGACGAGGCCACCCTGGCGACGCGCTACGAGTCGCTGTGCGACCCGCGCCTGAACCACATGCAGTCGCTCGAGCTGGCCTTCCTCGTCGCCGAGGAGCTCGAGAAGCGCTGACCCTGCGCGGGCGCCGGCTCTGCGTGTGCGCCGGCGCTGCGCGGGCACCAGCGCTGCGCGGGCGCCGGCGCTGCGCGGGATGTTGCGCACCAGCATCCCGTCACGTATCGCTGCCCGCGCGAGTCGGCACGAACTGCCGTGCGAGCGACGCATGCGCGACCGTTTCTGCCGAGTCGGTCATCTCGGCCTGGGGATAACCGCGATCCGTCCCGGGCACGCGGGCAGAGTCGGGGGATGGCCACATCACGCCCGCTGCCGAAGGGCTTCTTCGCGTCGGAACCTTTTCGCATCTCCTCGGCGCGCGCCGCCGGTATCGGACCGGGTCGTCTGCGGGGGCGCGACCCCACCGCGCCTTTTCACGGGGTGCGGGTGGGGGAGCGCGGCGATGACGGGTTCTGGGAGAGATGTCAGGCGCTTCAGTGTGTGCTCAGCCCGAATCAGGTGTTCAGTCACGTGACGGCGGCGCGGATCCACGGCATGCCGCTGCCGCCGCGGGCACTGTCCGACGAGTGGTTCGACGTGCTGACCTTCGGGCCCGGGCGGATGCGCCGGCCGAGGGTGCGCGGACGTCAGACGCTCGAGTCGGCCGACGTCGACGCCCGCTTCGGGATCCATGTCGTGTCGCCGCTGCACACCTGGAGTCAGCTTGCCGAGCTGGGTGCGAGGGGATGCTGCACGCCGACCTCGGCTATCCACGCGAGCGGTTGCTGCTCGAGTACCAGGGCGACGAGCACCGCACGTCACGCCGGCGGTGGCTCCGGGATCTGACACGGCGCCAACTGTGCGAGGATGCCGGGTACCGCGTGATCGAGGTCGGCGCCGACGACGTGGACGATCCCGCGCCGCTCGTCGGCCGCGTGCAGAGGGCGCTCGGGGCCGGGTGACGCGCGAGTCGGCACAGAATGCTCGGGATGCGGGTCGGGCTCGACGTTTCGTGCCGACTCGCGAGGGCGGCGGACGGCTCACAACGCGACCGTCGCGCCGGTCGGGATGCTGGCCGCCGAGCCGGTGGGATCAGCCGGACGCCGTGACGTTCTAGAGGCCGAAGTCGGTGATCTCGACTACGGTGCCGGGGATATGATCCTCGCCGGGTTCGGGTGCTGTTCCGCGCACGCGATATATGTCCCAGAGCCCGATCGTGTCTGGGATCGCGACGTTTCCGCGGAACCCCGCGTCATCGAGTTCGATGAGGGCCTCTCTGATGGTCAGGCCTGACACGTCCGGGACAGGAATCGGCTGCGGACCGAGCGAGACCACGAGCGTGACGACGTCACCCGGGCGCCAGTTGCGGCCCTCGGGCTGACCGCGGATGCCGATGACATCACCCTCGGCGAAGTCGTCGGAGTACTCTTCGGCGAGCGTGTCGGAGACCTGCAGCTGCACACCCTGCAGGGTGGAGGTCGCGTTGCCGACGCTCATCCCGGTGACATCGGGGACGCCGCCGAGCGAGACCGTCAGCACGACCGTGTCGCCCTCGAGCACCGTGCCGCCGCCCGAGATGTCGACGGCGTCACCCCCCGCCGCGGGCTGGAGCAGCGCGAAGAGCACCGTGCCGGCACCCGCGTCGGCGAACTCGGTGGCGGACTCGCCGACGGCCACGTCGATGGAGGACAGAAGCTGGCGCGCGGCGTCTTCGGAGAGCCCCGCGAGCGGGTCGAGCTGGTGCGGCTGCGGACCGAGCGAAAGCACCACGGCGACCTCGGCGTCCTTGTCGACGCGAGCGCCGGCGACGGGGTCGGTGCGGATCGCCAGGCCCGCGGCGACATCGCGGCTGTGCTCTCCGGCGCCCTGGGTGGCGACGAGGGTCTGCTCGGCCAGTGCCGCCTGCGCCTGTTCGAAGGTCATGCCGGACACATCGGGCACGCCGACCAGCGACCCCGGTCCCGACCCGAACCACCAGCCCGCGCCGCCCGCGAGAGCGGCCAGCAGCACGACGATGATCGCAAGCCATGCGCCGCGCGCGCGGCGACGCGACACGCGCCGGCGCAGGCGCGTGGCGTTGTCGGTGTCGACGTTCGTGACCACGCCCGCCGTCGGCACGGGCCCCGCGGGCATGACCTTGGTCAGATCGCCGGAGTCGACGGCATCCATCGGGATGACGCCCGTCGTCGCGCGCGCGGGCGCGGGCGTCACGCCGATCTCACGCTCGATCTCGCGCAGGCGCTCGAGCATCTGCGCGGCGTCGAGGGGGCGGTCATCCGGTACCTTCTCGGTCGCCCACAGCACGAGCTCGTCGAGCTGCTCCGGAACCTGCGGGTTCTTGACGCTCGGACGCGGCACCGTGTCGGTCGCGTGCCGGTAGGCGATCTGCATGGGCTGCTCGCCCTTGTACGGCTGGTCGCCCACGAGCATCTCGTACAGCATGATGCCGAGGGCGTAGATGTCGCTGCGGGCGTCGGCCTGGCCGCGGGTGACCAGCTCGGGCGCGAGGTAGGCGATCGTGCCCAGGAGCATCTGTCCGGTCGCGGTGTTGGCGGTCGTCGCTCGCGCGAGCCCGAAGTCGCCGATCTTGATGCGGCCGTCCTCGGCCAGCAGGATGTTCTCGGGTTTGACGTCGCGGTGCACGATGCCGGCGCGGTGCGCGGCGGCGAGGCCCGAGAGCGTCGCGTCCATGATGCTGATCGTCTGCGCCACGGAGAGGCGCTTCTGCTCGCGCAGCAGCTCGCGCAGCGTGATGCCCGGCAGGTACTCCATGACCAGGTACGCGATGCCGTCGTCCTGACCCTGGTCGAAGACGTTGACCACGTGCGGGTCCGCGAGCCGCGCGGCCGCTCGGGCCTCCTGGATGAACCGGCTCTGGAACACCGCGTCATCGCTGAGGTGCCCGTGCATGACCTTGAGGGCGACCCGCCGCTCCAGCCGCAGGTCGGTGGCGACATAGACGGTCGCCATGCCGCCCCGCGCGATGCGTGCGCGCACCCGGTATCGACCGTCGACGAGCCGCCCGATCAGGGGGTCGGCTTGCTGGCTGGTCGTCACGTGAGAAGTCTACGGATGCCGCTCCCCGGCACCGGCAGCGGCTCACCCTCCGCGGATCACGGTTTGATCGCACATCGGCGCGGCGGCGTGCCGCAGCAAGGGATCAGCCGTACGTCGCGATCCACTCGTAGGCGGCGGCCTCCCACTGCCCGTACCGCTCCGGGAACGCGGAGCGCTGCACCGCCTGCGCGGCGTCGGAGAATCCCATCGACTCCCAGCCGGAGACATCGAGCAGCCCGCGGGTGGTGCTGCCGTTGGGGTCGGCCGGCCCGCCGTAGAAGACGCGGATCGACCGGTCGGCGTCCCGCACCTGCTCGGGTGTGCCCCAGCCCATGCTCGGGCGCTGCTGGTACAGCCCGAGCGAGTCGCGGTCGCCCCAGTCCAGGTTGCGGATCCAGGACTCGACCATCGCCGTCGCGAGCGCGATGGCGATGCCGCGGTCCGAGACGCCGAGCTCGCGCCCGATCGAGATGATCAGCGCGGCGCCGGCGGCCTGCTCGGCATCGAGCGCGCTCGAGACAGCCGCAGTCGCGGGCGCCGGTGCCGGGGTCGGCGCAGCCGCCGGTTCTGCGGCGCCGGGGATCGAGACCTGCTGCCCGGGGTAGATGATCGAGCCGCCGCCGAGGCCGTTGGCATCGAACAGCGCCTGCAGCGATACCCCGTGCGCGGCCGCGATGCCCGAGAGCGTGTCGCCGCTGACGATCGTGTGGGTCGCGGCGGCGGGCGCGGGGGCCGCGACGGGCGCGGGCGCCGGGGCGGGAGCGGGGGCGACGGATGCTGCCGCCACCGCACCGGGGATCGACACGACCTGCCCGGGGTAGATCACGGTGCCCCAGCCCATGCCGTTGGCATCGAACAGTGCCTGCAGCGAGACGCCGAAGCGCGCCGCGATTGTGGAGAGCGTGTCGCCGCCGGCGACGGTGTGCGAGAGCGCGACCGGAACGGGCGCCGGGGCCGGCTCGGGTGCCGCTGCGGGGGCGGGTGACTGCGGGGTCAGGGTGATTACGTCGCCCGGGCGGATGAGGGATGACCAGGTGAGGCCGTTCCAGGCCAGCACGTCGGCGGTGCGCAGGCCGAAGCGGGACGCGATCGTCGACACCGTGTCGCCGGGCGACACGGTGTAGTCGGTCGGCGGAACGCTCAACGGCACGGATCGCCACGCGGAGCGCAGGGAGCGATCGCTGGGCTCGGCCGCGTCGGCGGGCGCCGCCACGAGGGTTGCGGCGAGTGTGCCGACGAGAGCGGCCGGCACAGCGACCTGAGCGCGCGCGGAGCGCAGAGCGTGGGGGAGCAGTCGCACGGATCTTCCCCTTCCTGTGAGACTTCTGACACGCTGTCACGGCTGATAACGAAAGTCAACAAAAGTGGTATGTGCGGCCTGTGGTGCAGATGAGGTCTATGTGATTCCCCGACGGCCGTGAGCCGACCGCGCCGGGCGTGCCATAGTGGCAGGGTGACCGAAGAGCAGTCCTGGATCTCCGCCACAGAATGGCTCACCATCCCCGCCGTCGCCGAGGCGATCGGCGAGACCCCCAGTCGTGTGCGTCGTCTTCTCGACGACCACCACCTCATCGCCCTCCGCCGGGACGGTGTGATCAGCATCCCCTCGGTGTTCCTTCTCGAGGGGCGCCCGCTCGCCTCGCTGCGCGGCACGATCATCGTGCTGATGGATGCGGGGTTCACCCCCGAGGAGGTCGTCGAGTGGCTGCTCAGCCCCGAGGACACGATCGGCACGCCGCCCATCGAGGCGCTGCGCGCCGGGCGCAAGAGCGAGGTCCGCAGGATCTCCCAGACCCTCGCCTGAGGTCCGCCTGCGGGGCTCGTCAGGACTGGCGCCGCACCGCCGCGTCGGCGAGGTCGCGCAGGGCGCCGACGGCGGCGTTCCCGAGTGGAGCTCCGGCGAGGGCGCGGTCGGCCTCCCGCGCGTAGGTCGAGATGTGCCGCTCGACCTCGTCGAGGGCTCCGCTGTCGCGGATCGCCCCCTGCAGCATCCCGATCTGCGCATCGTCGAGCGCCGGATCGCCGAGCAGCTCGTCGAGCGTGCGGCGGGCGGGAGCGGGCAGTGCCTGCCGAGCGAGTGCGATGAGGGCCGTGCGCTTGCCCTCGCGCAGATCGTCCCCCGCCGGCTTTCCCGTCACCTGTGCGTCGCCGAAGACCCCGAGCACGTCATCGCGCAGCTGGAAGGCCATGCCCAGGGGGTGACCGAAGTCGCGCAGCGCGGCATCCTGCGTCGCATCCGCCCCGGCGAGCGCGGCGCCGATCAGCAGGGGCTGCTGCACGGAGTACCGGGCCGACTTGTAGGAGGCGACCATGAGCGCGCGGTCGAGCTGTTCGTCGTCCGAGACCGTTCGGGCGGAGACCTCGGCGGCGATGTCGAGGTACTGACCCAGCGTCACGTCGCGCCGCATCTGGGCGTAGCGTGCCCTGGCGGTGCGAGCGTGATGAGGGTCGATGTCGGCGACGCCGTCTTCGAAGAGGTCGTCGCTCCACGCCACGAGCAGGTCTCCGAGCAGGATCGCCGCCGATCGCCCGTACGCCGCGGGCTCGCCCGCCCATCCCGCAGCGATGTGCTGGGCCTCGAGGGCGCGGTGGGCGGCGGGTCGTCCGCGGCGGGTGTCGGAATTGTCGATGATGTCGTCGTGCACGAGCGCCGCCGCATGGAAGATCTCCAGGGCGGATGCTGCCGCGACGATATCGGCCGGAAGGTCGGTACGCGCGCCGGCCGCATCCGCCACGCAGCGCCACCCCCAGTAGCAGAAGGAGGCGCGCAGGCGCTTGCCTCCCTGCAGGGCGGAGGCTGCGGCATCCAGCAGGGGGCGTCCCGCCGCGCCGATGTCGGACGCCTCCTCGACGCGGTCGAGCACGAAGCTCTCCAGTCGCTGTGAAACCGCCGCGATCGCGTCTGGGGAACCGTGCACAGGCCTAGCCTAGTTACCAGCGCCACAGCTAGACTTGGGACGCATTCTTCAGACACCCCCGGGGGGACCGATGCCACTCTCCGAACAGGAGCAGCGCCTTCTCGATGAGATGGAGCGCCATCTTCTGCGCAACGACGCCGATGTCGTCAGCTCAGACCGCGAAGGCCGCTCGATCAACTATCGCAACGTCACGATCGGCGCGATCCTCGTGCTCGCGGGGATCGGCGGTCTTGTCGCCGGTGTCGCCACGCAGCTCATCGTCGTCGGAATCGTCGGCTTCGCCGCGATGCTGGGCGGCGTGATCCTGGCCGCGACGCCGACCAAGGCTGATCCCTCGCGGATGACCGGTGCGTCGCGAGTGAACCCGCCGCGTCGGGCCAGTGCCGCGTCGTCGTCGAGCTTCATGGATCGAATGAACGACCGGTGGGACCGCCGGCAGGACGGCCACTAGCCGCCGCCCTCCACTTCCCTCCGCTTTCAGGGGTCGACCTTCGGGTCGGCCCCTTTTTTCTGCCCGTTTGCGGGGCGGGCCCCCGCCCCGCCCCCGCCGGCCCGTCCGCCCCGCCGCCCCGCGCCCGCCGCCGGCCCGCCCCGCGCCCGCCCGCCTCGCCGCGCCGAGCCCACATTTTTGCAGCGAGCCACCACGCGTCGGATGTTGGCTCGCTGCAGAAATGTGGGTTCGCCGTGCGAGGGGACGTGTGGGACCGGCGCGGGCGGCGGCCGGGCCGGCCCCGCGCCGGGCGGGGCCGCGGCACCGGGCCCGTGCGTCGCCTACCGCTCCACATCCCTCCACCGCGCGAAAGCCCGGAATATCGGGGGAGAAGCACGCGAGCGCACCGAATCCGAGCGCGCCGATCATAGACCGGTGGAGTGAAGTGGAGTAAAGTGGGGCACACCTGAGGTCGGCCGGACGAAAGGGGGGTGATCGCGGATGCTCCTGGGCACCTACACCCCCAAGCTCGACGACAAGGGGCGCGTGATCCTGCCGGCCAAGTTCCGCGAAGACCTCGCCGGCGGCATCGTGGTCACGCGCGGTCAGGAGCGCTGCCTCTACGTGTTCAGCACCGCCGAGTTCCAGCGCGTGACCGAGCGCATCCGCGAGGCACCGCTGAGCAACAAGCAGGCGCGCGACTTCATGCGCATGTTCCTCTCCGGCGCGAGTGACGAGATGCCGGATTCGCAGAACCGCATCACCGTGCCGCAGTCGCTGCGCGCCTACGCGGGCCTCACCAAAGAGCTCGTCGTCACCGGCGTCGGCGCCCACGCCGAGATCTGGAACGCCGACGCCTGGAACGCGTACGCCGAGGCGAACGAAGACAGCTACTCCGAGATGGAGCAGGAGGTGATCCCGGGCCTGTTCTGATCCCTCGCCCCTGGCCCTGATTCCCAGCCGCCACGCCCTGACACACTTCCCCGGTGCCAGGTCGGTGCGGATGGGGATCAGGACCCGGGGACCGGACCAGGAAACTCCGAGACCATGGACGCCAGAGACCTGCACACCCCGGTCATGCTCGAACGCTGCGTCGAGCTGCTCGCCCCCGCGCTCGAACGCCCCGACGCGGTACTCGTCGATGCCACGCTCGGCATGGGCGGCCACTCCGAGGCCTTCCTCGAGCGTTTCGAGCATCTGCACCTGATCGGGCTCGACCGCGACACCGACGCCCTTCGCCTCGCAGGCGCACGCCTCGCCCGCTTCGGTGAGCGCGTCACGCTGGTGCACACCGTCTACGACGGCATCGCGGATGCTGTCGCCCAGGCCGCGCCCGGGGGCGTCGACGCCGTGCTGTTCGATCTCGGCGTCTCGTCCCTGCAGCTGGATGAGGCTGAGCGCGGCTTCGCCTACGCGAAGGATGCGCCGCTGGACATGCGCATGGACCAGACGCACGGCACGACCGCCGCGGATGTGATCGCGACGTATCCCGAGGGCGGGCTGCGCCGCATCTTCGAACGGTACGGCGAGGAGAAGCTCGCCGGGAGGTACGCGCGGTTCATCGTCGAAGCCCGCACCCGCGCGCCGATCGAGCGGTCCGGGCAGCTCGTGGAGATCCTCGTCGCTGCGACGCCGGCCGCGGCGCAGCGGGCGGGCCATCCCGCCAAGCGTGTGTTCCAGGCGCTGCGCATCGAGGTCAACGCCGAGCTCAGCGTGCTCGAGCGCGCGATTCCCGCCGCGCTCGATGCCCTGCGCGTGGGCGGGCGGATCGTCGTGATGTCCTACCAGTCGCTCGAGGACCGCATCGTCAAGCGGGTGCTCGCGGACGCCGTCGCCTCGACCGCACCCGCAGGGCTTCCGGTCGAGCTTCCCGAGCACGCCCCCCGCTTCCGTCTCCTCGTCAAGGGCGCCGAGCTCGCGACCGACGAAGAGCGGGCCCTGAACCCCCGAGCCACCCCTGTTCGGCTGCGCGCCGCCGAGAGAGTGAGGGCCGCATGAGCCTCGCGTCCATCGCCCCCTCCCGCCCGCTCGGCCGGCCGGCCGGCCGAGAGAGCGCACCCGAGCGTCGCCTCCGGGCTCTCGAGAGCTCCGCGCGTCGCCGTCGTCCGCGCATGCTCTATGCGATCATCGCCGTGGGTGGGGCGCTGGCCATCGCGGCGGCGCAGATGGGACTGTCGATCGCCATGACGCAGGGTGTGTACCAGGAGCAGGCGCTGGATCGCCAGGTGCGCGACCTGACCTGGGAGAAGCAGTCGCTCACCGAACAGCTCGCCGGGCTCAGCTCGCCGCAGTACCTCGCCGCCAACGCCTCGGCACTGGGGATGGTCGTCAACGAGGCGCCCTCCTATCTCCGCCTCTCGGACGGCGCGGTGCTCGGCGCCGGCATCGCCGCGAGCGGCAGCTCCTCCGTCGACGCCATCGGGCGCGGCAGCGTGCCCAACGCGCTCGTCACCGACGCGCCGCTGGTCACCGCTCCCGACGCGACCATCCAGGGTGTTCCGCCCGCACCCGTCGAAACCGACGACGCGGCCACGGCCCCGGCATCCGAACCCCCTGCGCTCTCCGACGGACTGCCTTCGCCGGTGACCCGCTGACATGTCGACCCGCGCCACCCGGTCCCCGCGCCGTCGCACGGTCATCGCCCTCGCGGTGGTGCTCGCCGTGCTGGCGGCGTTCGTCGTGCGCCTGGTCGACATCCAGGTCGTCAATGCCGACGACCTGCGCGCCGATTCGCTCGGCGTGGGCCTGGGCGCCTCCAACACGCTCTACGGCGCCCGCGGAACCATCACCGACGAGACCGGTGCGCTGCTGGCCGGCAACGTGATGCGCTACGACGCCCAGGTCGACCCGCAGAACGTCATCGGACAGGTCTTCGACGACGGGCGCACCGTCGACGAGGTCTGGCCGCAGCAGGCGGCTCAGATCGCGGCCATCACGGGTCAGACGCCCGACGAGGTGCAGCAGATCGTCGCGGACGTGCTGGCCGAGAATCCCGATTCGCAGTGGGCGCAGATCAAGACGGGCCTGAGCACCGATCAGTTCCAGGCGCTGCGGGCGCTCGAGCTGCCCTTCCTCTACATGACCGAGCATCCCGCGCGCACCTACCCGGACGGTGCGGTCGCCGGCAACCTGATCGGATTCGTCGGGGCCGACGGCGATGCCCTCGCCGGGCTCGAGGTGGCGCAGGACGACTGCCTGTCGGCGACGAACGGCGAGGAGAGCTACGCCCGCGGCAAGGACGGCGTGATCATTCCCGGCACCCACGTCGAGGACCCTGCCGTCGACGGCGGAACCCTGGAGCTGACGATCAACCGCGATCTGCAGTGGTACCTGCAGCAGATGATCGCCGAAGAGGTGCAGAACCAGGAGGCCAACTACGGCACCGTCTTCGTCGTCGAGGTCGAGACCGGCAAGGTGCGCGCCGCCGCCGAGTACCCCTCGGTCGACCCCAACGATCCGACCGCGACGCCCGCCGAGAACCGCGGCAGCCGCATCTTCTCCTACACCTTCGAGCCCGGGTCGACCTTCAAGCCGGTGACGGCGGCGACGATCATCGAAGAGGGGGCGGCGACCCCGACCTCGCCGATCATCTCGGCGTCGGGACGCGAGACGTTCCCCAACGGGGTCACGATCAACGACATCTTCTCCCACGAGGCGTACCCCTACACGCTGACCGGCGCCCTCGTGGACTCCTCCAACGTCGCCCTGTCGAAGTTCGGCGAGCTCGTCTCCGACGACGTGCGCCACGACTATCTCGAGCGCTTCGGCGTGGGCTCGGGCACCGCCATCGGGTTCCCCGGCGAGGAGAACGGCCTGCTGCACGACACCCCGTGGGATGCCGCCTCGCACTACACGACGACGTTCGGCCAGTACTACACCGTCACGGTGCCCCAGGTCGCGAGCGTCTACCAGACGATCGCCAACGGAGGCCTGCAGATGCCGCTGAGTCTCGTCGAGTCGTGCACGTCGTCATCCGGCGAGGTGCTCACCCCCGAACTCCCCGAGCCGACCCGCGTGATCAGCGAGAGCACCGCCGACCAGGTCACGCTCATGCTGGAGAACGTCTTCCAGCAGGTGACCAACCACTCGGTGATCGAGGTCGACGGGTACCGGATGGCGTCGAAGTCCGGCACGGCGCAGAAGCCCGACGGGCAGGGCGGGTACAAGCAAGGTATCTTCTATACGACCCTCGCGGGCTTCGCTCCTGCGGATGATCCGGAGTACGTCGTGATCCTGACGCTCGACGAACCGAAGAAGAACCGGGCGTCCGCGGCCAACGCGCCGGGCTTCCAGAAGGCGATGACCCAGGTGCTGAAGACGTTCCGTGTGCTCCCCTCGGAGGGGGAGCCCGAGATCCTCCCGAAGTACCAGTGAGCGGGTCCACGCAGCGGCTGCGACCGCGCGTGCCGCCGAAGGAAGGACGCCGATGATCGCGCTGACGCTCGCCGAGATCGCCCGGGTGACGGGCGGTGAGCTGCAGGCCGCAGGCCCGCACACGCCCGAGACGATCGTGGACGGCACCGTCGACACCGATTCGCGGGGGATCACCCCCGGCGGCATCTTCGCCGCCAAGCCCGGCGCCGAGACCGACGGCCACCTCTTCGTCGACGCGGCGGTCGAGGGCGGGGCGGTCCTGGCGATCGTCGAGCGTCCGGTGGCGGCATCCATCTCGCAGGTGATCGTGCCGAGCGTCGTGGCGGCCCTGGCAGACCTCGCCCGCCACGTCGTCGCCCGCGTGCGCGATGCGGGCTCGCTCACCGTCGTCGGAGTCACGGGCTCCAACGGCAAGACGACGACCAAGAACATGCTCGCGCGCATCCTCGTCGACGAGGGTGAGACGGTGTGGCCG
Source organism: Microbacterium sp. (assembly GCF_003248605.1). Lineage (GTDB taxonomy): Bacteria > Actinomycetota > Actinomycetes > Actinomycetales > Microbacteriaceae > Microbacterium. Next base: position 23,665 of record NZ_QFPF01000027.1, read on the forward strand.
GTCGCCTCGTTCAACAACGAGGTCGGCGCGCCGCTGACCATGCTGCGGGTGACGCCCACGACGCGATATCTCGTGTGCGAGTTCGGTGCGAGCGCGCCCGGAGAGATCGCGCGCCTCGCGGGCCTGGTGACCCCCGACATCGGCATCGTGCTGATGGTGGGAATGGCCCACGCGGGCGGCTTCGGCGGCATCGAGGCCACGGTGGCGGCGAAGTCCGAGCTCGTCTCCGCGGTGCGGCCGGGCGGTACGGCCGTGCTCAACGCCGACGATCCGCGGGTTGCGGGTATGGCCGGGATCGCGCGAGATCGCGGGCTCGAGGTGGTCTGGTTCGGGCGCGGCGCGAGCGCGCAGGTGCGCGCCGACGACGTGCGGGTGGATGCCGCCGGCACATCGTGCACGGTGCACGCGATCGGGTCGAGCGCGCCGCTGCGCCTGCGGGTGCTCGGCGAGCATCACGTCATGAACGCGCTCGCGGCCATCGCCGCCGCCACCCGCATCGGCGTCACGCTCGCCGAGTGCGTCGCCCGCCTCGAGACGCTCGAGATCGCCGAGCGCTGGCGCATGCAGCCGCTCGGATCCGACAGCATCCGCATCGTCAACGACGCGTACAACGCCAGCCCCGACTCGATGGCTGCGGCGCTGCGCACCCTCGCGCAGATCACCGAGCCCGGACAGCGCATGGTCGCCGTCCTCGGCGCGATGAGCGAGCTGGGGGAGTTCGCCGAGGATGAGCACGACCGGGTCGGCCTTCTGGCCGTGCGCCTCGGGGTGCAGCGCATCGTCATCGTCGGCGCCGACGCGCGGCGGATGTTCCTCGAGGCGATCGCACAGGGATCGTGGGACGGCGAGGCCGTGTTCTTCGCCGACGCCGACGCCGCCTACGACTACCTCGTCGGCGAACTCCGCGACGGCGACCGCGTGCTCGTGAAGTCGTCGAACGCGGCGGGGCTTCGGCACCTCGGCGATCGTCTGGGAGAATCGGTCTCGTGAGGTCTCTGCTGACGGCGGCCGCGATTTCGCTGGCCTTCACCCTCTTCCTCACCCCCGTCTTCATCCGGCTGTTCCGGACCTGGGGGTGGGGTCAGGTCATCCGCACCCCCGAGGCGATCGAGAATCCGAGCCACGGCGAGAAGCGCGGGACGCCCACGATGGGCGGCACGATCTTCATCGTCGGCACGATCGTCGGGTACCTCATCGGCGGGTACACCGGCAACAACCCGCCCACGATCTCGGGCTGGCTCGTGATCTGGATGATGGTCGGCTTCGGCGCGGTCGGGTTCATCGACGACTACATGAAGGTGAGGCGCCAGCGCAGTCTCGGCCTGACGGGGTGGCCCAAGGTGGTCGGCCAGATCATCGTCACCGTGCCTTTCGGCGTCGTCGCCCTGCACCCCGCGTTCGAGAACGTGTGGGGGCAGACCCCCGCGAGTGCCTACGTGTCGCTGTTCCGCGACCTGCCCGTGCTCTCGTTCATGGCCCTCGGCCCGATCCTCGGCTGGCTGCTCTACCTCGCCTGGCTCTCGCTGATCGGCGTGGCCTCCTCCAACAGCGTCAACGTCACCGACGGGCTCGACGGACTCGCGGCCGGCGCGGGTGTGTTCGTCGTCGGCGCGTACAGCCTCATCGCGTTCTGGCAGTTCAACCAGGTCTGCACCGGCGCGGGGCTCGCGCCCGCGCTCCAACCCGCGTGCTACGACACGCGAGACCCGTTCGACCTCGCGATCGTCTCCGCCGCGTTCGTCGGCGCCCTCGTCGGGTTCCTGTGGTGGAACGCGCCCAAAGCCAAGCTCTTCATGGGCGATGTCGGATCGATGGC
>NZ_QFPF01000173.1 GCF_003248605.1 Microbacterium sp.
ACCGGGCCAGCTTGAGACCCTGGCGAACTGGGGGCTGGGCTATGAGAGTCGCGCCGACACACGTCTTGACCAGCTGATCCGGTTCCTTGATGCCGTCTGCCGCCCAGACGGCAAGCTCTGGTCGAACGAGCGCGTCGTGGTGTTCACCGAGTACGCCCACACTGTGGAGTGGCTGACCCGCGTGCTACGGCAGAAGGGGTACGACGACGAGCGCCTAGCAGTCATCCAGGGCTCGACCCCGCCCGAGGAGCGGGAGTACGTCCGCTCCCAGTTCACCGCTGACCCGTCCAGGGAGCCGGTGCGGGTGCTTCTCGCCACGGACGCCGCAGGAGAGGGCATCGACCTCCAGACCTACTGCCATCGGCTGGTGAACTTCGACATCCCCTTCAACCCCTCGCGCCTCGAGCAGCGTATCGGTCGCATCGACCGATACGGCCAGACCCAGCAGCCCGAGGTTTACCACTTCACCCCCGAGCAGGAGTCCTCAACCTACGACTCAGACCTGCGGTTCATGGAGATCATCGCCCGCAAGATCGCCCAGGTGGAGTACGACCTCGGCTCCGCCAACCAGGTCGTCGGCGCAGAGATCCAAGGTCACTTCGGCAAACGCGCCGCGACGAAGGCGAAGTCGAAGGGCGTGGACACCAACGAGGTGATCAATCAGGCGCTGGCCGGCGGAATGGAACTCAACGCCCGCCTGACGCAGCTCGAGCAGGGCTACGACGCGTCCCGGACGGAGATGCACCTCGACCCGGCGAACCTGCGCCGCGTCGTCGATACTGCGCTGCGGATCAACCACCAGTCGCCGCTCGTCCCGAACTACGACTTCGCGCGGGACACCGACGCCGAGGTCTTCACTGTTCCGAGCCTCACAGCCGGGTGGCGCGACACGCTGCGCGGCCTCGACACCCGGCTCAACCCAGGTGTGCTTCGACCGATCACCTTCGACCCGGACGCCGCCGACGGCCGAGCGGACCTGGTATACGTGCATCTCGGGCACCCGATCGTGCAGAAGGCGCAGCGCCTGTTGCGCCGCTCGTTGTGGAGCATCGACTCCACGCTGCGGCGTGTGACCGCGGTCGTCGTCGATGACCTTGAGGAGTCCTTCGTCGCTGCAGTCACGCGCATGGTGCTCGTCGGACGCGGAGGCGTCCGGCTCCACGAAGAGGTGTTCCTCGCCGGAATCCGCCTCCACGGACGGCGCGCGATGGCCGAGGAACGAGCGGAGGCGGCACTCGATACCGCCCTCGATCAGGAAGACCTGACCCTCGCCGACGATCGCGTGCGCGACCAGCTCTGCGACCTCTGGAATGTGCCCGACGCGCCGCTCCGCCTCCGCCTGGAGGAGTCCATGCGGACGCGTGCGGAACGCAAGCAAGCCCAGGTGACGGAGCAACTGCAGCGCCGCGAGGCCACGGACGTGCAACGCGCACAGGACATCTTCGCCGCGTTCCGTGCGAACCTCCGCGACTCCTTGGCGCGGCTGCGCGTTGAGGAGGCAGAAGCGCAGGGGCAGCTATTCACTGACGCCGATCAGGAGCGCCAGTGGCGACGCGACCGTGAGGCGATGCAACGCCGCCTCGACGAGCTCGATGACGAAGAAAGGCGCGAGATCACCGCGATCAAGGACAGGTACGCCGACGTGAAACCCCACACGACCGCCGCCGCCGTGGTCTTCGCGCTCACCCGCAACGACGCTGACGGGTGGCGCGACTGATGGCACGCCGACCCATACGCAACCGCCCCGCCAAGAGTGCGGCAGACCTGCACCGCGCCTGGCTCGAACTAGTCGACACCGACGGCCCGTTCCTCGCCATTCCACCGCTCAAGCGCGTCTGGCCAGAAGGGATGCCGCAGCTCGCCGAGCCTCGCAAGGCCACCCTTTCCGACGCACGCAAAGACTTCGAGTCCGCCTGGGAGCGTTACGACCGCAGCCCCGGGCATGACACCGCGCTCGACGCCTACCGCTCGGCCCGCGACAAGTGGGTCGAGACCGTGCTGCGCGACGTCGCGGGCTGGGCCGAGTCGCTCACATGGGGTGACCTCGCGGGTGTCGCCGCGCAGTCTCCAAACCGTGCGGTAACGGTCCGCGCGCAAGCTTCCCTCGACGGAGACAACGGGATCGGCGCGATCGTGCACGTCATCGACCCGGTCGACTCCCTGCGCGAAGTGCCGGGCGACCTGTGGGCGGCCAACCCCGTCGACCGTGTCGAGGCGATCCTGCGCGAGAGTCGCGTGCCCATCGGCATCGTCACCGACGGCCGCTGGTGGGGACTCGTGTGCGCACGCGAGAACGCGATGGCAGCCTCCGGCGTTGTCGACGCACTCACGTGGACCGAGGAACCCCGTACCCGCGACGCATTCCTGGCTTTGATGGGGCGCCAGCACCTCATCGGCGGTGACCCCGCCGAGCGGCTCCCGGTGCTCTTCGAGGAGTCCGTCGCTGCGGCCGAGGAGATCACCGAGGCGCTGGGTGCCCAGGTGCGCCGCGCGGTCGAGCTGCTCATCCAGTCATTCTCCGAATCCGCGGCCGAGCGCGGGCTTCTGCCACAAGGCGAGCTGTTCGACCAGGGCTACGGCATCGCCGGCGAACTCGACCAGCTCGTCGCCCGCGATTCGGCCGAGAGCGAGGAAGCCCTCGACGCCACCTCCCTCACCTGGCACCGGCTGCTGGCCACCAGCAACGCCCTCTACCGCGGCGCGACCTTCGAGAGCCTGCGCATGCCCGCCTACGGCGGCTCGCTGTTCGACCCGGCTCGATTCCCATTCCTGACCGCCACGAGCGATGTCGGGACCCTCGGCGTCACCGTATCTGACCGTGTCATGCTGCACGTTCTGCGCGCCGTGCAGATCGCCGAGATCAAGGGCGACGCGCGACGCATCTCGTTCCGCGACATCGACGTCGAGCAGATCGGCTACATGTACGAGGGCCTGCTCGGCTACACCGCGACAGTCGCCCCCGAGGTCGTGCTTGGCATCCTCGGCACCCGCGGGGAGGAGCCCGAAGTCCCGCTGGCGAAGCTGGAGGAACTCGCCAATGCCCACAGCGACCGCAAGAAACTCGCTAAAGCCATCCGCGCCTGGATCGAGACCGACCAGCCCTCTGCCAAGCCCTCCTCCGAGGCCGCCGTCGTCAGGGCCATCGACGCTGCGGTCGACCCTGGCATTGTGAGCGCGCTCACCCAGGCCGTCGGCGACGACCTCGGCCTGCGCGAACGCGTCAAGCCCTGGCTGGGGCTCATGCGGCTCGACCTCCGTAATCGACCGTTCGTCGTCCTCGAGGGCGCGCTCCTGGTCAAGGAGACGCCATCCCGGAAGAATGCCGGAGCGCATTACACGCCCAAGTCGCTCGCCGAGGACGTGGTCAAGTACGCACTCGAGCCGCTCGTCTACAACCCCGGTCCGCATCAGACTGCGAAACGGGACGAGTGGATGCTGAAGTCGCCTTCGGACATCCTCACGCTCAAGGTTGCTGATATCGCATGCGGTTCGGGTGCGTTCCTCGTGGCAGCCGCCCGCTTTCTCGCCGACCGGCTCGTCGAGGCATGGGTTGCCGAGAACCCTGCCTGGGCGGGACGCAAAGACCTGCGAAATCTCGCCGTTCGCGAGGTCGTCGCCAAGTGCCTCTACGGGGCTGACATCAACGACATGGCCATCGAGATGTGCAAGCTCTCCCTGTGGCTCGTCTCCCTCGATCGCGACCTGCCGTTCTCCTTCGTCGACGACAAGGTGTTCGTCGGCAACTCGCTGCTCGGCCTCACCGACCTCAAGCAACTTCGGGCTATGCACATCGACCCGGCCAAGGCCAACCGCCAGCAGGGCATGCTCGACATCTTCGAGGTCGACACCGACTCGATCATCAAGCGCGCGGTCGAGCTGCGGGAAAGCCTGGCGTCTCCGGTCGAACCGGACGACAGCCCGGCCCGATCCGCGGCAGCCAAGCGGCGGCAGCTCGCGCAGTTCCACAACGTGACGGCGGACCTACGCAAACTCGCTGACGGGGTCATCGCCACCGGACTCATGCTCGGCGGCAAGCCGGGTCGCGCGCTCGACGCTGCCTACGACGACCTGCGCGAGGCGGCACGCAAGGCATACCCCGGTGCTCGCAGCGCAGCCGACTCCACCTGGCTCGACTCGAAGATCGACCATGGGCTTACCCCGAAGT
>NZ_QFPF01000028.1 GCF_003248605.1 Microbacterium sp.
CTCGTGACGGGTTTCGGCCGGCTGCACGGCCACCCGGTGGGCATCCTCGCGAACCACGGGGTGCTGTTCTCGGACTCGGCTCGGAAGGGCGCGCACTTCATCGAGCTGTGCGACCAGCGCGGGATCCCGCTGCTGTTCCTGCAGAACATCTCGGGTTTCATGGTCGGGGCGGACGCGGAGGCGGGTGGCATCGCCGCGGACGGCGCGAAGATGGTGACGGCCGTTGCGACGACCCGCGTGCCCAAGCTCACGGTGATCGTCGGAGGCTCCTTCGGCGCCGGCAACTACGCCATGTGCGGGCGGGCGTACTCGCCGCGCTTCCTCTGGTCGTGGCCGGCGAGCCGCATCTCGGTCATGGGCGGCGCGCAGGCGGCCGCGGTGCTCTCGACCGTACGACGCGAGCGACTCGAGGCCGAGGGAGGGGAGTGGTCCGCCGACGACGAGGAAGGGTTCCGCGCCCCTATCCGGGAGCGCTACGAGCGCGAGGGAGACCCGTATCACGCGACCGCGCGGCTCTGGGACGACGGCATCCTGGATCCCGCCGTGACCCGCGACGCACTCGGGCTCGCCCTCGATGTCGTGTCGCGCTGCCCGCTGCCCGACCCGCGCTTCGGCGTGTTCCGGATGTGAGCGCCATGCCCCTCTTCGAATCGGTGCTCGTCGCGGGCCGCGGCGAGATCGCCGTGCGCATCGTGCACACACTCCGTCGCCTCGGCATCCGCTCGGTCGCGGTCTACAGCGACGCCGATGCATCGGCACCGCATGCGCGTGCGGCGGACGAGGCGGTGCGGCTGGGACCGGCACCGGCCGCCGACTCGTACCTGCGCGCCGACGCCGTCGTTCAGGCGGCCCTGCTCACCGGAGCGCAGGCCGTGCATCCCGGCTATGGCTTCCTCTCCGAGAGTCCTGTGCTGGCCGGCGCGTGCGCCGATGCGGGCATCGTCTTCGTCGGCCCCCGGACGCGGGCTCTGGAGATCATGGGCGACAAGATCGCCGCTCGCGAGCACGTCGCCGCGCACGGCGTGCCCGTCATCCCGGGCCGCTCGGGGGCAGACCTGGACGAGACGCAGCTGGCCGACGCGGCGGCATCCCTCGGCTTTCCCCTGCTGATCAAACCCTCCGCGGGCGGCGGAGGCAAAGGCATGCAGATCGTGCGCGACCGTCGCGACCTGCCCGAAGCGCTGGCGTCGGCGAGACGCGTCGCGCGTGCGGCCTTCGGCGACGACGCCCTGCTGCTCGAGCGGCTGATCGAGCGGCCGCGCCACATCGAGGTGCAGGTGCTCGGCGACGCCCACGGCACACTCATCCATCTGGGTGAGCGCGAGTGCACCCTGCAGCGCCGGCATCAGAAGGTCATCGAGGAGGCTCACTCGCCCCTCGTCGATGCGGCCCTGCGGGAGCGGCTGGGGGATGCTGCGCTGCGAGTAGCCGCGAGTGTGGACTACGAGGGCGCCGGCACCGTCGAGTTCCTCGTGTCGGCGGACGCGCCCGACGAGTTCTTCTTCATCGAGATGAACACGCGGCTGCAGGTCGAGCACGCGGTGACGGAGCTCGTGACCGGCATCGACCTGGTCGAACAGCAGTTGCGGATCGCCGCCGGTGAGCCCCTCCCGTCCGCAGTGCACGACGCGCGATCGTCGGGGCACGCGATCGAGGCGCGCATCTACGCGGAGGATCCCCGTCGGGGCTTTCTGCCATCCACGGGCACGGTGGGGCGTTGGCGTGCGCCGCGGGGTGAGGGAGTGCGGGTGGATGCCGGCATCGAATCCGGCGCGGACGTACCGGCCTTCTACGATCCGATGGTGGCGAAGATCATCGCGCACGGAGTCGATCGCACCCAGGCGCTGGAACGTCTCGACAGCGCACTCGCCGAGACGATCCTGCTGGGGATCGAGACGAACATACCCGCCCTGCGGGCGCTTCTGGCCGACCCTGCCGTGCATGCCGGCGAGCTGGATACGGGGCTCATCGAGCGTCAGGCGCCGCTGCCGGACCCCACCCCCTCCGTGACCACGCTCGAGCGGGCGGCCTCCGCGTGGATCGCGGCGCGAGCGCAGTCCACCCATGCCGAAGACGCGTCACCGCTGTGGCGGGAGCGCGGCGGGTGGCGTCTGGACGGCGAGATCGGGGTCGCCGTCGGCTTCGACACCGGTCGCGGGGAGGCCCACGTCCGCGTGACGCCGGGGCGGGCCGTCGACGCGCACGGTGCGGAGATCCTCATCGCCGGCGACGATGTCTGGATCCACGCCGACGGCGAAGCGCTCCGACTGACTCCGATCGACCGGCGTGCGGCATCCGCCCGTCAGCGCACGCCCCGGGACCGCGCGGCGACGGGGACGTACGGCGAACTCCGGGCGCCGATGCCCGGAATCGTCACGTCCGTGCACGTCGCCGACGGCGCGCGGGTCGACGAGGGCGGGCGGATCGTCACGATCGAGGCCATGAAGATGGAGCACCCCGTCAGCGCCTCCCACGCCGGCATCGTGCGGTTGCGGGTGGGTCAGGGCGCCCGGGTCGGTCGCGACGAGATCGTCGCGACGCTGGTCGCGCCCGAGGAGCCGGACGGCTCCGGTCGGGTGCGAGTGCGTGACGAGGAGGCATCGGATGGAGTATGACCTGAGCGAGGAGGAGCGGGCGCTGCAGGCGATGGTGCGCGATTTCGCCGACGACGTCGTGGCGCCCCGTGCGTACGAGGCGGATCGTGATCACACCCTTCCTCTGGATGTCGTGGCGGGCATGGGCGAGCTCGGACTGTTCGGGCTCCCCTTCCCGGAGGACGTCGGAGGGCAGGGCGGCGACCTGTTCGCGCTGGGCATCGCGATCGAGCAGCTGGCGCGCGTCGATCAGTCGATCGCGATCACCCTCGAGGCGGCGGTGAGCCTCGGTGCGATGCCCGTGCACCGCTTCGGGACTGCGGAGCAGCGCGCACGGCTCCTGCCCGATCTGCTCGCCGGAACGGCTCTCGCCGGGTTCGGGCTCACCGAACCCGACGCGGGGTCGGATGCCGGCGCCACGCGCACCACCGCCCGCCGCGACGGCGACGAGTGGGTGATCGATGGAGCAAAGCAGTTCATCACCAACTCGGGCACCCTCATCACGAGCTTCGTGACGATCACGGCCGTGACGGGCGAGCGGGCGGATGGGCGGGAAGAGATCTCCACGATCATCGTGCCCTCCGGCACGCCCGGATTCACCGTGGGACCGGCCTACGACAAGGTCGGCTGGCGCGCCTCCGACACGCACCCGCTGTGGTTCGAGGGCGCCCGCGTGCCGGCCGCGAACCTGCTCGGCGAACAGGGGCGCGGATTCTCGGGATTCCTGCAGATCCTCGACGAGGGGCGCGTCGCCATCGCGGCCCTCGCGACGGGGGCGGCCCTGGGCTGCCTCGAGGCGGCACTCGCCCACGCGAGGGACCGTGTGGTCTTCGGCGCACCGCTGGCCACGCGGCAGAACGCGCAGTTCACCATCGCGCGCATGCAGGCCCGCGTCCACACGGCGCGCCTCGCCTGGCACCACGCGGCGCGCTTGCACGGCGCGGGGCGGGCGTTCGCAGCCGAAGCCGCCGTGGCCAAGCTCGTCGCGAGCGAGGCCGCGATGGACAACGCCCGGGAGGCGACCCAGCTGTTCGGCGGCTACGGCTTCATGAACGAGTATCCGGTCGGGCGGCACTATCGCGACTCCAAGATCCTCGAGATCGGCGAGGGCACGTCCGAAGTGCAGCTGCTCGTCATCGCCCGCTCGCTCGGACTCGCGGGGTAGCGTGGCCGGCATGAGCGAGGCGGCAGACGTCGGGTCGGACGCGGGATCGGAACGCAGCATCCACCAGCGCGGACTGTGGTTCGACGAGCTCGAGGTCGGCGTGCGCTACGTGCACACCCCCGGCCGCACCGCCACGGAGGCCGACAACGTCCTGTTCACCACGCTGACGATGAATCCGCAGGCGCTGCACTTGGATGCCGCCTTCTCGGCGACGCAGCCCTTCGGGCGCACCCTGATGAACTCGTTCTGGACGCTCGCGACCATGGTGGGCCTCTCGGTCGCGCAGCTGACGCAGGGCACCCTCGTGGCGCAGCTCGGGCTGCGCGAGGTGAGGTTTCCGAATCCGCTGTTCGTCGGCGACACCATCACGGCCGAGACCGTCGTCATCGATGCGCGGCATTCGCAGTCGCGGCCGGGGCAGGGAGTTGCGACGATGCGGCACACGGCGCGAAACGAGCAGGGTCGGATCGTCGCGATCGCCGAACGCTCCGCGCTGATGTGGTGCCGTCCTCACGCGCCCGAGGCCGATGGGGGAGCGCGAGCATGAGTGTTCTCGAGCATGGACCCGCCCTCCTGTTCTGCCCCGCCGATCGGCCCGAGCGATTCGAGAAGGCGCTCGAGCGCGCGGATGCTGTCATCCTCGATCTCGAGGACGCCGTCGCGGCCGACGCCAAGGTCCTGGCGCGCGGTGCCGTCATCGAATCCGCGCTCGACCCCGACCGCGTGATCGTGCGGGTGAGCGCTCCGGGCTCCGCCGCGTACGCTGCCGACCTCGCAACCCTCGCCCAGACCGATTACCGCACGATCATGGTCGCCAAGGCCGAGCAGGCCTCGCCGATCGCGAGGGTCGACCCCCGCTTCCGCGTCATCGCCCTGTGCGAGACCGCGAAGGGCGTCCTCGCGGCCGAACGGCTCGCGGGACTCGCGAACGTGACGGCACTCATGTGGGGCGCGGAAGACCTCGTCGCAAGCATCGGCGGCACCTCGAGCCGCAAGCGCCACGGCCGCTACCGTGACATCGCCCGGCATGCGAGGTCGCAGGTCCTGCTGGCCGCGGGCGCCGCGGGTATCGACGCGATCGATGCCGTGCACCTCGACATCGCCGACGACAAGGGGCTGCGGAGAGAGGCGCGCGACGCGGCCGCGTCGGGGTTCGCCGCGAGCGCGTGCATACACCCCGGTCAGGTCGGGATCATCCGCGCCGCATACCGGCCCGCGCCCTCGGATCTGGCCCGGGCAAGACGCCTGGTCGCGGCCGCCGAAGGACAGCCCGGAGTCTTCGTCCACGAGGGACGCATGGTCGATGAGCCCGTCCTGCGGCACGCGCGCACGCTGATCTCCCGAGCGGGCTGATCTTCCGAGCGGGCTGAACGCCCGAGCGGGCTGATCGCCGCGCGAGGAAGCCTCCGCCGGGGCTTACGCCGCGGCGACCGCGGAGTACGAGAGCAGACGCAGCGCGTCCCCGTCGATGTGGAACATGTGAGCCGATCCGTTCTCGATCCGCTCACCCGCCAACGGCAGCGTGTCGCCGCTCGCGTGGCGGATCATCTCGCCGATCAGAGCGCCGTGGGCGACGACGATGACGGATGCCGCGGTCGGCGCGCTCTCGCTCCGCACATCGCGCGCGACGCGGCGCAGGGCCCGCACGCCGCGGGCGCGCAGCTCCGGGCGCGTCTCGGCGCCCGGGATGTTGTCGCGGTCCCAGCTGCCGAAGCGCGCGAGGAAATCCTCGATGAACACGCCCTCGGCCTCTCCGTAGGCGCGCTCGCGCAGCTCGCGGTATCGCTTGCGCGGTGCGTCGAGACCGAGCCGGTCGGCGATGATCTCGGCGGTCTCGCCCGCGCGGCTCAGGTCGCTCGCGACGACGACCGTGGGGCGGGTGAGATCGAGCATCTCCGCAAGTGCGGACGCAGCATCCCCCGCCTGCCGGCGCCCCGTGTCGTTGAGCGGGACATCGGTCTCTCCCTGAATGCGTCGGGCGAGGTTCCAGTCGGTCTGTCCGTGGCGCACGAGGGTGAGGATCGTCACTCCTCGAGCCTACCCGGGCCCGACGGCGTCAGCGCGCGGCGGGGAGCGCCCGAGCCAGAGTGCGCAGCACCTCGCTGGTTCCCGCATCGATCTTGACGGTCGCCTTGCCGTCGGCGCGGGTCACGCCGCGATTGACGATCACGACCGGCTGCTTGCGACGGCGCGCCCGCTCGACCAGCCGGATGCCGGAGTTGACCACGAGCGAGGATCCGGCGATGAGGAGCGCGTCGCTCGAGTGCACGAGCTGTTCGGCCTCGCGGAACTTCTCGGCCGGAATGAACTCGCCGAAGAAGACGACGTCGGGCTTGAGCATCCCCCCGCAGACGCTGCAGTCCGGCACCACGAATCCGTCGGTGCTCTCGGGGAGGACGTCGCCGTCCGGCCCCAACGGCACGTTGTCGGGCACCGCCACCCACGGGTTGTCGGCCTCGACGCGCTCGGCGATGTCACGCCGGTCGAACACCTGCCCGCAGTGCGTGCAGAACACGCGGCGCATCGTGCCGTGCAGCTCGACCACGCGGCTGCTGCCGGCGCGCACGTGCAGACCGTCGACGTTCTGCGTGATGACCCCGGCCGCGACCCCCTGCGCCTCGAGCTCCGCGACGGCGGTGTGCCCGGCATTGGGCCGGGCGGCGGCGAACGCCTTCCAGCCGAGGTGACTGCCGACCCAGTACCGACGACGCGCGCCGGCGTCGGCGACGAACTGCTGCGCCGTCATCGGGGTGCGCGTGGGCGCGCCCTTGCCGCGATAGTCGGGGATGCCCGAATCCGTCGAGACCCCGGCGCCCGTGAGCACCGCGACGCGCCTCCCGGCGAGGGCGTCTATCGCCCGGCCGATCAGGGCCGACGTGGCAGGGTCGAAGGCGACCTCGCCTGGCGCGGTGAAGACCATCGCAGAGTCCCTCCTCGGGTGGCTCAGTGTAGACGGCGGGCTTTACCGGGATGTTACGCGTACCGTGGAGCGGTGCCGACGAGAGGATGCCGATGCGCATCGAGCAGGTGACCGATCCCGCCGACCCCCGGCTGAGCGACTACCGCGACCTCACCGATGTGGCCCTGCGTCGCGTGCTCGAGCCCGCGGGCGGGCTCTACCTCGCCGAATCCGCGAAGGTTCTCGCGCGCGCCCTCGCCGCCGGGCATGAGCCGCGCTCGGTGCTCACGCAGGAGAAGTGGATGCCGCAGGTCGAGGCTCTGCTCCACGACCGCGACGTTCCCGTGCTTCTCGCATCCGCGGAGGTCGTCGAGGGTGTCACGGGATACGCGGTGCACCGCGGGATGCTGGCCTCGATGCACCGCCCGACCGACAGGCCCGTCGTCGACGTGCTGGCGGGGGCGCGGCGCGTCGTCGTGCTCGAAGACCTCGTCGACCACACCAACGTCGGCGCCGTCTTCCGCGCCGCGGCGGCGCTCGGGGCCGATGCCGTGCTCGTAACACCGCGCTGCGCCGATCCGCTCTACCGGCGCAGCGTCCGGGTGTCGATGGGAACCGTGTTCCAGGTGGCGTGGACGCGCCTTCCCGAGTGGCGTGACGCCCGGGAACTCCTGCACGACGCCGGCTGGCACATCGCGGCGCTCGCCCTGACCGAGGACGCCGTTCCGCTGGACGTCTTCGCCGCCGGCGCACCCGAGCGTGTCGCGCTCGTCGTCGGAGCCGAGGGTGATGGCCTCAGCCGGCGCGCTCTCGACGCGGCCGACACGATCGTGACGATTCCCATGGCGGGAGGCGTGGACTCGCTCAACGTCGCGGCCGCGAGCGCCGTAGCGATGTGGGAGCTGCGCGCGCGCTGAGTTCGCGGTGGCGGGCGGGCGGCCGTGCTGCGCGGCGTCAGACCTGCTCGCCCCGCTCTGCTGCAGCATCCCGGCCCGGTGCGAGGAACTGCACAGGAGCGGGATCCGGGCGCTTCGCGGTGATCCGATCGCCCGACGATTCGTGCCGCAGCCGCCGGAGCACCCACGGCACGAGGTGGGTGCGGGCCCACACGAGGTCGCTCGCGCGGGCGGTGCGCCACGTCGTGACCGGGTAGGGGTCGGGCTGCATGGGAGTGAGATCGTTCGGCACATTGAGCGCACGCAGCACCATCCGCGCGACCTCGTGGTGACCGAGGGAGTTCAGGTGCAGACGGTCGGCATCGAAGAAGCGCGGGTCCTGGATCTCTTTCAGCGCCCACTGGTCGGCGACGACGCAGTCGTAGCGGTCGGCGATGGAGCGCAGGTTCTCGTTGTAGATCGCGATCTTGCCGCGCATCGAGCGGAAGACGGGCTGCCAGCCGACGTCGATACCGGTGAAGATGACGACCGTCGCGCCCGTGCCGGCCAGGCGCACGACCGCATCCTCGAAGATGGAGGCGACGGTGTCGGGGTCGGCACCGGGGCGGATGATGTCGTTGCCCCCCGCGCACAGGGTGACCAGGTCGGGAGCCAGGGCGAGCGCGGGATCGATCTGCTCCGCGACGATCTGGCCGATGAGCCTCCCGCGCACCGCGAGATTGGCGTACGCGAAATCGGGCACCTGTGAGCCGAGCACCTCGGCGACACGGTCGGCCCAGCCGCGATGACCGCCGGGCGAGGCGGGCTCGGGATCGCCGATACCCTCGGTGAACGAATCGCCGATGGCGACGAAACGCCGCCAGGGATGTGGGCCGGCATTCACGTCGTCGCCGACGCGGGGGAGCACGTGATCTGTGTCTGACATGGCTCTTTCCTCGGTTCGTGACCGTTATCGACCCTAACGCCGGCATGCCGCCCGGTCGATCGGTCAGTGCTCCCCCGAGAAACGGCGGGCGCCCGCCTCGGGCTGTCGGGGGCGTCGATTATCGTGGTCAGTCGGCACGGGGAGGGTCCCGATCCGCGTGCGCGGTCGGCGTGCGCGACCGATCCGCGCCGGAGGGAGGGGGTGTCGTGACCGAAGAGATGCCGGGCGCCCACGTGGGCAGCTTCGCCGCCGAGCACCTCTCGCCGTCCTACCCCCAGCGCGCCCCCTGGGGAACAGCGCAGCGTCTGCGCGCCTGGCAGGCCGAGGCCCTCGACGAGTACTTCGCGCTCGACGGCCCCGACGGACCGGGCAAGGGCCCACGCGACTTCCTCGCGGCCGCGACACCCGGCGCCGGCAAGACCACCTTCGCGCTCCGACTGGCGACGGAGCTCCTGCGCCGGCGCGTGGTCACGCGCATCGTCGTCGTGGCACCCACCGAGCACCTCAAGACGCAGTGGGCGGATGCCGCCGCGCGCGTGTCGCTGCGGCTCGATCCCGCGTTCAGCAACCGGCACGCGATGCCCGCACGGCACTACCACGGCGTCGCGGTGACCTACGCGCAGGTCGCGGTGAAGGCATCCATCCATCAGCGGCTGGTCGACGATGCGCGCACGCTGGTGATCCTCGACGAGGTGCACCACGGCGGTGACGCGCTGAGCTGGGGTGATGCGCTGCGCGAGGCCTACGGTCGCGCGACCCGTCGGCTGCTGCTGTCGGGCACCCCGTTTCGCAGCGACACCGCGCCGATCCCGTTCGTGGAGTACCTGCCCGATGAGAAGGGCATCCGCCTCTCCCGCACCGACTACGCGTACGGGTACCGGCGAGCGCTCGAGGACGGCGTCGTGCGTCCGGTGATGTTCCTCGTCTACGCCGGAAAGATGCGCTGGCGCACGCGCACGGGCGATGAGATGGAGGCCCATCTCGGCCAAGACAACACCAAAGACGTCAACGCTCAGGCGTGGCGCACGGCGCTGAACCCCGACGGCGACTGGATTCCGGCGGTGCTCCGCTCCGCCGACCGTCGCCTGACCGAGGTGCGGGAGCAGATTCCGGACGCGGGGGGCCTGGTCATCGCGACCGACCAGACGGCCGCCCGCGCCTACGCCGCGATCCTCGCGCGGCTCACGGGGGAGCAGCCGACGATCGTGCTCTCGGACGAGGCCGAGGCCTCCTCCCGCATCGAGACGTTCTCCTCGTCGACGTCGCGCTGGCTCGTCGCCGTGCGGATGGTCTCCGAGGGTGTCGACGTCCCGCGCCTGGCGGTGGGCGTCTACGCGACGAGTGCGTCGACCCCGCTGTTCTTCGCCCAGGCGATCGGGCGGTTCGTCCGTGCCCGCCGCCGGGGCGAGACGGCGAGCATCTTTCTGCCCAACGTGCCGCAGCTGCTCGCCCTGGCCGGCGAGATGGAACGTCAGCGTGATCACGCCCTCGACCGCGACAGCGAGGGCGACGACGAATGGGCACTCGATGACGACCTCATGGACGCCGCGGAGCGCGAGGACAAGGCCTCCGACTCCCTGACGGAGGAGTTCTCGTTCCAGGCACTCGGCTCGCTGGCGCACTTCGATCGGGTGATGTTCGACGGCCGGGAGTTCGGCGAGCTCGCCGTACCCGGAACGCCCGAAGAGGAGGAGTTCCTGGGGCTGCCCGGACTGCTCGAGCCCGAGCATGTGCACGAGCTGCTCATGCAGCGACAGGCGCGGCAGACGCGGCACCGCAAGGTGCGGGAGGCAGCCGAGGGCGCCTCCGGTGAGACGGTCGAGACCGTGGAGTCAGCCCCGCCGCAGGCGCTGCACCGCACGCTCAAGGAGCAGCGCCAACTGCTCAACAGCCTCGTCGGCCTCTACGCGCGTCAGAGCGGCGAGGCGCACGGTCTCGTACACGCCGAGCTGCGTCGCATCTGCGGCGGGCCGGCGGTCTCGCACGCGACGGTCACGCAGCTGCAGGCGCGTATCGAGGTGCTGCGCAAGCGGGTGCGCTCCTAGCGACCGGGTCGGGTTCGGAACCCCGAAATGCTGTCAATCCGGGGATATCGACGGTGACGCCGCGATGCGGATCCTACGGTGGAGGCATCCCCCCGACCCCCGCCGCCGATCTGGAGGCCGCATGATCGCGCCCGCGATGCAGACCCCGACCGCCGCCGACCGTCGACGGTGGACGCGGTACCTCGTCGACGAGCGCGCCGAGGCGCGCGTGTATCGCGATCTGGCCGCGCGACGCGACGGCGAAGAGCGCGACATCCTCCTGGCCCTCGCCGCCGCCGAGGGGCGTCACGAGGCGCACTGGCTGACCCTTCTCGGGGGCGAGCCGGCTCGCCTGCCGCGGCCCGGGGCAGGAACACGGATGCTGGCGTGGATGGCGCGCCGATTCGGCTCGATCTTCGTGCTGGCGCTGGCACAGAACGCCGAGGCTCGCTCGCCGTACGACACCGAACGTTTCGCGACCGCGGCCATGCGCGCCGATGAGAAGATCCACCACGAGGTCGTCCGCGGACTCGCCGCGCGGGGCCGGCGTCGACTGTCGGGCACATTCCGCGCCGCCGTCTTCGGCGCCAACGACGGCCTGGTCTCCAACCTCGCGCTCGTCATGGGCATCGGTGCCACGGGGGTCGCTCCGCAGTTCGTGCTCTTCAGCGGAATCGCGGGCCTGCTCGCCGGGGCGCTCTCCATGGGTGCGGGGGAGTTCGTCTCCGTGCGCTCACAGCGCGAGCTGCTCGACTCGACCGAGCCGAATGACTTCGCCGACGACGTGCTGCCCGACCTCGATCTCGACGCGAACGAGCTGGCCCTGGTCTACCGCACGCGCGGCCTGACGCCGGATGAGGCGATCGAGCGCGCTCGCGCGGTCGTCGAGGCGGCGCGCTCAGCCGACCGTGCCGAGCCCTACCGCAGTCCGCGCGGGGATTCGGGAGACCACGAGGTCGTCGGCGGCGCACTGGGCGCCGCGACATCGAGCTTCCTGTTCTTCGCGTCCGGCGCGATCATCCCGGTGCTCCCCTGGATCCTCGGCCTGAGCGGTGTGGCGGCCGTCGTCCTCGCGCTGGTGCTCGTGGGAATCGCCCTGCTGGCAACGGGGGCGACCGTCGGCCTGCTCTCGGGAGCGCCGCCGCTGCGGCGCGCGCTGCGCCAGCTCGCGATCGGCTTCGGCGCCGCCGCCATCACCTACGCGCTCGGCCTGCTGTTCGGGGTGACGGCCGCGTAGCCCCGGGTGTCCGTCCGCTGCACCGCCGGACATGGTCCGCGGCCGCGCATGCTGAGCCGAACCTACATTCCTGCAGCGAGCCCACATTTTTGCAGCGAGCCCACATTTCTGCAGCGAGCCCGCATCTCTGCAGCGAGCCCACCTCCGACGCGTGGTGGCTCGCTGCAGAAATGTGGGGTCGCATCGCACCCGGTCGCGGGCACGCAGATCGGGCCGCCGCCGGGTACGACGTACGGCACGCCGCGAGAACAGGAGATGCGCCCAGAACAGGATGCTGCACGTCAATGCGTCCTGTTTCGGCGCCGTCTCCTGTGCTCGTTCCCGCCGCGCCGCGTGGCCCCAACCAGGGGCGTCGCGCCGACACTGTCGCACAACAAAAAAGGGCCCCTTTCGGGACCCTTTTTCGTTCTGTGCGCGAGGGGGGACTTGAACCCCCACGCCCTATACGGGCACTAGCACCTCAAGCTAGCGCGTCTACCTATTCCGCCACCCGCGCATGGGTGAGTTGCTTTCGCAACCGAGGATCGAGCCTAGCATGTTCCGGGGCGTCCTCCCGACCCGGGTAGCCTGGTGCGCATGTCAGGGCCCACGGCACCCGCCGCCAACGCGAGCGATCCCGCCGCGCTGCCGGAAGTGGCCCGCATCGCCCGCGACCTCATCCGCATCGACACCCAGAACTGGGGCGGCGGCCGAGCGTCCGGGGAGCGTGAGGCGGCCGAATACGTCGGCGCCTATCTCGAATCCCTCGGGCTCATCACCCACTACTTCGAGCCGATTTCGCGGCGCACCAACGTCACCGCGCGTGTGCCGGGCAAGAATCCCGATCGGCCGGCGCTCATCCTGCACGGTCATCTGGATGTCGTGCCCGCGCCCGCCGAGGGATGGAGCGTCGATCCCTTCGAGGGTCTCGTGCGCGACGGGATGCTGTGGGGTCGGGGGGCGGTGGACATGAAGGACATGGACGCCATGATCCTGACGTCGGTCGCCGAGCTGCTGCGCGCAGGCGAACAGCCCGATCGTGATCTCATCCTCACCTTCTTCGCCGACGAGGAGAACGGCGGCGTCGAGGGCTCGCAGCTTGTGGTGCGCGATCGGCCCGAGTGGTTCGCCGGCGCGACCGAAGCGATCAGCGAGGTCGGCGGCTACTCGATCGATGTCGCCGGTCGGCGTGCGTATCTGCTGCAGGTGGGGGAGAAGGCGCTGCTCTGGATCCGGCTCGTCGCCCGCGGCCGCGCCGCGCACGGTTCGCGCCTGCACGGAGACAATGCCGTGACCCGCCTGGCCGAGGCGGTCGCGGCGCTCGGTCGGACCGAGTGGCCGGTGCGTCTGACCGAGACGACCACGCAGCTGCTCGCGCGCCTCGCCGAGATCACGGGAGAATCCGACGCCGACCCGGACGCCCTCGCCGCGTACACCGGCCCTGCACAGGGCTTCCTGCGCTCCACGCTGCGCACGACCGCCAACCCCACGGGGCTCACGGCGGGGTACAAGCACAACGTGATCCCGGATCGCGCCGAAGCGCTCATCGACGTGCGGGTACTCCCCGGCACGGAGGATGCCGCCCTCGCCGACATCCGCCGCATCATCGGTGACGACGTCGAGATCCAGACCGTGCATCGCGACATCGGTCTCGAGGTGCCGTTCTCCGGCGACCTCGTCGAGCGGATGGTCGCGGCCCTCGGCCGGCACGATCCCGGCGCCCCCGTCATCCCGTACCTGATGGGCGGCGGCACCGACAACAAGGCTCTCGCCTCACTCGGCATCGCCGGCTTCGGGTTCGCACCGCTGCGACTGCCCGCCGACCTCGATTTCACCGGCATGTTCCACGGTGTCGACGAACGCGTGCCGATCGCGTCGCTCGAATTCGGTCAGCGCGTGCTGACCGATCTGATCCGCACCTGCTGATCCGCGGATGCCGGGACCCGGCATCCCTCATCACTCCCGCATCGCTGCGACCAACCCGGAAGGCGCCATGCAGTTCATCGAAGCCCTCATCCTCGGCATCGTGCAGGGGTTGACCGAGTTCCTGCCGATCTCATCGAGCGCCCACCTGCGCATCGTCGGAGAGTTCTTGCCCTCGGCCGAGGACCCGGGCGCGACGTTCACCGCCATCACCCAGATCGGCACCGAGCTCGCCGTGCTGGTCTATTTCTGGGGAACCATCGTGCGGATCATCTCGCGATGGGCGAAGTCGCTGACCGGCGCCGTGCCCCGCAATGATCCGGATGCGCGGATGGGATGGCTGATCATCATCGGCACCATCCCGATCGGGGTGCTCGGGTTCCTCTTCCAGGACGTCATCCGCGGCACCTTCCGCAACCTGTGGCTCGTGGCCATCGTCCTGATCGGCTTCGGTCTGCTCCTCGGCGCGGCGGATCGATGGGGCTCCCGCCGCCGTCAGCTCAGCGACCTCACCTACCCGCACGGCCTGGGCCTCGGCTTCGCGCAGGCCCTCGCACTCATCCCGGGGGTGTCCCGCTCCGGCGCGACGACCACCCTCGGGCTCGCGCTCGGCTACACCCGGCCCGCGGCGGCCGAGTACGCCTTCCTCCTCGCCGTGCCTGCCGTGTTCGGCTCGGGGCTCTACGAGCTGCTCCAGGCGTTCGAGGAGCCGAGCGGCCCCTACTCGCTGATCGACACGGCCGGGGCCACCGTTGTCGCGTTCGGTGTGGGACTGGCCGTGATCGCGTTCCTCATGCAGTACCTCAAGCGGGGCAGCTTCCTGCCGTTCGTGATCTACCGCCTCGCGCTCGGCGCCCTGCTGATCGTGCTGTTGTCGCTGGGCGTGCTGCAGCCGTACTGAGTCCGGCTGAGCCGACGCGAGCCCTCGCGGCGACTCAGCGCCGCGGGTCGTCCCGAGGGGGCTTGCGCGGTCCGTCGCCGCCGCCGCGGCGCAGGTAGCGCTCGAACTCCTCGGCGATCGCGTCTCCCGACGCCTCGGGGGAGTCCCACGTGTCGCGCGTGCGCTCGAGGCTGCGGATGTACTCGGTCATCTCCTCGTCGTCGGCCGCCGCCGCGTCGATGGAGGCCTCCCAGGTCGCCGACTGCGTGGGCAGGTCCCCGCGCGGGATCTGTGCGCCGGTGATGTCCTCGAGACGATCGAGCAGCGCCAGAGTCGCCTTGGGGGAGGGCGTGTGGCCAGCGACGTAGTGCGGGACGCTCGCCCACAGGCCGACGGAGGGCACTCCCGCACGTTCGGCCGCCTCGGCGAGCACCGACAGGATGCCGACCGGGCCCTCGTACGTGCTGCGGTCGATGCCGAGGTGGTCGCGGACCCGGTCGTTGTCGCTGCCCGCGAACACCGAGATCGGCCGGGTGTGCGGCACGTCGGACATCATCGACCCCAGCGCGACGAATCCGGTGATGTCTTCGCGCAGGGCGACGTCCATGAGCTCGGCGGCGAAGGCCTGCCAGGCGCGGGCGGGTTCGACCCCGGTGAGCAGCCAGAGCTGCGTGCCCCGTGTGCGCCGCGCCGGGCGCAGGATCGTCGTCTCGGGCCAGGTCAGCTGGCGGCGGCCCTCGGCATCCATCGCGATGTGGGGACGGGTGTACTGGTAGTCGAAGTAGAGCTCGGGATCCACCGAGTGCACGGCTTCGTATTCGCCGGATTCGCGCAGCGCGGCGACCGCAGCCGTTGCCGCCTCTCCCGCGTCGTTCCAGCCGTCGAATGCCGCCACGAGCACTCTGCGTCCGAGTCCATCCACCACGCCTCCCGACTGGCTCTGCGGGTCTGCGGTGCAGAATCGAGCATCCTGCACCCCCGCGCGGGTTCCCTCAAGGATAGGCGGTCGCGCGGACAGGGGTATCAGGCGGGCCTCGGGCGCGTCGGTAGCATGGGGCGGGTGACTCACCCCCCTCTGCGCGCGGTCCTCTGGGACATGGACGGCACTCTCGTCGACACCGAACCCCATTGGATGGCCGCTGAGACGCCGCTGGTCGAGAGCTTCGGAGGCACGTGGTCGCACGAGCAGGCGCTGCAGCTCGTGGGCCTCGGCCTCGATGACGCGGCCCGCATCTTCCAGGCCGCCGGTGTGCGGCTGAGCGTCCCCGAGATCGTCGACACCCTCACCGATCGCGTGCTCGAATCCCTCGCCCGCGAGGGCGTCCCCTTCCGCCCGGGTGCGCGTGAGCTGCTCTTCGCCCTGAAGGAGGCGGGGATCCCGACCGCGCTCGTGACGATGTCGATGCGCAGGATGGCGCTGTCGATCGTCGAACTGATCGACTTCGACGCCTTCGATCTCGTCATCGCGGGCGACGACGTCAGCCGTCCCAAGCCGTTCCCCGACCCGTATCTGATGGCAGCAGACGAGCTGGGGGTCGACATCCGGCAGACCGTGGCCATCGAGGATTCGCCGAACGGCGTCCGTTCCGCCGTCGCGGCGGGCGGTGCTGTCCTGGGTGTACCCAACATCGTCTCGCTCGAGGGCACCGGCGCGAACCGGCTCTCGCCGTCGCTGGCCGATGAGACGCCGGCGACGCTCCAGGATCTGCTGACCCGACACGCCCGGCACGCGGGCGCGGAGCACGGCGCATGAGCGCGGCTCCCGCATCCGCCCCCCGTCAGAGCGGGCCGTTCGGCCTCGGAGACCGCGTGCAGCTGACCGGCCCCAAGGGGCGCCGGCACACGATCACGCTGCGCGAGGGCGGCGAGCTGCACACCCACCACGGTGTCCTCACGCACGAGGCCCTCATCGGCGCTCCCGACGGCTCCGTCGTCGTCAACAGCTCAGGACACGAGTACCTCGCCCTGCGCCCTCTGCTGCGCGACTTCGTCATGTCGATGCCGCGCGGTGCGGCCATCGTGTATCCGAAGGATGCCGTGCAGATCCTCGCCGAGGCCGACATCTTCCCCGGGGCCACGGTCGTCGAAGCGGGGGTCGGATCCGGCGCGCTCTCCCTCTGGCTGCTGCGGGCCGTCGGACCCGAGGGGCGACTGGTCTCGTTCGAGCGCAGGCCCGAGTTCGCCGAGGTGGCGACGGCGAACGTCGAGACGTTCTTCGGCGAGCACCCCGAACGGTGGGAGGTGCGTGTGGGCGACCTCGCCGCAGATCTCCCCGATGCCCTGCCGCCCGGCGCCGTCGACCGCGTCGTGCTCGACATGCTCGCGCCCTGGGAATGCATCGACGTCGTCGCGGACGCCCTCACTCCCGGCGGTGTCGTGCTCTGCTACGTCGCGACGGCGACGCAGCTCTCACGCGTCGCGGAGTACCTCCGCGGCACGGGGCTGTTCACCGATCCGGAGGCTTCGGAGACGATCGTGCGCGGCTGGCACGTCGAGGGCCTCGCCGTGCGACCCGACCACCGCATGATTGCGCACACCGGCTTTCTGATCTCGGCGCGTCGCCTTGCCCCCGGCGCAGTGCCCCCCGAGGTCAAGCGTCGCGCATCCAAGTCGAGCTACGGCGACGAGGATGTCGAGCTGTGGACCCCGGGTGCCGTCGGTGACCGCGAGATCACCGACAAGAACCTGCGCAAGCGGGTCCGCGAGGCACGCAAGGCGGCAGATGCCCGCCTCGACGGCGGACCGCTTGCGGGCGACGACCCCCACGGGGCGACGTCGGACGACGGCCTAGACTGATGCGCGTGCGTAGACTTCCCGCTCTGGTGGCAGCCGTCGGCCTCGTCGGATTAGGACTCGTCGGCTGCGCCTCGGCGCAGCCCTCCGGCGGCGCGTGCGAGCGCGAGGTGTCGCCGGATTCGGCCGTCGCCGAGCTCGTGAGCGTCGAGGGCGACCTTGGTGAGATGCCCGAGCTCGAGGCCTACACCCCCGTGCAGACGGATTCCACGATGTGGGCCGATGTGCTCACCGGCGAGGGGACGGCCATTCGCACCGACGACCAGCTGGTGGTCTTCGACCTCGCTGTCTTCGACGGCGAGAGCGGCGAGCAGCTCGTCTCGACGCCCTTCGACGGCACGCTCGACGCGGCGCCCCTGACTCAGTGGACGGGCATCTTCCCCACGCTCGAGCAGTCACTGGCGTGCGCGCGCGAGGGCGGCCGCGTCGTGAGCGTGATCCCCTCCGGCGATCTCGACGAACAGACCGCCGAGGGACTGGGGCTTGCACCGGGAGCGACCGCCATCGTCGTCACCGACCTGCGCAAGGTCTACCTCGACAAGGCGGACGGCGACGACCAGTTCGTGACCGGCCACGGCATGCCCTCGGTCGTCCGCGCACCCGACGGGCGCCCCGGCATCATCGTTCCCGACACCGCGCCCCCGTCCGACCTCCAGGTGCAGGTGCTCAAGAAGGGACGCGGCGAGATCGTCACGGGCGACGCCCCGGTGCGCGTGGCGTACACCGGCGTCCTCTGGGACGACCGCACCGTGTTCGACTCGACGTGGGACGAGGGCAAGACTCCCGCGTCGTTCGAACTCGATCAGGTCGTCGAAGGCTTCGGGCAGGCTCTCGAGGGGCAGACCGTCGGCTCGCAGGTGCTGATCGTGATCCCGCCCGAGCTCGGGTACGGCGACGACGATGCCGGCAGCATCCCGGGTGGGTCGACGCTCGTCTTCGTCGTCGACATCCTCGGCATCGACGCTCCCGCCGGATAGTCCGTCCCGGCGGCGTCGCGCTCGCGCCGGACGCGGGAGCGCCGACCTAGGATTGGGGCGTGCCGGAGAAGATCGCGCCCGAGGAGCGGCTGCTCAGTCTCACCGTCGCGCTCATGGCGCATCGCTACGGGCTGACGAAGGAGCAGATCCTCTCGAGCGTGTCCGGATACCGCGAGGCGCGCGCCGAAGGGCGCAGCGTCGACGCGCTCGAGAAGATGTTCGAGCGCGACAAGGATGCCCTTCGCGAGCTCGGTGTACCCATCCACACGCTCGGTGACGCCGCCGACCCCGACGATCTGCGCGAGGCGCGCTACGTCATCCCCAAGGCCGAGTACGTGTTGCCCGAGGACCTCGAGTTCACCCCCGCCGAGGTGGCGGTGCTCAACGTCGCCGCCGCGGTATGGGGCGAGAGTTCCATCTCGGGCGAGGCGCGGTCCGCGTTGCGCAAGATCCGCGCTCTGGGTATCGAGGTCGACGAGCCGATCATCGGCTTCGCGCCCCGGATCACGGCGCGGGATGCCGCCTTCCCGGCGCTGCGCCAGGCCGCTGATCAGGGGCGGGTCGTGCGCTTCACCTACGTCAAGCCCGGCGACGACGTCCCCCGCCTGCGCACTCTCGAGCCCCACGCCCTGATCGATGTCGAGGGACGCTGGCACGTCTACGGATACGACCGCGACCTGGCCCAGGAGCGGACCTTCCTGCTCTCTCGCATCGTCGGCGACATCGAGCCGACGCGGCAGCGTTTCGATCCCGCCGCGCGAGCAGGTGCGGGGGAGCGAGCGCGCCGAGGGCTCGAACAGGTCGCGGCGCGCAACACCGCCGTGCTCCGGGTGCAGGAGGGCACGGAGGCGGCGCTGCGACTGCGACGGCGCGGCGAACGGCGCGGCGACCAGGTGCACGTGCCGTTCATCGACGTGCACGTGCTGGCCGACGAACTCGCCTCCTACGGACCCGAAGTGTTCGTCGAGGGGCCCGAGGCCCTGCGGGCGCAGGTCATCCTGCGGCTGCAGCGCACGCTGTCCGCGCACGGGGAGGCGAGCTGATGTCGGTTCCTTCCCAGGGCGGGGCGCGCGGCTCCCTGCCACGGCCCGTCGCCATGGTCGCGATCGACCGCGTGGCGCTCGTGATGAATCTCGTGCCCTATCTCGTCGAGCGCGGTCCGGTGCCGGTCGTCGAGGCGGCGCGCGATCTCGACGTCGACCCCGACACCCTCCGGGCCCTCGCGGAGAGTCTGGTCGTGATCGGTCTGCCGGGCGGTATGCACAACGAGCTCTTCGACATCGACTGGGACCTGCTCGATCAGAGCGACGAGTTGCAGCTGCTGAACACCGTCGCGTTCGAACGGGCGCCCCGGCTGACCGCCCGCGAGGCCGCGGCACTGCTGGCGGGACTGCAGCTCGCGCAGTCGGCCCCGGGAGTCGCCGGCGGTGGCGTCGTCCCGGCGCTCATCGCAAAGCTCGCGCGCGGGGCGAGCGCGGCGCCGACGGAGCTGGTCGTCACCGCCGACCCCATCGACGACGTGCGGTCCGCGGTGCGCGACGCCCTCGACCGGGGGCGAGCGGTGTCCTTCACGCATCGAAAGCCGGATGCCGAGGCCACGACTCGCACGGTGGACCCGGTGCGCATCGTCGTCACCGACGATCAGTGGTACCTGCGGGGCTGGTGTCATCTGCGCCGCGACATGCGCACCTTCCACCTCGACCGGGTCAGCGACGTGGTGGTCACGGACATTCCCGCCGCGCACCACGACGATCCCGAGACCGAGGTGTTCACTCGGGCGGACGGGGCGCTCGAGGCGTCGATCCGATTCGTCCCTCATGCCGCGCCCCTGCTCGGTCAGTACCTCGACTTCGCCGAGGTCACCCCGGGTGAGCCGCTGTCCTCCGCGGTGCTGCGGGTCGCGGACCCACAGCAGCTCAAGCGCCTCGCGGCCCGCCGGGGCGGGGCCGTCGAGGTCGTCGCGCCCAGCGAAGCGCGCGAAGCGAGCATCGCCTGGGCGCGCCAGGGGCTTGCGCAGTACGAGTGAGCGGCCTGAGGCTCCCGGCCATCGCGGCATCCGCGGGTTAGACTGGGCGGACCGCATCCTCACGTGAGACGGAGAGCACCATGTTGGGAAACCTCAACGGCTGGCACCTGCTGATTCTTCTTGCGGTGATCCTGCTGCTCTTCGGTGCGGCCAAGCTCCCCGCACTGGCCAAGAGCGTCGGCCAGTCCGCTCGCGTCTTCAAGGGCGAGATGAAGGCGATGAAGGACGAAGATCACTCCGAGGGCAAGACCGAGCAGACGGTCGGCACCCCGCCGTACGATCCCTCGCTCGGGCAGAACGCCTCGGCGAGTTCGACGCCCCCTGCACCGGGCGCGTCTTCCGACACAAAGCCGTAGGCTGCCGTGGCCACGACCGCTGCGGGCGTGACCGTCGGGGATGACGAACCGCGCCGCGACAAGCGCATGTCGCTCGGCGCCCACCTTGTCGAGCTGCGTCGTCGGCTGATGATCGCAGCCCTCGGACTGATCGCCGGCATGGTGGTGGCCTTCTTCATCACCGACGGAATCATCTCCCTGCTCAACGAGCCGATCCTCGAGGTGGCGCAACGCCGCGGACTCGAGATGCAGGGCGACGCGCTCACCGCTCTGAACTTCACGACCGTCACGAGCGGCTTCGACTTGCGCATCCGCATCGCGTTCGCGATCGGCCTGCTCATCTCGGCACCGGTCTGGCTCTGGCAGCTGTGGGCGTTCGTGATGCCGGGCCTCACGCGCAAAGAGATCCGCTATACCTGGTCGTTCATCGGGGCCGCCATCCCGCTGTTCTTCGCCGGGTGCGTCGTGGGCTTCTTCATCATCCCGCACGTGATCGAGCTGATGGCATCCTTCGTGCCCAACGGCTCGGCGCTGCTGTTCGCCTACGACACCTACTACGACTTCGTCTTCAAGTTCTTCATCGTCCTCGGCTGCGCGTTCGTGCTTCCCGTCTTCCTCGTGGCGTTGAACATCTCGGGCGTCATGAGCGGGATGGCGATCCTCAAGGGATGGCGGGTCGCCGTCCTCATCGCCGCCGTCTTCTCGGCGCTCGCGACGCCGGCGGCGGATGTCACCTCGATGCTTCTGCTCATGGGCATCATGATCGTGCTGTACTTCGCGGCCGCCGGACTCTCTCTGCTCTTCGACCGCCGCCGCCGCAAGCGCGACGCCGCGCTGCTGGCCGCGGGGACGCCCGGGTGAGCATCCCGAGCCCCGCGGAGAGGTACGCCTCCGCGCGGGAGGCGCACCGGCATCCCCTCACCTCCGCGTTCGCTCAGGCGCAGCGGTTCGACCTCGACCCCTTCCAGGTCGCGGGGTGCCAGGCCCTCGAAGAGGGGCGCAGCGTGCTCGTGGCGGCCCCGACCGGAGCGGGCAAGACGATCGTGGGGGAGTTCGCCGTCCATCTCGCCATGCAGAGCGATCGCGGCAAGGCCTTCTACACGACACCGATGAAGGCCCTGTCGAACCAGAAGTTCCGCGAGCTGCAGGAGGTGTACGGCGCAGACGAGGTCGGGCTGCTCACGGGCGATGTCAACATCAACGGCAACGCCCGCGTCGTGGTGATGACCACCGAGGTGCTGCGCAACATGCTCTACGCCGACTCGCCGGCATTGCGCGACCTGCGCTTCGTCGTGATGGACGAGGTCCACTACCTCGCGGACAGGTTCCGCGGCGCAGTGTGGGAGGAGGTCATCATCCACCTCTCCCGCGACGTGCGCCTCGTGTCGCTGTCTGCGACGGTCTCCAACGCCGAGGAGTTCGGCGACTGGCTCGACACCGTACGCGGCGACACCGAGGTCATCGTCTCCGAGACCCGGCCCGTGCCACTCGAACAGCACGTCCTCGTGCGGGGAGACCTGCTGCCTCTCTTCGACGATCGCGCGGGGGTGGCCACCGCGCAGGTGAATCAAGAGCTGATGCGCATCCGCTCGCCGAAAGGGGCGAACCTCGACAACAACCGTCG
Organism: Microbacterium sp.; assembly: GCF_003248605.1. Taxonomy (GTDB): domain Bacteria; phylum Actinomycetota; class Actinomycetes; order Actinomycetales; family Microbacteriaceae; genus Microbacterium. Next base: position 22,278 of record NZ_QFPF01000028.1, read on the forward strand.
CGCGCACGCTCGCAACAGCGACCGTCAGACCGGCCGATACGAGCCCTCGCGTCGTCGGCCCGACCGCGGTCACCACCGGCCGGTGCGGCCCGGCAACGTCCAGCGGATCGAGCGACTCGACCGCCCCGATGTCGTCGAGCTGCTCGGACGCAGCAACCTGCTGCCGGCGATCTTCTTCATCTTCAGCCGTGCGGGGTGTGATGGCGCGGTCCAGCAAGTGCGCCGAAGCGGGCTGCGCCTGACGTCCCCCGAGGATCGTGCCGAGATCCGGGCCGTGATCGAGGAGCGCACCCGCACGCTGCCCGACGAGGATCTGGCCGTGCTCGGCTTCTGGGAATGGCGCGAGAACCTGGAGCGGGGCGTGGCCGCCCACCACGCGGGGCTCCTGCCGGCCTTCAAAGAGGTGGTCGAGGAGCTCTTCCGCCGCAAGCTCGTCAAGGCGGTCTTCGCGACCGAGACCCTGGCTCTCGGCATCAACATGCCCGCGCGCACGGTCGTGCTCGAGAAGCTCGAGAAGTTCAACGGCGAAGCGCGGGTCGCCATCACGTCGGGGGAGTACACGCAGCTCACCGGGCGCGCCGGCAGGCGGGGCATCGATGTCGAGGGACACGCGGTCATCCAGTGGACCGAGGGTCTGGATCCCCAGCAGGTCGCGGCGCTGGCGTCGCGTCGCACCTACCCGCTGCACTCGAGCTTCCGGCCCACCTACAACATGGCCGTCAACCTCATCGACCGGTACGGCAGGGGTCGGGCCCGCGAGCTGCTGGAGTCCTCGTTCGCCCAGTTCCAGGCCGACCGTGCGGTCGTCGGCCTCGCGCGGCAGGTGCGCGAGCAGGAGGAGTCGTTGGCAGGTTACGCGCAGGCGATGACCTGCGACCGCGGAGACTTCGCCGAGTACTCGGGCATCCGACGCGAGCTGAGCGATCTCGAGAAGCAGAATCGGACGGATGCCGGGGCGAGCCGCGGTGCTCGCGAACGTCGGCAGGCCCAGCTCAAGAGCCTGCGCACGCGCATGCAGCGCCACCCGTGTCACACGTGCCCCGACCGTGAAGCGCACGCGCGATGGGGGGAGCGGTACTGGAAGCTGAAGCGGCAGGTCGATTCCCTGCGCCGGCAGATCGACAGCCGCACGGGCACCGTCGCGCGGCAGTTCGACCGGGTCACCGATGTGCTGCGCGCGCTCGAGTACCTTCGCGAGCGCGACGGCCGGGTCTTCCTCACCCCGGCGGGCAAGACGATGCGGCGCATCTACGGCGAACGCGATCTGCTCGTGGCCGAATCGCTTCGTCTGGGCCTCTGGGATCGGCTCGATGCCGCATCTCTCGCCGCTCTCGCGAGCTGTCTGGTCTTCGAACCGCGCCGCGACGAGGCGGGACCGGGGGAGCGGGGACTGCCCGGAGGGGAGTTTCGGGCGGCGCTCAGCGCGACGCAGGATCTCTGGTCGCGGCTCGACGATATCGAACGGGATCACCGGCTCCCGGGGTCCGAGCCGCTCGCGACGGGTCTGGCCCGCGCGATGCGGGCCTGGGCGCGCGGAATGCCCCTGGATCGTGTGCTCGATGACGCCGATATGGCGGCGGGGGACTTCGTACGCTGGACCAAGCAGACGATAGATCTTCTCGATCAGCTCTCGATCGTCGCGGACGCGCCCCTCGCCGGCACGGCGCGCGACGCGCTCGACGCCGTGCGGCGCGGCATCGTGGCCTACTCCGGCGTGTGAGCTCCCGCATCCCGCCCGGCGCATTCTCGCGCGCGTTTAGGCTGGAAGGCGTGCCCGTGACCTCCGCTTCGCCGCGCACCGGCACGAAGCCCCTCCTCCCCCTCTGGGCGGCCCTGATCGCCGCCGCCGTGGGAGGTCCCGTGCTCGATCTGGCGTATCCCTCCGTCGGCGTGTGGCCGCTGGCGTTCGTCGGGATCTCGCTCGCGCTCGTGTCGCTCGTCGGCCGGAGTGCGTGGTCGGCTCTGCTCGTGGGGGCGGTGTTCGGCGCGTCGTTCTACTTCGTGCACATCCTCTGGATCACGCGCTACCTGGGTCTCGTGCCTTGGTTCGCCCTCGCGGGGCTCGAGGCCGTCTTCTGGGCCGTCGGCTCGCTTCCGATCGCGCTGGCGTACCGATGGATGCCGCGGGTGATGCCCGCGCGGACGGGTCGACTCGTCCTCCTACCGCTGCTCGTGGCCGGACTCTGGACGGCGCGTGAGGTGTTCATGGGCTCGTGGCCGTACACGGGATTTCCGTGGGCGCGGATGGGGATGAGTCAATCCGAGAGCCCCCTCGCGCACGTGTCTTCGTGGGTCGGTGTCACCGGCCTGACGTTTCTGATGGTGGCCGTGTGCGCCGCCGCGATCGAGTGGGCGCGACTGCGGCATCTGCGCGATGTGCGCACCGCACTGCCGACGCTCGTGCTGGCGACCGTGCTCCTGCTCACTCCGCAGTTCGCGACGGCGACGGCGGGGACGATGCGTGTGGGCAGCGTGCAGGGCAACGGCCCCTCCGGGTACTTCGACGAACGCGCACCCGGAGATGTGCTGCGCGCCCAGCTCGCCGCCACGCAGCCGATCATCGACGACGATCTCGACGTGCTGCTGTGGCCCGAGGGCGGGATCGACTCGGATCCGACGCAGAACGCGTCGACGGCGCGCACGCTGGACTCGCTGTCGTCGCTGGCCGACGCCCCTCTGATCGTCAATGCGGCCACCCAGCGCGGCGACGAGATCTTCAACACCTCGATGCTGTGGCGGGCGGGCGAATCCAACCCGGTGCAGTACCACGACAAGCGCAAACCCGTGCCCTTCGGCGAGTACGTGCCCGACCGGTGGTTCTTTGAGGCACTCGCACCGGATCTGATCGGGCTGATCCAGCGCGAGTACACACCCGGGCAGAACGCCCCCGTGTTCGATGTCGACGGTGTCGGCGTGGGATTGGCGATCTGCTTCGACGTCATCTACGACGACGTCATCCACGAGGGAGCGCGAGACGGCGCGCAGGTGTACATGTTCCAGACCAACAATG
>NZ_QFPF01000119.1 GCF_003248605.1 Microbacterium sp.
GACCGCCGCCGCGGTGTCGGACCTGCTCCGCGCCGGCGCGTCGCTGCGCGGCATCGCCCGCACCGACGAGTTCGCGTACTCGGTCGCCGGCGACAATGCGCACTACGGCACGCCCCCGAACGGAGCGCTGCCGGGCGCCCTGCCCGGCGGCTCGTCGAGCGGCCCGGCGACGGCGGTCGCGACGGGGCAGGCGCAGATCGGCCTCGCGACCGACACCGCCGGGTCCATCCGGGTGCCGGCGTCGTACCAGGGTCTGTGGGGCCTGCGCACGACGCACGGGCTCGTGCCGAGGCAGGGACTGCTGCCTCTCGCGCAGACGTTCGACACGATCGGCTGGCTGACCCGCGACGGTGAGACCCTGCAGAAGGTCGTCGACTGGTGCCTGAGTTACGACGGGTCGGAGTCGACCGAGAGCGTCTTCGGCGAGTCCGGCCGCGACCTGCCGTGGAGCTTCACCGTGCCGGCCGAGATGCTCGATTCCGTCGAGCCCGAGACGCGGGCCGCCTTCGAGCGCCTCCTCGGCGCCCTCGAGGGAGCGAGCGACGCGCCCGCTGTGGCGACAGCATCCCTCGGCGATCCCGACGAGTACTTCGCGGCGTTCCGCGCCGTGCAGGGTGCCGAGGCGTGGCGCAACAACGGCGACTGGCTGCGTGAGCACCCCGGCGCGGTCGGCGCGGCGGTCGCGGAGCGATTCCGCATTGCATCCGAGGTGACGCCCGAGGCCGAGCAGGCGGCGCGGCACACCGTCGACCGCCTGCGCGAGCGGCTGCACGACGCCACCCACGAGAGCGTGCTGATCATGCCGACGGTGCCGGGGCCCGCGCCCATGCGCACGCACCGCGGCGAGCGGGTCGATGCCGTCCGCACCGCGACGCTGCGCATGACAACGCCCGCCGCGATCGGCGGCATGCCCGCCATCTCGATCCCGCTGCTGACCGTGCCCTCCGCGCTCGGCCCCGCGCCCGTCGGCATCAGCCTGATCGCGCGCGCAGGCACCGACATCGCCCTCGTTCGCCTGGCGCGCCGCCTCGCCCGTGCCGCCGCCGACCTCGTCCCCGCCCCGAAGGATGCCCCGTGACCGACCTGCCCGGACCGATCGCCCCGCCCGCCCGCCTGCTCATGGGCCCGGGCCCCATCTCGGCGTATCCGAGCGTGCTCACCGCGATGTCGGCGCAGCTCGTCGGCCAGTACGACCCGTTCATGACGGGCACGATGGCCGAGACGCAGGCCCTCTACCGCCAGGTCTGGGCGACGGAGAACGACGCGACCCTGCTGATCGACGGCACGTCCCGGGCCGGCATCGAGGCGGCGATGATCTCGCTCATCCGCCCCGGTGACCGAGTGCTCGTGCCGGTGTTCGGGCGATTCGGGCACCTGCTCGCCGAGATCGCCGAGCGCGCCATGGCGGAGGTGCACACGATCGAGGTGCCGTGGGGGCAGGTGTTCACTCCCGCCGCGATCGAAGAGGCGATCGTGCGCGTCAAACCCCATCTGCTCGGCCTCGTGCAGGGCGACACGTCGACGACCATGCTGCAGCCCCTCGACGAGATCGGCGAGATCTGTGAGCGCCACGGCGTGCTGTTCTACTCCGACGCCACCGCATCGCTCGGCGGCAATCCTTTCGAAGCGGATGCCTGGGGCCTGGATGCGGCGACGGCCGGGCTGCAGAAGTGCCTCGGCGGGCCCTCGGGATCTGCCCCGATCACCCTCTCGGAGCGAGCCGTCGAGATCATCCGGTCGCGGAAGAAGATCGAGGCCGGCATCCGCGAACCCGGCGACGAGGACGCTCCCGACTTCGTGCGCTCCAACTATTTCGACCTGGGCATGATCCTGGACTACTGGGGTCCGCGGCGCCTGAACCACCACACCGAGGCGACCTCGATGCTCTACGGGGCCCGGGAGTGCGCCCGCGTGCTGCTGGGCGAGGGTCGCGACGCCGTCATCACGCGCCACGTGCTGCACGGCGAGGCGATGCTCGCGGGCGTGCGCGGGCTCGGTCTTGTCGTGTTCGGCGACGTGGCGCACAAGATGTCGAACGTCGTCGCCGTCGAGATTCCCGAGGGTGTGGCGGGGGATGCTGCGCGCCAGGCGATGCTCGATGACTTCGGCATCGAGATCGGCACCTCGTTCGGTCCGCTGCACGGGCGCGTGTGGCGCATCGGCACGATGGGGTACAACGCCCGCAAGGACGCCGTGCTCACGACTCTCGCGGCCCTCGAGCAGGTGCTGCGTCGCTTCGGCGCGCGCGTGCCGGTCGGTGGCGGAGTGGACGCGGCCCTCGACGTGTACGCCGGTGAGGCGCGATGACACGCACCCTGCTTCCCGATCTCACCCCCGACGTGGTCGCCACCGCAGCCCGGCGCGTCATGGCGCGCTGCGACGAGCTCGCGCGCGTCACGGCCGCCCCCGGGCAGATCGAGCGGGTCTACCTGTCGCCGGAGCACGCGCGGGTCAATCGCCTGGCCGCGGAGTGGATGCGCGAGGTCGGCATGACGACGCGGCAGGACGCCGCGGGCAACCAGATCGGGCGGCTCGCCCCTTCGACGGGCTCCGGGGCCGTGGGGTCAACGGGCTCCGGGGCCGCTGCGCGGTCGTCGAGCGCGCGCGGAGCGCGAGACGAAACGCCGGACGTGCCCACCCTCATGCTCGGCTCGCACCTCGACACGGTGCCCGACGCCGGCCGCTTCGACGGCATCGTCGGCGTGCTGATGGCCCTCGAGGTGGTGCGGCTGCTTCGCGTTCCGGGGCCGGATGGCCGCGGAAGCGTGTCGCCCCTGCCGTTCGCGATCGAGGTCGTCGCGTTCTCCGATGAGGAGGGCACACGGTTCGGCAAGGCGCTGCTGGGATCGTCGGCCGTGGCCGGCACGTGGGACGACGACTGGTGGCAGCTGACGGATGCCGACGGCACGACGCTCCGCCAGGCGTACCTCGAATTCGGGCTCGATCCCGGGCGGGTCGGCGAGGCCGCGCGCCGGTCCGACGAGCTCGTCGGCTACCTCGAGGCGCACATCGAGCAGGGCCCGCAGCTCGACCGACGCGGCGAGTCGCTCGCTGTCGTGTCGTCGATCGCCAGCGCGCGCAGATTCCAGCTGGTCGTCGAGGGCGAGGCCCGCCACGCCGGCGGCACGCCCTACGACATGCGCCGCGACGCCCTGCTCGGGGCGAGCGAGGCGGCGCTCGCGGTCGAGCGCATCTGCGCCGCCGAGCACCACATCATCGGCACGGTCGGGCAGCTCGAGGCATTCCCCGGAGCGGTCAACATCGTTCCCGGCGAGGCGCATTTCAGCCTCGATCTGCGCGGCGAGTTCGACGAGTCCCGCGACCGGGTGTGGAGTGCGATCTCGCGCGATCTCGACGGGATCATGGGTCGGCGCGGCCTGCGCTGGCGCGCCCGCGAGGTGCACAACGCTCCCGCGGTCATGTGCGCTCCTCTGCTGCAGGACGTCGTGCGCGAGGGGATCCGCGGCGCGCTGCCCGACATCCCGGACGACCCGGCAACGCTCTTCAGCCCGGCAGGGCATGACGGCATGTCGATCGGCGCGATCACCGACGTCGGCATGCTGTTCCTGCGCAATCCCGACGGCATCAGCCACCACCCCGACGAGGCGGTCAGCTCCGCCGACGTCGCGCTCGGCATCCGAGCGCTCGCCGAATCGGTGCTGCACCTGTCGGCCGAGCCGCGGTGAGGTGCAGGCGGGGATGCTGCCCGGTGTGAGACTGGTGCGATGACCGCGGCCGACAGCATCCTCGACGGCATCGTCGCCGAGATCCGCCGCACGGGCTTCACGGCCCACGGCGTCCACGTGCTCGTGGGCGGCGACACCGCCGAGCACGCCTTCACCGCGGACGTCCGTCGCGACATCCAGTCGATCGCCAAGGGCCTGTGCGTCATGGCCGCGGGCATCGCCGCAGACGAGGGGATGCTGTCGCTCGATGCCCCCGTCGCGGCCTGTCTGCCGAGGGTCGCGCTCGGCGCGGGCGTCGAGCGCGTCACGATGCGCCACCTCCTCACGATGTCGAGCGGCATCGACATGCCCTGGTCTGCCACGATGCTCACCGACTGGCCCGATCTCGCGGTCGAGTTCCTCGGCCGGCCGAGCCGCGGACGGGTCTTCCAGTACGCGGGCGCGAGCACCTACACCGCGATGCGCGCGCTCGCGGCGGTCGTCGGCGATGTCGGCGCATGGGCGCAGTCGCGCCTGTTCGACCCCCTCGGCATCGACGCCGTCGAGTGGGCGCGATGCCCGAACGGCGGGATCGCGGCCGGCGGCGGCGTCGCGCTGCGCACGGCGGAGGTCGCCCGCATCGGCCGTCTCATCCGCGATCGCGGCGTGTGGGAGGGCCGCCGAGTCGTCGGCGCCGAGTGGATCGACGGCATGCACGCGGACTGGGTGGTCGCGGGCTCCGATCCCGGGTACGACCGGTATGCGCTCGCGGGATGGGGTGGGCCCGGCGCCGGCTGGCGCCTGCACGGGGCGTACGGTCAGCTCCTGCTGTTCCACGCCGACGCCGTCGTGACGATCACCGCCGCCGACGACCGGATCGAGAACCACACCGACGCCGACCCCCTCGCCGCGTTCGTGATGGCGTCGCTCGAGGCCCGGGCGGCAGCATCCCCTCGGTCGTAACGGCCTCGAAACACGGTGGCCGATGTTCGTGTAATCGACATCCCGTAGCGTCGATCAGGCGCCTCCATCCGCGCCCGCTCTGCTGTGCCCACCCGAAGGAATCCATGTCTCTTCTCGTCATCAACGCCCGACTCATCACGATCCCCGCGGGCACCGACGACCCCGGCTACATCGAGCGGGGGTGGATGCGGGTCGAGGACGGCCGCATCGCGGGAATCGGCGCCGGCGACCCGGCGGACGCCACCGCCGATGAGGTGCTCGACGTCGACGGCGCGTTCGTGGCGCCCGGCTTCGTCTCGAGTCACAGCCACCTCTTCACCTCGGGCCTGCGTGGGCTTGGTGTCGCCGACACCCTCTACGGCTGGTGCGACTCGATGCTGGGCCTCACCGCGTACGCGAGCGCCGAGGACGTGTACTGGTCGACGCTGCACGGCTCGCTCGACTTCCTCGCCAACGGCGTGACGACCGCCTACAACTTCACCGACCCGCAGCAGGCGTGGGAGTCGATGGTCGACGGCAAGCGGGTCGGCGACGCGCCCCTGCGGGGCACCGAGTACCACACCCGTCAGGCCGACGGATGCCTGGACGCAGGGCTCCGCTTCGTCGACTCGATCGGCATGGATGTCGCCGTCGGGTCCGATGACGAGATCTTCGCGCGCTTCGAGGCCGCGGTCGCGCACACCCGCGCGATGGACCCCGACTTCGCACTGGGCGCGTCGATCATGGGCCAGGTGCAGTGGTCGCCGCACCCCGAAGCGGCCGAGTTCGAGGTGGAGGCGATGCGCCGATTCGGCGTGACGAATCAGGCGCACTTCCTCGAGTCGCCCGAGGCCGTGCCGCTGCAGCAGTCGAAGTTCGCCCTGTACCGGGATGCCGGGGCCCTCGGCGAGGGCATGATGTTCGGGCACTTCATCCAGACGACGCCCGAGATCATCGAACAGGCCGCCGCCGGCGGCGCCGCGATGTCGTGGCAGCCCGCCTCGAACGGACGCCTCGCGTCGGGTGTTGCGCTCGTGCCGGAGATGATCGCGATGGGCATGAAAGTCGGCATCGGGCTCGACGATCAGGCCTGCACAGACGTGTCGGACCCGTGGCAGAACATGCGCATGGGCATCGCGATGCAGCGCGCGCGCACGAAGGATCCCCTCTCGATGATGCCCGAACTCGTGCTGCGGCTGCACACCCTCGGCTCGGCCGAGATCATGGGGGTCGCTGACCGGGTCGGCAGCCTCGAAGTCGGCAAGTTCGCCGACTTCGTCGTCGTCGACCCGCGCCGTCCCGACATGGGCCCCCTGTGGCACCCCGTGCGCAACTACGTGCTCTCGTCGACCCTGCGCAACCTCACCCGGGTCTACGTCGGGGGCGTGTTGGTGTCCGATCACGGCGCGTCGACCAACCCGCTCGCGGGTGAGGCGACGGCCCGCGTCCACGCGGACCTGCCCGCGGTCGCGGCCCGGATGGGCCGTCACCCGCACTGAGCGGCGCGGCGTCGTGCGGTCGCTGGAGCGGCCGTGCGGCGACATCTGCACGACCGATGGTGCGGGTGTGGCCACGGGGTGCGCATGAGTTGGCGTGGGCGCCGGTGGTCGCGCATCCGTCGGCGCAGCGGCAGCCCGCGAGGTGTAACGGCACCGAAACATCGCGCCAGTGTTCGTGAAATCTACATCGCATAGCGTCTGCAAGGTCGGCACGGCCGAGGCTCTGGGCCGCCGACGTACCCGAGTGCACACACCGTCCTGATGGAGACACAGCACATGACATTCCGCTTCAGCACCTCGCGCCGCCGCCTCGCCGCGGTCGGCGCCGGCCTCGCCGTGGCCGCCCTCGCCCTCACCGCCTGCGCCGGCGGCAGCGGCTCCGACGCCTCCGAGTCGCCCGCGGGCGACGAGGGCTTCGGCGACCTGACCCTTCAGCTCAGCTGGATCCTCAACGAGGAGTTCGCCGGCGAGTACTTCGCCGACACCAACGGCTACTACGAGGAGGCGGGGTTCTCGTCGGTCAACCTCGTCCCCGGACCCGAGACCGGCGTCGCCCCGCTGCTCAGCGGCTCGGCGGATGTCGCGCTGAGCGATGCCGTGTCGATCGGCTCGGCCGTCGCCAGCGAGGGTGCCCCCCTCAAGATCATCGGCGCGACCTTCCAGGCCAACCCGTTCACGATCCTCTCGCTCGCGGACGGCGGTGACATCGCCACGCCCGAGGACCTCATCGGCAAGCGCATCGGCATCCAGGACTCCAACCGCACCCTGTTCGACGCCTTCCTCCTCGCCAACGACATCGACGCCTCCGAGCTGACGATCGTCCCCGTGCAGTACGACCCCGCACCGCTCGTGAACGGCGAGGTCGACGGCTTCATGGCCTACCTCACCAACGAGTCGATCACCGTCGCGGCCGAAGGCCTCGAGACCACGAACCTTCCGTTCGCCGACAACGGGCTGCCCTTCGTCGCCGAGACCTTCACGACGACCGATGAGACGATCGCCTCGAGCCGCGACATGCTCAAGGCTTTCCTCGTCGCCGAGATCCGCGGCTGGACCGACGCCGTCAATGACCCCGAGGAGGGCTCGCGTCTGGCCGTCGAGGTCTACGGCGCCGAGCTCGACCTGAACCCCGAGAACTCGCTCGCGGGTGCGATCGCGCAGAACGAGCTGGTCGTCTCGGAGGAGACCGAGGAGTTCGGTCTCTTCTGGATCAGCGACGAGCTGCAGGCGGCCACGATCGAGAGCCTCGAGCGTGCGGGCCTCGAGATCGAAGCCGGCGACCTGTTCGACCTCAGCCTGCTGGCCGAGGTCTACGAAGAG
>NZ_QFPF01000029.1 GCF_003248605.1 Microbacterium sp.
AGCTCGGTGGACTGCGTGATCGAGACCGCGAGCGGCTGCGCCCGGTGCTCGTCGCCGAAGCCCCACGCCTCGCGGTCGATCAGCTCGGGCGTGAGCTTTCCGTCCGGCGTGGGCACGGTGAGGATCTTGATGCCCGCGACGCGCTCGGGCGCGCCGCCCTCGTCGACGTTGATGTGCGCGGACGCGGCCGCCACGACCGCGCCCCAGCGCGGCAGCATCGACTGCAGGCCCACGACGTTGGCGCCCGTGCCGTTGAAGACCGGGAACGCCTCGACGCCCGCGCCGAAGTGCGCGGCGAACGCGAGCTGCAGGCGCTCGGTGTAGGCATCCTCTCCGTACGCGACCTGGTGGCCGTCGTTCGCCGTCGCGATCGCGGCGAGGACGTCGGGATGGATGCCGGAGTAGTTGTCGGAGGCGAAGCCGCGCACGGCGCTGTCGTGGAGGGGTGTCACCCACCCAGCCTAGATTCGTCGTGCGCGGCTTCGGCCCCTGAGCCTGTCGACGGCTCAGTCCGAGCCGCGGATGCCCGCCGTCGACTCGATCACGGGACGCATCTTGCGATCGAGCGCCTCGTAGAACATCGACAGCGGGAACTCGTCGTCGAGCACCGCATCGGTGTACCCCTTCGGCGGTCCGGCGAGCACCTCCCGCGGCAGCCCCGTCGCCCACACCGACGCCGGATGGGGTGCGAGGACCCCCCGGATCAGCTCGTAGGCGGCCAGCCAGTGCGTCGGCTTGGGCCGGTCGATCGAGCGCCAATAGAGCTCATCGATCGCGTCGCCGAGGGCGATGACGGCCGACGGAACGTCCGGCCAGTCGATGCGCAGCGCCGTGTCGGTCCAGTGCAGCACACCGCGCTGATGCAGCCACGCGAACAGCAGCTGGCCGCCGAGCCCGTCGTAGTTGCGCACCCGGGTGCCCGTGATCGCGAAACGGAAGATGCGGTCGAACACCACGGCGTACTGCACGAGCCGCGCCCGATCGAGCATCTCCTCCTCGATCGGCGCCCTGCCCTCGGCCCGTCGCAGGCGGCGCTCGATCGCGACGCACTCGCGATACGCCGTGAGGTCGCAGCGCAGCTCCTCGAGCGAGTAGAGGAAGTAAGGCATCCGCTGCTTGATCATGAACGGGTCGAACGGCAGATCGCCGCGCATGTGCGTGCGGTCGTGGATGAGGTCCCACATCACGAACGCTTGCTCGGCGAGCGGCTGATCCGACAGCATCCGCTCGGCGTCGTCGGGCAGCTCGAGTCTGGTGATGCGCGCGGCCGCCGACACGACGCGGCGATAGCGCGCCGCCTCGCGGTCCTGGAAGATCGCTCCCCAGGTGAACGTCGGCACCTCGCGCACCGCCACCGTCTCGGGAAAGAGCACCGCCGAGTTCGTGTCGTATCCGGGGGTGAAATCGACGAGCCGCAGCGAGACGAACAGCCGGTTGCCGTAGTCGCCCGCCTCGAGCGCCGCGATGAACTCGGGCCAGATCGTCTCGACGATCAGGGCCTCGAACAGCCGATCGCGCGAGCCGTTCTGCGTGTACATCGGAAAGACGACGAGGTGGCGCAGCCCGTCGACGCGGTGCCGCTGCGGTTCGAACGCGACGAGCGCGTCGAAGAAGTCGGGCACGCCGAAGGCCCCCTCGGCCCAACGCTGCAGATCCTGCCGGCATGCCGCGAGATATCTCGCGTCGTGCGGAAAGAGCGGCGCGAGCTCCGCGACCGCGGCGCGGATGCGCGCGACGTGCGCACGGGCGACGTCGTGATCGGATGCTGCCGGCACAGACCCGTCGCCGGTCTGCAGCGACTGCAGGGCCACGACCGAGCGCCGCAGGCTCACCCAGGCGGGGGAGTGCTCGACGTCGGCCGCGAGGGCGATGGTGGCGGCATCCGGAATCCGGTCCTCGACGACCTCGGGTTCGCCGATGATCGACTTCTGGGCACCGGGGGTGGTGTGCGCGGACATGGGGAACCTCCGATCGGAAGGCTCGGGGCGCATCCCCGGCTGGGACGCGCGCTGGTGCTCACAGCGTACGCCCGCCCGCCCGTCAGTCGTGCTGCGGAAACCCCAGGTTCAGGCCGCCGTGCGAGGGGTCGAGCCAGCGCGAGGTGACGGCCTTCTCCTGCGTGAAGAAGTCGAACCCGTGCGGACCGTACGCCTTCGCGTCGCCGAAGAGGGAGTCCTTCCACCCGCCGAACGAGTGATAGGCCACGGGCACGGGGATCGGCACGTTGATGCCGATCATCCCCACCTGCACCTCGCGCTGGAAGCGCCTTGCCGCGCCGCCGTCGTTCGTGAAGATCGCCGTGCCGTTGCCGTACGGGCTGCCGTTGATGATGCCGAGCCCGTCGGCGTAGCCCTCGACCCGCACCACCGAGAGCACGGGGCCGAAGATCTCGTCCCGATACACGGCAGAGGATGTCGGCACCCGATCGATCAGCGTCGGCCCGAGCCAGAATCCCCCGGCATCGCCGTCGACCTCGATACCGCGCCCGTCGACCACGACGGAGGCGCCGTCCGACCGCGCCGTGTCGATGTAGCCGGCCACCTTGTCTCGGTGCGCCTCGGTGATCAGCGGCCCCATGTCGCAGCCGCGCATGCCGTCGCCGGTGCGCAGCCGCCCCATGCGCTCGGCGATCTTCGCGACGAGCTCGTCGGCGATGGCGTCGACGGCGAGCACGACCGAGATCGCCATGCAGCGCTCGCCGGCCGACCCGAACCCCGCGTTGACGGCGGCATCGGCGGCGAGGTCGAGGTCGGCGTCGGGCAGCACGAGCATGTGGTTCTTCGCCCCGCCGAGGGCCTGAACGCGCTTGCCGAACCGCGCGGCCTGCTCGTAGATGTAGCGCGCGATGGGCGTGGACCCGACGAACGAGATCGAGCGCACGTCGGGATGCTGCAGCAGGGCGTCGACCGCCTCTTTGTCTCCGTGCACGACGGTGAAGACGCCGTCGGGCAGGCCCGCCTCGCTCCACAGCGCGGCGAGCCAGTTCGCGGCGGACGGATCCTTCTCGCTGGGCTTGAGGACCACCGCGTTGCCGGCGGCGATCGCGATCGAGAAGAACCACAGCGGCACCATCGCCGGGAAGTTGAAGGGGCTGATGATGCCGACGACGCCGAGCGGCTGGCGCAGCGAGTAGACGTCGATGTCGGTCGAGACGTTCTCGGAGTAGGCGCCCTTCATCTGCGACGGCATGCCGCACGCGAACTCGACGACCTCGAGCCCGCGGGCGATCTCGCCGAGGGCGTCGGAGGTCACCTTGCCGTGTTCGGCCGTCAGGATGTCGGCGAGCTCGCCCTTGCGGGCGTTCAGCAGCTCGCGGAAGGCGAACAGCACCGCCTGGCGTTTGGCGATCGAGGCGTCGCGCCACCGGTCGGCCCCCGCGGAGGCCGAGGTGACGGCCCGGTCGACGTCGGAGGCGGACGCGAGGCGCACCTGCTTCTGCACGCTGCCGAGCGCGGGGTTGAACACGGGGGCGGTTCGGGTCGACGTGCCCGCCCAGGGTGCGCTGTCGACCCAATGGTCGAGGATCGTCGTCGCCCGATCCGCGGACCGCTCGAGGGTGCCGGCGTCGGTCATGGTGTGTCCCTTCCGATCTCGGCGAGCACGTCGTCGTAGATCTCTGCGGCCTCCGCGACCTCGTCATCGGTGACGACGCACGGCGGCACGACGTGGATGCGGTTGTCCTGCACGAAAGGCAGCAGGCCGCGAGCGACGAGGCCTTTCTTGATCGCGCCCATCGCGGCGGCGGGCAGCGGCTCGCGCGACTCGCGATCGGCGACGAGTTCGAGCGCCCAGAAGACGCCCTCGCCCCGCACCTCTCCGATGAGGCCGTGCCTGTCGGCGAGTGCGGTCAGCGCGGGGCCGATCACCTCGTCGCCCACGCGGCGGGCGTTGTCGACGATGCCCTCGGACTCCATCGCGTCGAGTGCGCCGACGATGGAGGCGGCCGCCAGCGGGTGCCCGCTGTAGGTCAAGCCGCCCGGATAGACCCGGTCATCGAACGTCGCCGCGATCTCGTCCGAGATGATGACGCCGCCCACGGGCACGTAGCCCGAGTTGACCCCCTTGGCGAAGGCGATCAGGTCGGGCACGACGTCGTAGCCCTCGAAGGCGAACCAGCGGCCCGTGCGCCCGAACCCCGCCATCACCTCGTCGAGGATCAGCATGATGCCGTAGCGGTCCGCGAGCGCCCGCACGCCGGCGAGGTAGCCGGGCGGCGGGATCAGCACCCCGGCGGTGCCGGGCACCGACTCGAGCAGGATCGCGGCGATCCCGTCCGCGCCCTCGGACTGGATGACGCGCTCCAGGTGCCGCAGCGCCCGCTCGCTCTCCTCCTCGGGGCTCTCGGCCCAGAACTCGCTGCGGTACAGGTAGGGGCCGAAGAAGTGCACGTGTCCTCGGGCGAACTCGTTCGGCATCCGTCGCCAGTCGCCCGTCGCGACGATCGCCGCCCCCGTGTTGCCGTGGTACGAGCGATAGGTCGAGAGCACTTTGTCGCGGCCCGTGTGCAGGCGCGCCATGCGGATGGCGTTCTCGATCGCATCGGCGCCGCCGTTGGTGAAGAACACCTTCGAGAATCCGGCGGGCGCGCGACGGACGATGCGCGCCGCCGCCTCACCCCGGGCGAGGTTGGCGGTGGCGGGTCCGATCGTGGCCAGCAGCGACGCTTGATCGTGGATCGCTTGGATGACGGCGGGATGCTGGTGCCCGATGTTGACGTTGACCAGCTGGCTCGAGAAGTCGAGGTAGCGGTTGCCCGAGTGATCCCACACGGTCGTGCCCGAACCGCCCGCGATCACGACGGGATCGAGGGCCCCCTGCGCCGACCAGGAGTGGAAGACGTGCGCCCGGTCGAGCTGCTTCGTCGTCAGGTCGAGGTCGGAAAGGATGTCTGTCGTCATACCGGTCACTCTCATCGTTCGCGATTCGTCTGGTCGCTACGCTCCTCGCTCAGCGGCCGGGGGTCAAGAGACCCCCGGCCGCTGAGACCGTCTAAGCGACCGGGGTGATCAGTTGCCGCCCTCCAGCAGCTCGACCTCGATCGGCTCGAAGCCCTCTCCCGTGACGTCGACGCCCTCCTCGGCGAGCTCGTCCAGCGCCTGCTGGATGTACTCGTTCGAGTAGGCGCTCGCCGGCGGCTCCTCGGTGATGAGGCGGGCGCCGGTCTCGTTGACGGCGGCCAGCGCGCCCTCGACGGTCTGGTTCCAGGCCGCTTCGTCGATGATGCCGATCCCCGCGGGCGAGGGCCAGATGAGCTTGTTGGTCTCGTTCATCATCCACAGTTCGTGGCTCGGGCCCCAGCCGGAGCCCGAGGCGAGCGTGATCTCGGCCGCTTCCTCCGGGTTGTCCCGAGCGAAGACCCACCCCTTGATGACGGCCTTGAGGAACGACACCGCCGTCTCGGCGTACTCCTCATCGGTGTCGAGGCGTTCGGTGTCGGCCCAGATCGCGTCCTGCAGCATCGCGCCCACGGTGTCCTGGTAGCTGATGACGCTGAAGTCCTCGGGGGTGTACAGCTCGCCCGTCTCGGGGTCGACGGTCTCGAGCAGCTGCGCGTACTCGTTGTAGGTCATCGCCTGCGCGGCGTCGATGTCGCCCTGCAGGAAGGCATTCATGTTGAAGTCCTGCGTGATGATCTCGACGGTCGTCGAGTCGAGCCCCTCCGCCGCCATCGCGGCGAAGATCTCCCACTCGTTGCCGAAGCCCCACGAGCCGATCCTCTTGCCCTCGAAGTCGGCCACCGATTCGATGCCGGAGTCCGCCCACGCCACCTGCAGCGTACCCGAGGTCTGGAAGATCTGCGCGATGTCGGTCAGGTTGGCCCCCGCCTCGATCGAGCCGAGCACCTTGGGCACCCAGGCGATCGCGAAGTCCGCGTCGCCGTTCGCGAGCGCGTCCTGGGGCACGATGTCACCGCCCGAGGGGATGATCTCGACCTCGAGACCCTCCTCTTCGAAGAAGCCCTGTTCGACGGCGGCGAAGTAGCCCGCGAACTGCGCCTGCGGCAGCCACTGCAGCTGCAGCACGACGGGGGTGAGCTCGCCGGCATCGGCATCGCCGGAATCCGTGTCGGTGTCGGTCGAGCCCCCCGCGCAGGCGGCCAGGACGAGGCTCGCCGAGAGGGCGATGCCTCCCGCGGTCAGCGATCGACGTGTGCTGTGTCTCATGTCGTTCCTTTCGGGTCAGGTGGTGCGTCGGTGCGGTGTCGCCTCGGTGCGAGGACGTGGGGGATGCCGGGGTCAGGTGCGCGCGGGATCCGGCACCCGGCGCGCGACGAGCCGCTCGAGCAGCGCGGTCGCGGCATAGAACAGCAGCCCCAGCAGGATGCTGGCCGCGACGTAGGCCCACGCGCGGGCGTACGCGCTGGTCGCTGCCGACGTCGAGATCGCGCTGCCCAGACCACCGCGCGGTCCGCCGAAGTACTCCGCGACGAGCGCGGAGATCACGGCGAGCGAGCTCGCGATCCGCACGCCGGTGAGCAGGTAGGGCAGGGCGGTGGGCAGGGTCACGGCGCGGAAGGACTGTCCGCCGGTGGCGGCGTACGCCCGCATCAGGTCGCGGTGCACGGGCCTGGTCTGACGGAGCCCGCGCAGGGTGTTCAGGAACACGGGCACGAACGCCGCGAGCGCGGCGATCGCCTGCCTGCCGAATTGGCTGTCGGCGCCGAACATCGAATTGAGCACGGGGGCGAGCGCGACGATCGGCACCACCGCGAGCGCCGCGACGATCGGCGCGGCCATGCCGTCCACGGGGCGCCAGCGTGCGGCCAGGGCGGCCAGGCCCACCCCGAGCAGACCGCCCGCGACGAGTCCCACGAGCGCGTTGGTGCCGGTGATCAGGGTCGCCTGCGCGATCGGCCCCGCGAACGCGACGAGCTCCTCCGCGATCGCCGCCGGTGAGGGCAGCAGGTAATCCGATACGCCCCCCACGGTCACGAGCAGCTGCCACGCGGTGAGCGCGACGGCTCCGACGGCGAGGGGCGCGATCACCCGCAGACGGCGCTCGGCGCGGGGGGAGAGGGTCGTGGTCATCGGTGCTCCCGGGCACCGGATGCGCTCGCGGGAGCGCCGTGCAGCGCCTCGCGCACCGCCGTGACCCGCTCGAAGAAGGACGGGTCCTCCCGCAGGGCCTCGTCGCGCGCCACCCCCGCGCCGAACCCGGTCTGGACGATGTGGGTGATGCGTCCGGGTCGGGGCGACATCACCACGACGCGGTGGGAGAGGAACACCGCCTCGGGGATCGAGTGCGTCACGAACACCACGGCGGCACCCGTCTCGGCGGCGATGCGCGAGAGCTCCGTCTGCATGCGTTCCCGGGTCATCTCATCCAGCGCGCCGAACGGCTCGTCCATCAGCAGCAGGCGCGGGCGCTCGGCGAGTGCCCGCGCGATCGCCACCCGCTGCTGCATCCCACCCGAGAGCTGATCGGGATAGCGGTCGGCAAACTCGTCCAGGCCCACCATGGCCGCAAGCTCGCCGACGCGCGCGCGGCGGGCGGATGCCGGCATCCCGTGGATCTCGAGAGGCAGGGAGATGTTTCCCGCCACGGTGCGCCAGGGCAGCAGTCCCGCCTGCTGGAACGCGATCCCGTACTCCTGATCGCGGCGTGCGCGGTCGGCGCTCTTGCCGAAGACCTCGACCGATCCGGAGCTCACCGCGTCGAGGTCGGCGATGAGACGCAGGAGTGTGGACTTGCCGCATCCCGAGGGTCCGATCAGCGAGACGAATTCGCCCGCGGCCACCTCGAGGTGCACATCCTCGAGCGCGCGCACCTCGCCCGCGCGTCCGGCGAACACCTTGCCCGCCCCGCGCACGCTCACCGCGCTGACGGCGGCCTCACTGGTCGCCGTCGTCATCATCGGTCCGCCTCTCCGCGTCGGTAGTCCTTCAGGCCCGCGCCGAGGAGCGCGACGGAGCCCGCGGCGACCAGCCCCAGCACGATCGCTCCGAAGATCGGTCCCCACGGCTTCGCGGGGTCGCCGGATGCCTGTCCGGCGAACTGGATGAGCAGGCGGCCGATGCCGCCCTGCAGGCCGGTCGAGACCTCGGCCACGACGGCGCCGATCACGGCGGCCGCCGCCCCCAGTCGCATCGCGGGCAGCAGGTAGGGCACCGCGGCGGGCAGCCGGAGCTTGACGAGCGTGGGCCAGTAGCCGGCGGCGTACGTGTGCAGCAGCTCGGTGTGGATGCGGTCGGGTGATTGCAGCCCCTTCAGCGCTCCCACCGCGATGGGGAAGAACGCGAGGTAGGAGGCGATGACGGCGACCGACATCCAGTCCTGCCACTCGAACGCGCCGATCTCGATGCGCGAGCCCCAGCTGCGCACGATCGGCGCGAAGGCGATGAGCGGCACGGTCTGGCTCAGGACGATCCAGGGCAGCAGCCCCCACTCCACGAGGCGCCAGCGCTGCATGAGCAGGGCGAGCCCGAGCCCCACGACGACGGCGAGGGCCCACCCGGCGGCCGCGATGCCGAGCGTCGTCACGGCGGCGAGCGCCACCGCGAGCCAGAGCGGCGGCGAGCCGTCGGCGCGGGTGACGGGCTCGGCGAGCCGGATCAGCATGTCCCACACGTGCGGCATTGCGAGATCCGTCGTGCGGGGGAGAATGCGGGTCTCGCCGATGAGCACACCGTCGTCCGGGGCGAGCAGTTTGTAGCCTTCCCAGAGGGCGACCAGGGCGAGCACGCCCAGCAGGCCCCAGCCCCACGCGGCGAGACCGCGGCGGCGGGTATGCCGGGAGGGCGAGGCGGTCGTCATGCCTTCGCCGTGATGTGCGGGGAGAGGGCCGGGATGACGGTCTCGCCGTACACCCGCAGGGTCTCCTCCTTGTTGTCGTGCTGGAGGTACCCCGCGAACTGCGTGACGCCCAGCGCCCGCAGCTGCTCGAGTTTGCCGATGTGCTCCTCGGCGGTGCCGAGCACGCAGAAGCGGTCGACGATCTCGTCGGGCACGAAGTCGACGTGGTCGTTCGAGGCCTGTCCGTGCGAGTTGTAGTCGTAGCCGGTCCGACCGGCGATGTAGTCGGTGAGAGCCTGGGGCACCGCGCTGCCCGGCCCGGTCGACGGGCCGTACTTCGCCACGATGTCCGCGACGTGGTTGCCGACCATCCCACCGAACCAGCGGCACTGGTCGCGCATGTGCGCGACGTCCGTGCCGATGTACATCGGGGCGGCGACGCAGAACTGCAGGCTCTCGGGATCACGGCCGGCGTTCGCCGCGGCATCCTTCACCGTCTGGATCATCCAGGCCGCGATGTCGACGTCGGCCAGCTGCAGGATGAAACCGTCGCCGACCTCGCCCGCCAGCTTCAGTGCGAGTGGTCCGTAGGCCGCGACCCAGACGTCGAGGCTCGAGCCCCGGCTCCACGGAAACTGCAGGGTCGCCCCGTTGTATTCGACCGGGCGGGAGTTGGCGAGCTCGCGGATGACGTGGATCGACTCGCGCAGCTCCTTCAGCGTCGTCGGCTTGCCTCCGGTGACGCGCACGGCCGAGTCGCCGCGGCCGATGCCGCAGATCGTGCGGTTGCCGTACATCTCGTTGAGCGTGGCGAAGACCGACGCGGTCACCGTCCAATCGCGCGTGGCCGGGTTGGTCACGAACGGGCCGACGGTGACCCGACGGGTGGCGGCGAGGATCGCCGAGTAGATGACGTACGGCTCCTGCCAGAGCAGGTGCGAGTCGAAGGTCCACACGTGGCTGAAGCCGTGCGCCTCGGCGAGCGTGGCCAGCTGCACCGTGCGCGAGGCGGGCGGGTTGGTCTGCAGGACGACTCCGAAGTCCATCACGTGCCTCTCAGATCAGATACTGGCTCAGGCCGCGCTTGACGTAGCGGCCATCGCCCTTGGACCCCAGATAACGGCCGCCGTCGACGATCACCCGGCCGCGCGCGATGACCGTGTCGACGTGGCCGTCGATCTCGAAGCCCTCCCAGGCCGAGTGGTCCATGTTCATGTGATGGGTCTTGTCGTAGCCGATGGACGTGTGTCCGTTCGGGTCGTACACGACGACGTCGCCGTCGGCGCCGGGCTGGATGACGCCCTTCGTGCCATACAGACCGAACATGCGCGCGGGGGTCGTGGAGGTCAGCTCCACCCAGCGCTCGAGAGTGATCTCGCCCGTCACCACGCCCTGGTACATCAGGTCCATGCGGTGCTCGACCGAGCCGATGCCGTTGGGGATCTTGCGGAAGTCGCCGAGCCCGAGCTCCTTCTGATCCTTCATGCAGAACGGGCAGTGGTCGGTCGAGACCATCTGCAGGTCGTTGGTGCGCAGCGCCTGCCACATCGCGTTCTGATGCCCTTCGGCGCGCGAGCGCAGCGGCGTGGAGCACACCCATTTGGCGCCCTCGAACCCCGGCGCCCCCAGCTGCTCCTCGAGCGAGAGGTAGAGGTACTGCGGGCACGTCTCGCCGAAGACGTTCTGCCCGCGGTCACGCGCCCCCGCGAGCTGCTCGACGGCCTGCTTGGCGCTCACGTGCACGACATAGAGCGGCGCGCCGGTCAGATCGGCCAGCATGATCGCCCGGTGCGTGGCCTCCTCCTCCATCTGCCAGGCGCGGGCGATGCCGTGATAGTACGGGTCGGTCTTGCCCGCATCGACCAGCTGCTGGGCGAGTACGTCGATGGCGGGGCCGTTCTCGGCGTGCATCATCGTCAGCAGGCCCGTGTCGCGCGAGACCTGCATCGCCTTCAGGATCTGCGCGTCGTCCGAGTAGAAGACGCCCGGGTACGCCATGAAGAGCTTGAAACTCGACACGCCCTCATCGAGCAGACCGCGCATCGCGCTCAGCGAGTCGTCGTCGACGCCGCCGATGATCTGGTGGAAGCCGTAGTCGATCGCGCAGTTGCCGGCGGCCTTCGCGTGCCATGCCGCAAGCCCGTCCTGCACGCGCTCGCCGTACTTCTGCACGGCGAAGTCGATGATCGTGGTGGTGCCGCCCCATGCCGCGGCGCGTGTGCCGGTCTCGAACGTGTCGCTTGCCGCCGTGCCCCCGAAGGGCAGCTCCATGTGCGTGTGCGCATCGATTCCGCCGGGGATCACGTACTTGCCGGTGGCGTCGACGACCGTGTCGACGGATGCTGTCAGGTCGTGCCCGAGCAGGGTCGAACCGGGTGCGAGCACGGCCCGGATCTTCTCGCCGTCGATCAGGACGTCGGCGGGGGCTCTGCCCGTGGCCGAGACGACGGTGCCCCCGGTGATGAGTGTCGTGGTCATGGTGCGACGATCTCCCCGTACGAGTCGGGACGGCGGTCTCGGTAGAACTGACAGTCGTCGCGCATCTGACGCACCAGGTCCATGTCGAGATCGCGGATCAGCAGCTCCTCGTGCTCGCCCGAGCCCAGCGCGCCGACGTAGTTGCCGCGCGGGTCGACGATCTGGCTGGTGCCGTAGAAGTCCACCGCCTCATCGCCGTACTCGTTGTCCTCGAGCCCGACCCGATTGGGCGCGAGGACGAAGTACCCGTTCGCGACGGCGGCGGCGGGCTGCTCCACCTCCCACAGCCGGTTCGAAAGGCCGGGCTTCGTCGCGTTCGGGTTGAAAGCCAGGTGAGCCCCGTTGAGACCGAGTTCGCGCCAGGCCTCCGGGAAGTGCCGGTCGTAGCAGATGATGACGCCGATCCTGCCGACGGCGGTGTCGAAGACGGGATAGCCGAGGTTTCCCGGGCGGAAGTAGAACTTCTCCCAGAACTTCTCGACGTGGGGGATGTGGTGCTTGCGGTATTTGCCGAGGATCGTGCCGTCGGCGTCGACCACGACGGCGGTGTTGTAGTAGACCCCCGCCATCTCCTCCTCGTAGATCGGCAGGATCATCACGAGATTCAGTTCTTTGGCCAGGGCCGCGAAGCGCTGCACGATCGGGCCGTCGGCGGGCTCGGCGTAGGCGTAGTACTTCTTGTCCTGCGTGATGCCGAAGTAGGGCCCGTAGAAGAGCTCCTGGAAGCACATCACCTGCGCTCCCTGCGCCGCGGCATCGCGGGCGAACTGCTCGTGCCTGTCGAGCATGGATTCCTTGTCGCCGGTCCAGGTGGTCTGGGAGATCGCCGCCCGTACTGTCGCCATCACTGCCTCGCTCTCGCTTCGCGCGTCGCCCGTCGGGTTTCGCCCGCCGATGGGCTTCGATCTCGCCCGTGTCGGCACCGGGTCCGCTGGTGTCATCGTGCGGCCCCGACGTTTCCCCGCGGTTTCCGCGTGTGACGGGGCCGTAACAGCATCGTCGACCCCGGGCCCGCGCCCGTCAATGGCCGTGGCGGCGTAGCCTCGACCCATGCGACTGCCCCGGCTGCGGCATCCCGTTGTCTCGTATCGTCGTGCCCGTCTGCTGCCGCGGCGTGTGCGGCGCTTCGATCGCGAGGCGAACCGCTGGGTCAACGCGCGACGGGATCGACGTGCGCGCGACGGCGGGCTGCGCCGGCTCTCGCGCGCGGCCGATCGCGGTCGCCTGTGGTTCGTGATCGCCGGTGCCCTCGTCGTCATCGGGCGGCCGCGTGCGGCGCTGCGCGGCGTGCTCTCGCTGGCGGCCGCGAGCCTTGTCGCCAACCTCGTCGGTAAGAAGATCTTCGGCGGGCCGCGTCCGGTGCTCGTGGACGTCCCCATCGGGCGCCGCCTTGCGGTGTACCCCACCTCGGCGTCGTTCCCCTCGGGACACTCGGCCAGCGCCGCGGCGTTCGCGACCGGTGTGGGTCTCGAGGCCCCCGTCGTGGGCGCGGCCATCGCCCCCGTCGCGGCCGGCGTCGCCTACTCGCGCCTGCACGTCGGCGCGCACTGGTTCTCGGACGTGATCGGCGGGGTCGCGATCGGCGCCGCAATCGCCCTCGCGGGCCGCGCGCTCGTTCCCGTACGGCGAGCACACGAGCATCCGCCCCGCGAACGCGGAGAGCGGATCGCGCTGCCGGCGCTCGTCGACGGTGCCGGCCTGCTGATGTTCGTCAATCCCTCCTCCGGAGCCGACGTCATCCGAGCCGACCCCCGGCGCACGATCGAGCGGGAGCTGCCCGCCGCGTCCCTGCACGAGCTCACCGGCGCCGAGGAGCCGGCGGCGCTCGTCGGCCGCGCGCTCGCCGGGCAGACGCCGCCGCGGGTGCTCGGGGTGTGCGGCGGAGACGGCTCGGTCGCCGCGCTCGCGCAGATCGCCCGCGAGACGGGCCTGCCCCTGCTGGTGCTCCCGGGGGGCACCTTCAATCACTTCGCCCGGGCCGCGGGCGTCGACACGCTGGATGCCGGCATCCATGCCCTGCGGGAGGGGCGCGGACTGCGGGTCGCGGTGGCCGAACTGGACGCCGGCGATACACCGTTGACCGTGCTCAACACCGGTTCGGTCGGCATCTATCCCGACTTCGTCGCGCGGCGGGAGGTGTACCGGGAGCAGCTCGGCACATGGCTCGGTGGGGTCGTCGCCGCGTGGCGGGTGCTGCGGCATGCGGAGCCGATCGACATCGAGCTCGATGGTGAGTCCCTGCGCGTCTGGTCCGTGTTCACGAGCGTCGGGCGCAACGACCCCGCGCGTGTGGCGACGATGCAGCGGTGGAGCATGGACGACGATGTGCTCGACGTGCGCGTCCTGCACGCCCGCGGTCCGCGCCGGCACGCGATGGCCTCCCTGGCCTTCGGGCGGCGCACGGCGGCCCTCGCGAGGGTGCTGCGGCTCATGCCCCGCGCCTCCGACATCGAGCGCCGGCTCGTGCCCGAGATCGCTCTGGGGCTGCCGGATCGCGGCGGAGACGTGCCGGCGTTCGCGCACGACGGCGAGCTGGAGGCCCGCCCCCGCGCCGACGCGCACGGGCGGTACGGCGTGCGGCTGCGGATGATCCCCGGAGCGCTCGACGTCTACGGGTGAGACGCGTCGCCGGGCGATGTCGCGTCGGTCGGCGGATCGAAGGCCCACGTGGGGGCGAGCGCCCGGATGCGTGCCGCCCGCCACTGCCAGATCGTCCACAGCACGGGCCAGAACGCCGGCGCCGCGGCCCCGCCGATGACGAGCCGCTCGCGCCAGAGCGTGCGGGCAGGATCCTCGGATGCGGGAGCGACGGCCATCTGGTGATCCCAGACGTCGAGCGCCGACAGGGGCCCGGTCAGGGGGATCCCGCTGTCGCGGAGGATGCGCACGCGGCCGCGGGAGTCCTCGCGCACGCGGTCCGTGATCTGGATCAGCTGCCGACCCATCGGAAGGGCGCCGGCGAGCGAGAGCTGCACCGCGGCGTCGGACCCCGACTCCCACGCGGTCGGGAGGGCGCCCAGCGGCTGCATCTGCAGCAGCGGACCGTAGAGCTCAGCGACCACCGCGGGGGAGTGCAGCGCCCGCCACGCGGCGTCGGGGTCGCAGTCGATCTCGAACCGGAGCAGGATGCGCATGCCGCCAGTCTCGCACCGCGCAGCCGCGCGCGGTCTATCGCGGGGTCAGCGCCGCGCGTCGGGCGGCGCTGGTGATCTCGCGCCGCTCCCACCGGAAGAGGAACCGCTCGTCGAACCGCGGTGCGCACCGCACGCAGGACGCCGCCCTCGTCGGCCGCCGGTGCCGGTAGGCGACATGCCCCGCGGGACACACGCCCACCCACGGGGCCAGCTCCACCGCCGTCTCGCCGTGATGGGTCGTGCCGCCCGTGTATCCGAGCTCGCGGGCCGCCTTCTTCCACACGGGGCCGTGACCGGCGGCCGGCCCCGCAAGGGCGTGCGCGACCTCGTGCAGCAGCGTCTGATGATTGGTCTCGTCGTCGTAGCGGGCGCTGAGGTAGCGCGAGACCGTGATGCGCCGGCGTGTGTAATCGCACAGGCCCGCACGGCGCTTGGCGTTGTCGAAACCGAAGGTCCACGACGAATCGAGATGGAGGGTGATCAGGGCCTCGCCCCAGGTGCGCACGCGCTGCAGATCCGACATGCGAACAACCTAGAACATACCTGCGACACTCGCGCCGGGGCCGGTCAGCTGGCGACCGAGTCGCGCGTGCGGCGTCGGTCGGCGGCATCCACTGCGAGCAGCGTCGACTCGAGTTCGGCGTCGGTCGCCCCCGACTCCTGCCGCAGGAACAGCGCGCGTTTGAAGTCGCGGCGGGCCTGGTCGAAGTCCTGCGCGTCGAAATGCACCTTGCCGCGATGCTGGCACGCGAAGGCCGCGATCGACGCCCATCCCTGGCCCTCGGACTCCTCGACGCACATCGTCAGCTCGTGCGCGGCCGCGGCGTACGCGCCGCGCCACTGCAGCACGGTGGCGTGCAGGATGCGCGCGCGCAGCAGATCTTTGCGGGTGCCGGCCATGCGGGCGACCCGCACGGACTCGTCCGAGATCACGAGGGCGTCGTCGAGGCGGTCGAGCACCTTCAGCAGCCACACCCGCTCGAGAAGGGCGGGCAGGCTGCGCTGGTCACCCAGCTCGAGCAGCCGCTCGCGGCACTCGGCGGGATCGACGACCTCGCGCAGGGTTTCGGGGTCGTACCCGTGGATGTAGCTCACCGTGACCTCCTCACCTGCGCCGCGTCCTGCCGGCGCCCTGACAGTCTGCCTCGGCGACCCGGCGAAGGCGGCCAGCCGCGCCGCGTGTGGTGAACGTCATCGCTCGAACAGCGACGAGTTCGGGCGGGGCGAGGCGACGGCATCCGCATCGGCGACCGGCGCCGCACCGCCCACGAACGCCGCGAGCTCGGCGCCCTCGGCGACCTTCGCGGGGTGGGGACCCGCGGCCATGAGGCGCGGCAGCCACGTGGTGGGAAGGGGGGCCCCGGATGCGGCGACGACGAGATTGCCGAAGCGCCGGCCCTTGAGCACCTGCACCTCGGCGAGCACCACGACATACGGCAGCACCGACTGCACGGTTGCGACCTGACCGCGGGCGAAGCGCAGACCCGCGCCGTCGGCGACGTTGACCAGCAGCACCCCGTCGGGGGCCAGCAGCGCGGCGGCGGCGCGGTAGAACTCCAGCGAGGTCAGGTGCGCGGGGGTCTGCGCTCCCGAGTAGACGTCCGAGACGAGCAGGTCGACCGCTCCCGTGATCGCCGCCGGCAGGCGTCCGAGTGCCGCGCGTGCATCCTGGACGCGCGTGCGGATCGCCGCTCCCCGGGGCAGCGGCAGGTGCGCGCGCACGAGCTCGACCAGCGCGGGCTCGAGCTCGATCACCTGCTGGCGCGAGCCGGGACGGGTGTGCTCGACATATCGGGGCAGGGTCATGGCTCCCGCGCCCAGGTGCACCGCCGTGAGGGGCTGTCCGGGCAGTCGCAGCAGGTCGATGACCGCGCCCATCCGCGCGACGTACTCGAAGTGCAGATGCGCGGGATCGTCCAGGTCGACGTGGGACTGCGGGGTGCCGTCGACCTCGAGCTCCCAGCCGGAGGTGTAGGGCGAGGGCACGATGCGGGCGAGCGTGCCGTCCGAGAGTCGCGCCTGCGGGGGCGGGGCGTCCGCGGTCCCCCGACGTCTGCGCGCTCCGGCCATCCGCCCACGCTAGCGGGCGCGGGTCTACCGTGGAGCCGTGGGCTCGATCGACCTCAACAGCGACCTCGGCGAGACCGTCGACGGTGTGCCGACGGCCGACGACGACGCCATGTTCGCGCTCGTCTCCAGCGCCAACGTCGCGTGCGGCGGTCACGCCGGCGATGCGTCATCCATGCGCGACGCCGTCGCCCGCGCCGCCGCGCACGGCGTCGTCATCGGCGCGCACCCCTCCTACCCCGATCGCGCCGGATTCGGGCGCGCCGCGATGAGCCTCGACGCGGACGCCCTCACCGACGTCGTCGCGCAGCAGCTGTCGGCCCTGCGCGCCGCGGGCGCCGACATCCGCTACGTCAAGCCGCACGGCGCGCTCTATCACGCGGTCTCGGCCGATGCGGGGCCGGCCGCCGCGGTCGCGAGTGCCGTGGCATCCCTGTCGGCGGACCTCGGCCGGGCCCTGCCGATCCTCGGGTTGGGCGGACAGATCGCGGCCGCCGCCGCCGCCGCGGGTCTGCCCTTCGTCCGCGAGGCGTTCCTCGATCGCGGATACGCGCCCGGCGGCGGGCTCGTGCCCCGGGGCTCGCCGCGCGCCCTCCTCACGGACCCCGGCGAGGTCGCCGACCGCGCCCTACGCCTCGTCCGCGAGGGCGTGGTGGCGGCGGTCGACGGGAGTCTCGTCGAGGCCGGCGCCGCCTCGCTCTGCGTCCACGGCGACACCCCGGCCGCCGTCGCGATGGCGCGCGCGGTGCGCGCCGCGCTCGATGCCGCCGGAATCGTCGTGCGGGCACCGTGGTGAGCCCCGAAGGTCGCGCGCCGGCGCAGGCCGCGCCGCCGCGCATCCTGCCGATGGGCGAGCGCGGCCTGCTCATCGAGCTCCGCTCGGTCGCCGAGGTGCATCGCGTGCACGCCGCGCTCGCCGACTCCGCCCCGTCCGGTCCGGTCGATCTCGTACCGGCCGCGCGGACGATCCTCGTGCGACTCGGCCCCGGGTCGCTCTCGCTGCACGCCGCGCGCGACTGGATCGCCGACACGGCGACGCGGGCGCGGGATGCCGTCATCGCACCACCGCCCGAGACTCCGGTCGTGCTCGAGCTCGTCTACGACGGCCCCGACCTCGCCGAGACGGCCGCGCTCGTCGGGCTCTCCGCCGACGCCCTCGCGGCACGGCACGAAGCGGCTCGGTGGCGGGTCGCGTTCACGGGGTTCGCCCCGGGATTCGCCTACCTGACGAGCGAGGACTGGGGACTCGACATCCCGCGCCTGGCCTCGCCGCGCACCCGCGTGCCGGCGGGTGCGGTGGGGCTGGCCGGCGAGTTCTCGGGTGCCTATCCGCGCGAGACGCCCGGCGGCTGGCGCCTGATCGGCACGACCTCTGCGCCGCTGTTCGATCCCGCGGCGGCGGAGCCCGTCCTGCTCGTTCCGGGCCGACAGGTGCGGTTCGCCCGCGTGCGCTCCGTGATCCGGGCATCCGTGCGACCCCGTCCCCCGGAGCCCTCCTCCGATCCGCTGCTGCGGGTGATCGAGCCGGGCCTGCTGACGACCGTGCAGGACCTCGGCCGACCCGGCCGCGCGGCGCAGGGGATCGCCCCCTCGGGTGCCCTCGATCGGGGCGCCCTGTGCCTCGCGCTGCGACTGGTGGGCACCGCCGAGGATGCGGCGGGGCTCGAAGTCACGATGGGCGGCCTGCGCGCGGTCGCACTGCGCGACACCTGGGTCGCCCAGACCGGCGCCGAGGCGTCCCTGACGATCGCGGGCCGCCCCGCACCCACCGGAGCGGCGGCGCGCTGGAGAGCCGGCGAGACGCTGGAGGTCGGCTGGGCGAGGGACGGCGCCCGGATCTATCTCGCCCTCCGCGGCGGCATCGACGCCCCGCGGGCGGCGGGATCACGCGCCACGGATCGCCTGGCGGGGCTCGGGCTCGCGCCGCTGGCAGCCGGGGACGTGCTGGGCGGTGCGGGGCAGGAGCGGGCGCCGATCCCGCCGGTCGACCAGGCGCCGCCTCGGCCGGTGAGTGCCGAAGCCGAGATCGCCCTGGCCCCCGGTCCGCGCGCCGACTGGTTCGCCCCCGCCGCCGCCCTCGCCCTCTACGGCAGCGTCTGGCGCGTGACGAACGACGCCGACCGGGTGGGCATGCGCCTGGAGGGACCCGAGCTGGAGCGCGCGGTGCACCGCGAACTGCCGAGCGAACCCATGGTGCCGGGTGCGCTCCAGGTTCCACCCTCCGGCCGGCCGACGATCCTCCTCGCCGACGGGCCCGTGACCGGCGGCTACCCCGTGATCGCCGTGGCGACGGAGGAGTCGCTCGACACCCTCGCCCAGCTCCGGCCCGGCAGCCGGATCAGGTTCCGGCACGCGCGGCCGGCCGGCTGACCGGCGTCGTCGTCGCGCCCGCGGCGCGTTCGCGCACGCCGGCGAGCGCGTACTCCGCCGCCTCGCGTGCTCCGTACTCGCGCCCGCGGTCGATCGCCGCCTGGAGGGCCGCGCCCGTCGGCCCCGTCGCGAGCGGCTCGAGATCGCGGGTGTGGAAGACGAAGGCGGGAGCGTCGTACTGGCCCGTGCGCTTGCGGATCGCGGCCGCCGCCCCTGCCAGCACGCCCGCGCGCTCGACATCCCCGTCGAGTGCGGCGATGCTGCACAGCCCCTCCAGCGAGTAGGCGATGCCCTCGTCGTTGTCGAGCGCGACGGAGCCCGCCATGCCCTCGATGTACACGCGGAGGGCGTCCTCGACGCGCCCGCCCCGCAGCAGCGCCCGGGCCAGGTGGTGCGCCGCCACGGTCGCCGTGAACTCGTCAGCCGCCGCGAGCGACGCGTCGAGGGCCCGCTGGAACATCGCCAGCGCGTCGTCGTCGCGTCGGCGCAGCCACTCCAGGCGGCCGAGCGCGACGAGGATGAGCACTTCGCCCCAGCGGGCGCCCGCCGCGCGGAAGCCCTCGGCGCCCCGCCACAGCCGCTCGGCGGCGGTGTCGAAGTCGGCATCCCCGGCTGTGATCTGGGCGAGCCCCGCGGTGGCCAGCGCCATCGCCGACCCCATCGCCTCGCCCGCCTCCGCGAACAGGTCCGAGACCTCGCAGAACCCGTCCACCGCGGTCGGCGTCTGCGTGCCGAACATCTCCTTCCACAGCACGTAGTAGCGCGCGACCGCGCGGGCGAAGGGCGTGTCGCCGCCCCCGCGGTCGAGCATCTCCTGCATCCACAGGGCCATCTCGCTGAGGTACCCACCGATCCACCAGTACAGATACAGCCGCCACGCCACGGTGGATGCCGTCGCGAAGTCCTCCATGAAGATCAGATGCCGCACGCCGCTGCGCAGGTTGCTGCGCTCGAGGTTGAGCCGGGCGACCGCCGCCCGCTGCTCGGGACCGCCCAGGCGCGGTGCCTCGCGCAGCGCCAGTGCGGCGTAGAGGCGCGCGTGCGCGGCGCGCATCCGCTGATCCTCGCCGCGGGCGCGCAGCTCGCCGACGGCGTACTCGCGCACCGTCGAGAGGAGCGAGAACACGGACTCCCCGTCGATGTCCTGCTGATCGACGAGCGAGGAGTCCACGAGCGCCGCGAGGCCGTCCATGGCGGTGCCCTCCCATGCGCGGCCCGCACCCAGCTCCTCGACGGATTCGAGGGTGAAGCCGTGCGAGAACACTCCGAGGTCGAACAGCAGCTCGCGTTCGGACTCGCGCAGCAGCCCCGTCGACCACTCGATCGTCGACCGCAGCGTGCGCTGGCGCTCGGGCAGATCGCGGGAGGAGTCCACCAGCAGGGGCAGCTGCTTGTCGAGCCGCCGGAGGATCGACTCCGGTGTGAGCACCCGCATGCGGGCCGCCGCCAGCTCGATCGCGAGCGGCAGCCCCTGCAGCACGCGGCAGATGCCCACCACCGCGGCCCCGCCGCTCGCGCTCAGCTCGAAGTCGGGCTTGACCGCCCTCGCGCGCTCGACGAAGAGCTCGACGGCGGCCGAGGAGAGTGCGCGGCTGACCGACGCGGGCGAGGCGGGGTCGTGGGTGGCCAGCGGCGCGACGTCGTAGACGCGCTCGCCGCGGATGCGCAGGATCGAGCGGCTGGTGACGAGGAACGATGCGTCGGGAGCGATCGTGTACAGCTGCACGAGCACGGGAGCGGCCTGCACGAGCTGCTCGAAGTTGTCGAGCACGATCAGCATGCGCCGGCCCTCGAGCGCGAGCGCGAGCCGCCGCTCCAGAGGCACCTCGGCGGTGTCGCGGATGCCGAGGGCGTACCCGATCGTGGGCAGCAGCAGATCCGGCTCGAGGACGTTCTCCAGCATCACGAAGATCGTGCCGTCCGGATACATCTCCGAGGCCGCCTCGGCGACGGCGATCGCGAGCCGGCTCTTGCCGATCCCGCCCGGTCCCAGCAGCGTGACCAGACGGGTCTGCCCGCCGCCGAGCAGGTCGAGCACGTCGGCGACGGCCCGGTCGCGTCCGATCAGGCGGGTGAAGGGCGAAGGGATGCGGGCGGCCAGCGGATCCGTGGTCGCCGTCGTGCCCCCGGCATCCCGGCCCGCGTCGAATCGCTCGGCGAGGAGGGTCGCGAGATCCGCCTCGACCAGCTCGGCGAGCTCCTCGGTGCCCGTGAACGACCGGTACGACGCCGTGTCGTCGTCGCGGATGCGGTCGATGAGGGCGTCGAGCCGCGTGTCGCGCTGAGTGGAGTGGCGGATGTAGATCAGCTTGGGCATCTCGCGGGGCGCGAGGCGGTACTCGTCCTCCAGCCCCGAGATCTGCTCGCCCGGGGCGACCCAGCCGTAGCTGTCGGCGTAGACGCCCACGAACACGTCGCTCTGGGCCAGATAGGCGCGGTACAGCTCCCGCGGAGGGTGCGGGCGGGCGCCGAGCTCGAACATCACCGGTGCGAGTCGCAGGCGCTCGATCGAAGCCCGCGCGACGCGGCGCTCCGCCTCGAGTTCGCGCAGCGTGGACGACACGAACACGCGCAGGCGCTGATCCGGCGTGCGGATCGTGCCGGGTCGCGTCCCGTCGCCGGAGGTCATGCGCTCGTTCCGGGCCTTCGGGGGCCCCAGCATCCACCCATGGCGCGGTTATACCGCAGGAAAGATAGCGCGTCAAGAATCGACTGGACACGGAGGGCTGCGCGACGTATAGTTGTGGTTTGCGCTCCTAGGTTCCCCCTGCCTTCATATGGTGGTCGGCTGTGCCCCTGCGCCCCTCGTGAGAACGGGGAGCGGCGCCAGGGCAATTCGGGGAAAGGCGAGCATTCCACCTGACGACAAGGAATCACGAGCCCTACCCGGGCCCATGGAGGTTATTCCCTTGGCTGCTGCGCGCAACGCATCCACCACCCCCACCCTGAAGAACGGCCGCGGAGCATCCCGCCTCTCGTTCGCCAAGATCTCCGACACCCTCGAGGTCCCCGACCTCCTGGCGCTGCAGACCGAGTCGTTCGACTGGCTCGTCGGCAACGAGGCCTGGAAGGCGCGCGTCGCCGAGGCCCAGGCCGTCGGCCGCACCGACGTGCCCGAGATCAGCGGACTGGAGGAGATCTTCGAAGAGATCTCGCCGATCGAGGATCTCAGCGAGACGATGCAGCTCTCGTTCACGAACCCCTACCTCGAGCCCGAGAAGTACTCCATCGAGGAGTGCAAGGAGCGCGGCAAGACGTACGCGGCGCCCCTGTACGTCGAGGCCGAGTTCATGAATCACCAGACCGGTGAGATCAAGACCCAGACGGTCTTCATGGGCGATTTCCCCCTGCAGACGGGCAAGGGCACGTTCATCATCAACGGCACCGAGCGCGTCGTCGTCTCGCAGCTCGTGCGCTCGCCCGGCGTGTACTTCGACAAGACGCCCGACAAGACATCCGACAAGGACATCGTCTCGGCGCGCGTGATCCCGAGCCGCGGCGCGTGGCTCGAGTTCGAGATCGACAAGCGCGACCAGGTGGGCGTGCGCATCGACCGCAAGCGCAAGCAGTCGGTCACCGTGTTCCTCAAGGCCCTCGGCCTCTCGAGCGAAGACATCATGAACGAGTTCGCGGGCTTCGACTCCATCGAGGAGACGCTGTCGAAGGACACGATCCTCACGAAGGAAGACGCGCTCCGCGACATCTACCGCAAGCTCCGTCCGGGCGAGCAGGTCGCCGCTGAGGCCGCGCGCGCGCTGCTCGACAACTTCTACTTCAACCCCAAGCGCTACGACCTCGCCAAGGTCGGCCGCTACAAGATCAACCAGAAGCTCGGTCTCGACCAGCCCCTGTCCGACTCGGTGCTGACCGTCGACGACATCGTCGCGACGATCAAGTACCTGGTCCGCCTGCATCGCGGCGACGCGACGTTCGACGGCGTCCGCGCGGGCAAGCCCGCCGAGATCCGCCTCGACGTCGACGACATCGACAACTTCGGCAACCGCCGTATCCGCGCCGTCGGCGAGCTCATCCAGAACCAGGTGCGCACGGGCCTCTCGCGCATGGAGCGCGTCGTCCGCGAGCGCATGACCACGCAGGACATCGAGGCGATCACGCCGCAGACCCTGATCAACGTGCGCCCCGTCGTCGCCGCGATCAAGGAGTTCTTCGGCACCTCGCAGCTGTCGCAGTTCATGGACCAGAACAACCCGCTCGCGGGCCTGACCCACAAGCGCCGCCTCTCCGCGCTCGGCCCCGGAGGCCTCTCGCGCGAGCGCGCCGGCGTCGAGGTGCGCGACGTGCACCCCTCGCACTACGGCCGCATGTGCCCGATCGAGACCCCGGAAGGCCCGAACATCGGCCTGATCGGATCGCTCGCATCCTTCGCGCGCATCAACTCGTTCGGCTTCATCGAGACGCCCTACCGCCGCGTCGTCGATGGCCGCGTGACCGAGGACATCGACTACCTCAGCGCCAGCGAGGAGAACGACTTCATCGTCGCGCAGGCCAACGCGCCGCTCCAGGCCGACGGCCACTTCCAGGAGGAGCGCGTTCTCGCCCGCCGCGGAAAGGGTGGCGAGGTCGACCTGTTCCACCCCGAGGAGATCGGGTACATGGACGTCTCCCCGCGCCAGATGGTGTCGGTGGCGACCTCGCTCGTGCCCTTCCTCGAGCACGATGACGCGCAGCGCGCGCTCATGGGCGCCAACATGCAGCGCCAGGCGGTGCCGCTGCTGCGCAGCGACTCGCCCCTGGTGGGCACGGGTATGGAGGGCTACGCCGCGATCGACGCCGGCGATGTCATCACCGCCGAGAAGGCGGGTGTCGTCGCCGAGGTGTCGGCCGACGTCGTGACCGTGCAGCTCGACGAGGGCGGCACGCAGGACTACTACCTCCGCAAGTTCGACCGCTCCAACCAGGGCACGAGCTACAACCAGCGCGTCGTGGTCTCGGCCGGTGAGCGCGTCGAGGTCGGCGAGGTCATCGCCGACGGCCCCGCGACCGAGAACGGCGAGCTCGCGCTCGGCAAGAACCTCCTCGTCGCGTTCATGCCGTGGGAGGGTCACAACTTCGAGGACGCGATCATCCTCAACCAGGACCTGGTGAAGGAAGACACCCTCTCCTCGATCCACATCGAGGAGTACGAGGTCGACGCGCGCGACACCAAGCTCGGCAAGGAGGAGATCACCCGTGACCTCCCCAACGTCAGCCCCGAGCTGCTGAAGGACCTCGACGAGCGCGGCATCGTCCGCATCGGCGCCGAGGTGCGCCCCGGCGACATCCTGGTCGGCAAGGTCACGCCCAAGGGCGAGACCGAGCTGTCGGCGGAGGAGCGCCTGCTCCGCGCGATCTTCAACGAGAAGAGCCGCGAGGTGCGCGACACG
>NZ_QFPF01000120.1 GCF_003248605.1 Microbacterium sp.
GGTGGCTCTCTCCCCCGTCGTGGAGGTGCGCGACGGAGAACTTCGCGCGGGCCGCGCGCACATCGATGCCGACCACCTCGGTGAGCCGCTGCCGCTCACCGGTGACGAGGCCCGTCAGGCGCGTGGACCGAGACTGGATCCGAGATCGTGGATGCTGATCCGCGGCGGCGTCGAGGGCCTCGTGGTCGTACCGATCACGGACGAGGCGGATCCCGTTCCGGCGTGGGTGATCTCCACCCGGACGCCGGACAGGCTCGCCGCCGCTATCGAGCGCGGCCGTGTTATGCGGCGCAGTCCCGGCAGATCAATCCGTACGACTCCTCGTGATCGACCTGCGAACGGTGCTTGACCAGGAAGCAGCTCACACAGGTGAATTCGTCCTCCTGGGCGGGCAGCACCACGACGTCGAGCTCGAGGTCGGAGAGGTCGGCACCGGGCAGCTCGAATCCCGTGGGGTTGTCGGCGTCTTCGTCGCCGACGGCACCCGACAGCTTGTCAGGAACGCGCTCCTTCAGGGCCTCGATCGACTCGCTGTCGTCTTCGGTCTTGCGGGGGGCGTCGTAGTCGGTTGCCATGCGTGAGAGTCACTTCTTTCATTGCGTGCTGGTGGTGCGGGTGCCAGTGAGGCGGCGCTAGTTTGCACGACAGGTGCGCATTTCGCAAATGCGTGCTCCGGCGACATCCGCCGTCCTCTCCGAACCCACGGCGCGCCCGCGATATTCCCGCATCCGGACGCCGCCCGTGACACGATGGCCGAACACAAACGATGCGGAAGAAGGCGTTCGCATGCAAGAACTCAAGGTCATCCGCACGGAGGACGATCGCCTCATCGTCGCCAGCGACAACGGTGAGACGTTCGCACTGGTCATCGACGAGGTCCTCCGCGCCGAAATCCGGCGCGCCCGCGCGCGCGCCGAGGTCGACGACACC
Organism: Microbacterium sp.; assembly: GCF_003248605.1. Classification (GTDB taxonomy): domain Bacteria; phylum Actinomycetota; class Actinomycetes; order Actinomycetales; family Microbacteriaceae; genus Microbacterium. The sequence goes on from NZ_QFPF01000120.1 coordinate 931, forward strand.
CGAGCCGCGCGCCCGAGCCCACGGGAGATCCAGGCGCACATTCGCTCGGGTCTGTCCGCCCGCGAAGTCGCGCAGCTGCTGGGAGCCCGCGAAGAGGACGTCGCCCGCTTCGAGGCCCCCGTCCTCGCCGAGCGCGAACACGTCGTGGGGCTCGCGCTCGCCGTGCCCGTGCTTCTGGGCGCCGTCGACGACGCCGATGCACAGCCCACGTTCGGTGCCGCCATGCGCGCCAAACTCGCCGAGGTCGGCGCCGCCGGCGAGCGATGGACCAGCTGGAAGGAGAAGGCCGGCTGGGTCGTGAAGGTGGAGTTCGCCGTGGGCGAGATCGAGCACGACGCCCGCTGGAGCTTCGATCCGCGGCGCAGCGCCCTCTCACCCCTGAACGCCGACGCAACGCAGCTGTCCCGTCAGGGGTCGCTGCCCGAGGGCCTGATCCCCCGCCTGCGCGCACTCGATCAGAATTCCTCTGCGCTCAAGGACGACTCCCGCTTCGACAGCGGCGCTTTCGGCCCGCGTCGCGATCCGCACCCCGCCGTCGCGCCCGCGACCGATGAAGCCCCGCCGCAGTCGGGCGCTGTTGATGCCGCCGTCAAGCGCTCGGCCGAGTCGCCGTCGACGAGCTCGGAGACGGCCGACCTGCTCGACGCGCTCAGACGACGCCGCGGTCAGCGTGAATCCGCGCCGAGCCTCTCCGAGGCGTCACCGGTGGCGCCGCACGCTCCCGTGGCCCTGTTCGACGCGCTCGAGCCCGGCTACGAGTCCGTGGACGACTCCGTCGAGACGACGACGCAGCCCGCAGAATCGGCAGCCGAGACCGGTGGCCGTCGGCGCGGACGCGCGTCGCTCCCGTCATGGGACGAGATCGTCTTCGGCGCGCGCGGCGACGGGGAGTGAATCCACACCTCAGCGAGTGGCGTAGGCGCCGAGTCTGATCAGAGGCACGAGTCGCTCGTCGAGCGTCAGAGACCCGTGCTGACCGACCATGTTCTGCGGTCCTTTGTCGGGCAGCCGGTCGTCGTAGTAGGCGACCCTCGCCCGCGCTGCGACCAGCACGTCCCCGAGGCGCGGCATCACCTCCGGATCCACCGACCCCAGGATCCCCGCCGAGATCGCCTCGGCGCGCGAGAGCACCCAGGATCGTGACTCTTCCGACGCCCGCCAACGGTGTGCCACCTGCTCGGCCTCGCCCGGTTCCGCGTAGACATGCAGCATCCGCGGCTCGCCCGCAAGCGCTGCCACGCCATCGAGGATCGCGTCGCCCTCTACGACGAGCACATGGCCGTCCCGCGGAACGTCGACCATGCCGTGGTCTGCGGTGAGCACCGCGCCGATGCCCAGGGCGGCCGCGTCGCGCGAGAACTCCCGGGCGGCGGCATCCACCTGCTCGAGCGCAGCGACCCATGCGTCCGACTCCCACCCGATACGGTGCCCCAGCGCATCGAGGTCGGGCGTGTAGACGTAGGTCAGACTTCCGGGATGTGCGCGGGCGGTCTCGAGAGCGAGGGTCAGTCGATCGGCGAACGATCCCGCCGCGAGGAAGTGCGAGCCCCGGAATGCCGCGCGCGTGAATCCGGAGGAGCGATAGTCCTCGCGGCTGACGACGAAACACGCGTGGCCGCGTCGGCTTGCGCGCTCGAAGAGCGTCTCGGCCCGCTGCCAGGTCGCCGGATCGAGGCCGTCCTTCTCCCACCCGGTGAGCTGATTCGACAGCACCGCCGTGCCGGGCACGCGCACACGGTAGCCGACGATGCCGTGTCGTCCCGGGGCCGCTCCCGTCATGAGGCTCGTAAGCGCGGATGCCGTCGTGGAGGGGAAGACGCTCAGGGCGGTGTCGCGCTTGGCCATCGCCTCGCGAAGGAAGCGCGCGTGGCCGGCCCGGGCAGCGAGGTTCGCCGCACCGAGCCCGTCGACCACCACCGCGATGGCCGATGCCACCGGGGGCAGCTGCTGCACCCCGAAGTCGGGCTCGGGACCGCCGACCGACGCCCACAGGCGTGGCATGACCTCGGTGAGGCTCCGGGCGTGCGCGGGCGGCGCCGGTAGCATGAGGGACATCGGGGCCAGTCTCGCACACCACGCGGACGGCCCCTCGTCTCGCCCGAAGGACCCCATGCCCGACTCCCGCACCGATCCCGCCGCCGAGCGCATCGAAGACGTCGACGTCTCGACCGAGATGCAGGGATCGTTCCTCGAGTACGCCTACTCCGTCATCTACTCACGAGCGCTGCCCGACGCCCGCGACGGGCTCAAGCCCGTTCAGCGCCGCATCGTGTACCAGATGGCCGAGATGGGACTTCGGCCCGACCGCGGGCATGTCAAGAGCGCCCGTGTCGTCGGCGAGGTGATGGGAAAGCTGCATCCCCACGGTGACGCCCCGATCTACGACGCACTCGTGCGCCTCGCGCAGCCCTTCTCCCAGCGCGTGCCGCTCGTCGACGGACACGGCAATTTCGGCTCGCTCGACGACGGACCGGCGGCCGCCCGCTACACCGAGGCCCGGCTCGCGGAGTCCGCGCTCGCGATGGCCGAAAGCCTCGACGAGGACGTCGTCGACTTCATCCCCAACTACGACAACCAGTTCCAGCAGCCCGAGGTGCTCCCCGCCGCATACCCCAACCTGCTGGTCAACGGCGCGAGCGGTATCGCGGTGGGCATGGCCACGAACATGGCCCCGCACAACCTCATCGAAGTGGTGGGCGCCGCCATCCACCTCATCGAGAATCCGGATGCCACCCTCGAGGATCTGATGGCGTTCGTGCCCGGTCCCGACCTGCCTTCCGGGGGCGTCATCGTCGGTCTCGACGGTGTCCGGGATGCCTATCGCACCGGCCGCGGATCGTTCAAGACGCGTGCACGCACGAGCATCGAGAGCCTCGGGCCGCGCAAGACGGGCATCGTCGTCACCGAGCTGCCCTACCTCGTCGGGCCCGAGAGGGTCATCGAGAAGATCAAGGACGCCGTCCAGTCCAAGAGGCTGCAGGGCATCAGCGACGTCGCAGACCTCACCGACCGCAAGAACGGCACCCGGCTCGTCATCGGGATCAAGACCGGCTTCGATCCGCAGGCCGTGCTCGAGCAACTGTTCCGGCTCACGCCGCTCGAGGACTCGTTCAGCATCAACAACGTCGCCCTCGTCGAGGGGCAGCCCCGCACCCTCGGGCTGCGCGAGATGCTCCAGGTCTACGTCGATCATCGCCTGCGCGTCATCACCCGACGCAGCGAGTACCGCCTTGCCCGCCGCCGCGAGCGACTGCATCTGGTCGAAGGCCTGCTGATCGCCATCGTCGACATCGACGAGGTCATCCAGGTCATCCGCACCTCCGACGACGGCGAACAGGCTCGCGCGCGGCTGATGGACGTGTTCGATCTGACCCGCGTGCAGGCGGAGTACATCCTCGAACTGCGCCTGCGTCGCCTCACGAAGTTCTCCCGCATCGAGCTCGAGTCCGAGCGCGACCAGCTGAAGGCCGAGATCGCGGCGCTCGAGGAGCTGCTGGCCAGCGACGTGCTGCTGCGACGTCAGGTCGCGACCGAGCTGGACGATGTCGCCGAGCGTCTGGGCACCCCTCGCCGCACGCTGCTCACCAACGCGGCGGCGACGACCGCACGCCCCTCCCGGACCGCCCCCGTGCTCGAGATCGCCGACGCGCCGTGCCGCGTGATCCTCAGCGCCAGCGGGCGCATGGTGCGCGTCGAGCTGGCGCCCGATCAGCCCGCGTCGGGGATCGTCGCTCCCACGCGCCGCGCCAAACACGATGCCGTGCGCTCACAGGTCGACACCACGACACGCGGCGACCTCGCCGCCGTCACCAGCGCAGGGCGCCTCGTGCGCTTCTCCCCCGTCGATCTGCCCAGCGTGCCGGGCAACTCTGTGCAGCCGGGGGCCGGCACACGCGCGGATCAGTACCTGTCCCTGCCGAAGGACGAACACATCGTGGCCCTGGTGCCGCTCGTGGATGCGCCCCCGATCGCGCTGGGGACCCGTCAGGGCGTCGTCAAGCGCGTCAGCGCGACCGAGCTGTCGAACAAGCACGACATCGAGATCATCGCGCTCAAGCCGGGCGACGCGGTGGTCGGTGCGGCACCGGCCGCCGACGACGCCGAGCTGATCTTCGTCGTGAGTGACGCACAGCTCCTCCGGTTCGACGCCGCCGCGGTGCGCCCGCAGGGTCGCTCGGCGGGTGGCATGGCCGGTGTGCGCGTGGCACCGGGGCAGGCCGTCGTGCACTTCGCCGTGGTGGACGCCGCAGCATCCGACCCCGTCGTCGTGACGATCGCGGGCAGCAGCGCCGCCCTCGCCGGAACAGATGCCGGCTCGGCGAAGGTATCGGAGCTGTCGGAGTTCCCTGCCAAGGGGCGCGGCACCGGCGGCGTGCGGGCGCAGCGGCTGCTGCGCGGCGAGGACGCCATCCGCCTGGCCTGGGTCGGCGAGGGTCCCGCACGCGCGCTGGACGCCGATGGCGCGGTGCGCGCGCTTCCCGAGTCCGGCGCGAAGCGCGATGCATCGGGTGTGACGCTCGACGCCGTCGTCGCGAGCATCGGACACGCGATCCGCTGACGCGCGCCCCCCGCTTCCGCGTCAGGCGTCGATGCGCTCGCGCTCGAGGCGGGCGGATGAGTCGACGATGAACTCGCGGCGGGGCGCGACCTCGTTGCCCATCAGAAGCTCGAACACACGCCCCGCGTTCTCGGCATCCTCGAGCCGTACGCGGCGCAGCATCCGGCCCGAGCGATCCATGGTCGTCGTCGCGAGCTGATCGGCGTCCATCTCGCCGAGGCCCTTGTACCGCTGAATCGGCTCGTGCCAGGTGCGCCCGGACTTCTGCAGCTTCGTCAGCAGCGCCTGCAGCTCCTTCTCGCTGTACGTGTAGACCGTCTCGTTCGGCTTCGATCCGGGATGCCGGATGATGACGCGATGCAGGGGTGGAACCGCCGCGAACACCCTGCCGTCCTCGATGAGCGGTCGCATGTAGCGGAAGAACAGCGTGAGCAGGAGCGTGCGGATGTGGGCGCCGTCGACGTCGGCGTCGCTCATCAGGATCACCTTGCCGTATCGGGCCTGGGGCAGTTCGAAGGAGCGACCCGAGCCCGCCCCGATCACCTGGATGATCGACGCGCACTCGGCGTTGCTGAGCATGTCGCTGATCGACGCCTTCTGGACGTTCAGGATCTTGCCTCGGATGGGCAGCAGCGCCTGATACTCGCTGTTGCGTGCAAGCTTCGCCGTGCCGAGTGCCGAATCGCCCTCGACGATGAAGAGCTCGGATTCGGCGACGTCGCTGGAGCGGCAGTCCACGAGCTTGGCGGGCAGCGAGGAGGACTCGAGGGCGTTCTTGCGCCGCTGGGTCTCTTTGTGCGCGCGGGCCGAGAGCCGCGCCTTCATCTCGGCGACGACCTTGTCGAGCAGCAGTGACGTCTGGTTCTTGTCGTCGCGCTTGGTCGAGGCGAACCGGGCACCCAGCTCTTTGCGCACCACCTGGGCGACGATCTGGCGCACGGCGGGGGTGCCGAGCACCTCCTTGGTCTGCCCCTCGAACTGCGGCTCGGGCAGGCTCACGGTGAGCACCGCGGTCATGCCCGCCAGTGCGTCGTCCTTGTCGAGCTTGTCGTTGCCGACTTTCAGGCGCCGCGCGTTCTGCTCCACCTGCGTTCGCAGGACCTTCAGGACCTCCTGTTCGAAGCCCTGCTGGTGCGTGCCGCCCTTGGGCGTGGCGATGATGTTGACGAACGACCTCGTGATCGTCTCGTACCCCGTGCCCCACCTCACGGCGATGTCGACCGTGCATTCGCGCTCGACCTCGGTGGCGACCATGGCTCCCGTGGCCTGCAGGACGGGAACCGTCTCGGTGAACGTCCCGACGCCCTGCAGCCGCCATGTGTCCGTGATCGGCGCGTCGGCGGCGAGGAACTCGGCGAACTCCGAGATGCCGCCCTCGTACTGGTAGACCGTCTCGACGGTCTCGTCGCCGCGTTCGTCACGGACGACGATCCGCAGGCCCGGCACGAGGAAGGCCGTCTGGCGTGCGCGCGTCTCGAGCTCATCGAGCTGGAAGGCGGCGTCCTTGGTGAAGATCTGGCGATCCGCCCAGTAGCGGATGCGCGTGCCGGTCACGCCGCGTGCGGCCTTGCCCACGACGCGCAGTTCGCTGCGGTCCTCGAACGGAGTGAAGGCGGCGGAGGGGCCGGGCTCACCGTCGTCGGCGAACCTGCCCGGCTCGCCGCGGTGAAACGACATCGCCCACGTCTTGCCGCCGCGATCCACCTCGACGTCGAGACGCTCCGACAGGGCGTTCACGACGGATGCCCCGACCCCGTGCAGACCGCCGGATGCCGCGTACGAT
>NZ_QFPF01000121.1 GCF_003248605.1 Microbacterium sp.
GCGCATAGACGACGAGCGAGTGGAACGCGAAGCGCGCGACGAAGGCCACCGCGAGGGTGATCGCCGCCGCGAGCACGCTCGAGATGTGCCATGTCTCGACGAGCAGCGCGAGCACCGGGATGCGGATGAGCGCCTCGGCGTTGTTGAAGGTGAACGACTTCGCGAACCTCAGCCACCCGCCCGACGCGCTGCCGGTCATGTCGCGGAAGACGAAGCGCTCCTGCAGCACAAAGTTGCCGATGATCGTTGCCTCGGCCGCGGCGATCGCCGCCCACACGTAGCTCACCCCGATGTGGGTGAGACCTGCCATGATCGCGAGGTTGGCGACGGCGCCGAACGCGCCGATGAGCGCAAAACCCGACATCTTTCCGAAGCGCAGCGTCGCGAGCTGGGTGACGAAGTGCAGCCCCTGTCGCACCGAGGCCTTGGATGAGCCCTCGTGCCGCTCGGCGAAGTCGAACGGCACCTCGCGCAGTCGCAGCGGATTGCGCGCGAGGATCTCGAGCAGGATCTTGAAGCCGCGCGGCCGCAGCGCGGCAAGGTCCACGCGGGTGCGATCGATCAGGAAGAACCCGGTCATCGGGTCGGTGCACTCGCGCAGGCGCAGGGGGAACATCGCACGCGTGAGCGCCGTCGTCACACGCGAGACGGCCGAGCGCACGACGTCGGCGAGGCCGTCGGCCTGCCCGCCCTGTGCGTATCGCGATGCGACCACGACGTCGACGTCGCCGCGACGGTGGGCGCGCAGCAGGTCGGCGATCGTCTCGGGGGGATGCTGGAGGTCGCCGTCCATGACCACGCAGAGGTCGGCGTGCGCGGCCGTCAGCCCCTCGACGACGGCGCCCGAGAGGCCGCCGACGCCGTCCGTGCGATGGATGAGACGGATCGGCAGGGGCGCGTCCTCTGCGAGCGTGCGGATGAGGCCGTCGGTGCCGTCGTCGGAGTCGTCGACGAAGAGGATCTCGGCGTCGATGCCGTCGACGGCGCGCGCGATCCGGGTGATGAGCGACGGGATGCTGGGGGCCTCGTTGCGCGTCGGCACGACGACAGTGAGGTCCGTCATGCGCTCTCCCGTTCGCGTCGCAGTTGCCTGCCACCACCGTATCCCGTCCTGCTGAGGGCGGGACGGGCAGCGGCTCGGAGCCGACGAACGCCCTAGCGGGGCCGCCGGCTCCGAGCCGCTGACGAGGTGCGGGACTAGGCCCGGCGACGACGCACGGTCGTCGCGACGACCGTGGCGGAGCCGAGGGCGAGTGCGCCGATGCCGACCCAGATCATGACGGGCGAGATGCCGCCGCCGGTGTTGGCGAGCGAACCGTCGCTGACCGAGACCGCGCTCGGCACGTCGACGCCGAAGGGCACGACCGTGATGACGGCGGTGTAGTCGCGGGAGCCGCTGAACGAGACGTTGTAGACGCCGTCGCCGTCGGCCGGGGCGGTGAAGACGGCGACCATGCTGCCGTCGGCCGCGGCGGTCTTCGACGTCGTGAGGCTGGAGCGGGCCGCCGGTGCGATGGCCGCAAGGCCCGCATCCGCGCCGCTCTCGCCGTCGACGACGACGCCGACGAGCTCGTTCGGATCGAAGTAGTCCTCGGAGAACGTGATGGTCGACGTCTCGAGCGGCCGGATGACCGTCGGGAAGACGGTGACGCTGACGTCTTCGGTGTAATCGCCGAGGTCGGTTTCGGCGTGAGCTGCACTCGCTCCGCCCATGATGATCATGGTTGCGGCGAGTCCGACCAGAAGAGACTTCTTGAGCATGCGATTTCCCCCAGAAAAATCACGGTCTGATTCGTCGTCCCCACGACGACGATGTTCCCCCAAGGAACGGGTCTCACTGTAGCCCCTGCGCGGGCAAAGCGCGAGGGGTTATTCGCGCGTGCAGATTTCGGTGCTCTCGGCGACCTCGATCGGGCGCAGCAGGGGCGTCGTCACGAGCGCGGATTCGGCGTCGCCGGCCTCGCCGATGAACTCCACGACGATGCGGGTCTGTGCGCCGGGCGCGAGGGTCACCTCGTGCTGGATCACCGGCCGATCGTCGTCGAGCGCGGTCTGGGCTCCGGCGCTCTCGCCGTCGACCGACGAGGCGCGTGCGAGCCACCCCTCCGGGCCGTAGACGGCGATGCGGGTACGTGTGCTGCCCGGGTCGACCCCCGCGTGCCCGCCGCCTGTGACGTAGACCGGCAGCGTGGTGGCCGCGTCTGCCGGCGCGCCGTTGGTCCAGGTGACGGTGACCGACATGGTCGATGCGTCGCCGCATCGCGTGAGCTCGGTGGTGACCTCGGCGTCGGAGTAGTAGTTCATCTTCGCGCCGGTGGTGTCGTTGAAGAACACGCCGCTGTGGATGGTCGTCGCGTCGTCGGCGGGTAGGGAGCCGGCGAGGGTGGTCTCGGCGAGGGCCTCCTGCTCAGCGGGATCGCGGCTCCACAGCCGCACGCGGCCCTCGGCGGCGGCCTGACCGAGGGCTCCCATCAGCTGCGAGGCCGACGCGCGTCCGTCGGTGACAGCGGCGAACATGCCGCTCGCGGCGGCCTCGAAGACGGCATCCTGAGCGCTCGGCGACGTCACGTCGCGATACACCTGCGACAGCAGGATGTCGGGGGCGTTCTCGGCGGTCAGCTTGTAGGGTCCGAGGTCGAGGGTGCCCGTCGCGGCGAGGATGTCGGCGATCGTCACGGTGTCGACGGCGATGACGCCGTCGACGGGGGTGCCGCCGATGTTGCGGTCCCAGTGCGCGGCGGCGAGGGCGGCCGCGTCGGGGAAGTCGGGGATCATGACCGAGTTCTGGATGTACTGCCCAGGAAGCTGGTCGAACAGGGCGACGATCTCGGGTGCGAGCGGCTGGATCGGCTCTTCGCTGCGGCGGAACTCCGCGGTGGACGCCTGCCGTTCGAGGGTGATGCGTCCCTGGTCGGCGCGGATGAGCGCCATCGCGCCCGGCACGCCTCCGGAGGAGCGCACCTCGGCGTTGTTCTGCATCAGCAGCAGGTAGGTGCGGGGTCCATCGGCGCCCAGCATCCCGGGCAGGATCTCGCTCGCCCGCGCCAGGCCGTCGACGGCGGCCGCGGCGGGGGAGAGCGTGTCGCGGAATTCGTGCACCGCGTCCGAGATGAGGGGGAGGATGCCGGCGGTGTCGATCGCGGCGGCGTGTGCCTGCGCGCGGGCGAACACCGCGTCGGCCTCGGCCAGGGCGGGGGCGACCTCCCGCAGCGGCCCCACATCGATGCTGTCTCCCTGCACGCCGAGGGTCTCGACGTCGATCGTGCCCGCCGCGTCCAGCAGGGGCGCCATGCCGTGCTGAGCGAGGTCGTCCACGATCGTGGTGACCTCGCGCACGGCGGCCAGGTTGCGCCCGAACCAGGGCACCAGCTCGCTCGCTCGCCAGACCGGGTCGGACGTGAGGCGCACGGCCTCCGCCGCGTCGGCGGCGAGCGCCTCGGCGTGCGCGTCGATGCTCGCGACGTCACCGCCGAGCGCGTCGTCCTGCAGCGCGCGGGCGTGCTCGGTCGCCGCCTCGAGGGCGTCGCGGGCGGCGAGCGCCCGCACGCCCACCCACGCCGCGGCGGCGACGATGACGATCAGGACCGCGGCCAGGGCGCCCAGCATCCACCATCGTCGTGCGCGGCGCGCAGGCGCGGCGGGATCGTGCGTCATCGCGGATCCTCCTCGAGGCTTCTCGACCGGATCATATCCAGCGGGCAGCGCGAGCAGGCGCTCAGGAGCGGCGGCGCGCGGCGGCGCGGGTGGCGATCACCGCGACTCCGGCGACGAGCATTCCCGCGCCGGCGACGGCGACCCACGGCGCGGAGTCGCTGCCGGTGGAGGCCAGGGCGGCGGGGTCGGCGCCGGGATCGTGGTCGCACGAGGCCGAGGCGTCGACGCCGTCGGTCACGGCGATGACCGCCGTGTACGTCCGCGAGGCTGCCGTGAAGGTGATGCCGTAGTCCTCACGTCCGTCGGCGGGAGGGACGAACGTCGTCACGAGGGAGCCGTCGGCGGCCGCGGTCGCCGACGCCGGAATCGACGCGTCGGCGGCGTGGAAGCCCTCGACCGCGATGGCGACGCTCTCGCTCGGGGCCCAGTAGCGGGCGCCGAAGGTGACCGTCGAGGTCAGGCACGGTTCGATGGCGACCGGGTTGACCACCACACCCGTCGGCTCGACGTATCCGACCGCGTCATCGGCGGTCTCGGCCGAGGCGGCCATGGGCGCCCCGAGCGCCACGATTCCCGCGATGACGCATGCTGCTGCCGTCTTCTTCCACATGATGCTTCCCCCAAGAGGCTCACGTGAGGCACGCACGGCGAGGCCGGTGGCCGTTGGGCCGTGCGATGATCTGGACCCCCCGGCCCGCGATCGTGTTCCCCAGATTGTCGTCGACTACCCCAGCCGACGTCCTCACTATATGCCACACGCTGCGACGACACCGGATGCTGCGGGCCGAGGTTTCGCTGAGGATTCCCTCAGGATCACCCCGCCCGTCACCCGTGCCGAGCGGGTGCGCGGGGTTAGGCTCGAGGGATGACCGCAACCCTGCGCGTCGTGCTCGACCAGGCGGTCGCCGCGACCGACGAAGACCTCCGATCCGCCAGCGTCGAGCTGACCCGTGCCCTCGTCGCCGCGACGCCCAAGGGCGCGGAGGTGGCGGCGATCGTGCCCGCCGACGCGGGCGATGTGGGCTCCAGCATCCCGGGGCTTGCCCGTGTGGATCGCGTGCCGCTCAAGCGCGCACAGCTGGCGGCAGCCTGCTCGATGGGCGTCGTGCCCGGCATCGGCGGAGGCATGATCCACTCGCCGACGCTGCTCGCGCCCCTCGTGCGCCACGATCGGGTGCACGATCATGATCAGACCGTCGTGACTCTGTGGTCGCTCGAGCCCTGGACGCACCCTGAACGGCTGTCGCGGGGGAGTGTCGCCTGGCACCGGGCGATGCTCAAGCGCGCCGTCAAGCACGCCGACGCGGTCGTCGTGCCCACCCACGCCATGGCGCGCGAACTCGCCGAGCGCACGAAGCTCGGCGGCCGCGTGCGCGTGATCTCGGGCGCCGTGCCCCGGATGCCCGCGCCGGATGCGCGCGCGGGCGGCGACCCCGAGGTCGTGATCGACGCGGCACGCGCGAGCGCCGACGAGCTCGAGACGGCGCTGCATGCCGTCGCCGGCATCACCGAGGCCACCGTGACACTCCTCGCCGGCGGGGCGGACGACGAGACCGAACAGATGCTCGAGGTGGCATCCGCGGCGGGCGTACCCGAGCACCGGGTGCGCGTGGCGGCTCCCGGGCGCGACGAGCGCGCCGCGACGCTCGCCGGGGCCACGGCGTTCGTCGATCTGTCGGCGGGACTGTCGTTCCCGTGGCGGATGCTGGAGGCCCTTGCCGCAGGAGTGCCCGTCGTCGCGGCATCCTCGGCGCAGAACGCCGAGGTGCTCGCCGACGCCGGTCAGCTGGTCGCGGTCGACGGCATCGAGCCGGTCGCCTCGACCCTCAACCGGATCCTCGCCGACGCCGAGCTCGCGACGCGCCTGCGGGTGCTCTCACTGGACCGCGCGAAGGCGTTCTCGTGGGACGACACGGCGCAGCGCGTATGGCAGCTGCATGCCGAGCTGTAGGTCGACGAGTCGCCGGACCTAGGGTGTAGTCCATGTCTCATCGTGTGACGGTCATCGTGCGGACGAAGGACCGACCGTACTTTCTCGCTCGCGCGCTCGCGGACATCGCTGCACAGACGGTGAGCGACGCAGAGGTAATCGTCGTCAATGATGGGGGCGATGCGGCCGAGGTGATGCGTATCGTCGACAAATCGTCGATCGCAGATCGCACGCGTGCCATCGAGATGCCCGGTGCGGGCGGTCGATGTGCCGCCGCCAACGCGGGTATTCGCGCCTCGACGACGGACTACGTTGTCCTGCACGACGACGACGATCGCTGGCATCCCGAGTTCCTCGCCAAAACGAGCGCGCTGCTTGATGCATCGTCGGCTGACGCCGGCGTAATGGTCGCGACCGAGATCGTGTACGAGACACAGCGAGGCCGCGAATGGGTCGAAGAGGGTCGCGCCCCGTTCTGGCAAGGTATGACCGACGTGACATTCCTTGCACTGCTCGAGGTCAATCGGGCTGTTCCGATCTCTTTTCTCTATCGCCGCTCACTCCACGAAGAGCTTGGGTTCTATGACGAAACGCTCGACGCCGTCGAGGACTGGGAGTTCTATCTGCGGGTGACGGCCGCGCACCCTGTGGCGTTTCTCGGAGGCACCCCGCTCGCCTATTGGACGCAGCGGCCCGACGCCAGAGGCGCAGCAGGCAACAGCATGTATGAGTTGTCCACGCAGCACGAGCGAGACGATATGAAAGTCCGAGACCGAGAACTTCGTCGCTGGGTGGAGGCGAACGGACCAGGTCTACCTCTCTATATGGCGCAGCTTCACCGCGACGCCGAGCGTCAGCTCGCCGACCGACTTGATCAGGTCGCTGGGGACGTCATCAGGGGTGTTTATGACGCTCATCCGTTCTGGCGAAGGGTCAGGCGCCTTCTGAGGACACGAAGGCGCTGAGCGTTCGGTAGCAACATGCAGTGATTTTGGTTTACTTCAGTCACAATGGTCCCATGCGTCGACCTGCTTCCCCCCGCCCGCGCCGCGCACTGCGCGGGGCGAGGATCACACTCGCGACCGTCGTCGCCTTCGTGCTCGCGGTGGGCGGCTTCGTCCCTGCCGCTGCGGCGGCCGCACTGCCGGCCCAGGCGATGGAGAGCGACGCGGCATCGAGCGTGGACAGTTTGATCAGGCCGATGACGCTCGAAGGCTTCAACCCTGAGAACCTCATCGACGATGCGCTGTTCTTCGATGGTTCGGCGATGACAGCAGCCGAAATTCAGCGCTTTCTTGATGAGAAGGACAGGTGCACGAATAGCCGCTGCATCAACACCGGCACGACGAGTATCTCCTCTCGCGGGGCCGTGATCTCTCACCGAACGGGAAACGTCGTCTGCAATGCCATCGAGGGCGGCACCATGCGGATCTCCGAGCTGATCCACCGGGTACAAGTTGCCTGCGGCATCTCGGCCAAGGTCATCATCGTCACGCTGGAGAAGGAGCAGAGTCTCGTGACTGGTCGGTTGCCGACAGAGCGCAACCTGAACTTCGCGATGGGAGCGAATTGCCCCGATACAGCGCCCTGCGATCCCGCCTACTCGGGAATCGGGCCGCAGATCCTTGCGGGG
>NZ_QFPF01000122.1 GCF_003248605.1 Microbacterium sp.
GATCGCTTCCGCGACCTGACCCGGCGCGATCGCCTGGACGAGGTGCTCGATGGGATCGCCGCCGCGCGGGACTGCGGACTTCGCCCGCTCAAGATCAACGCGGTCGCCATGCGCGGGGTCAACGACGACGAGATCGTCGACCTCGTCGAGTTCGCGATCGCACACGATGCGCAGATGCGCTTCATCGAACAGATGCCCCTCGATGCCGGCCACACCTGGGATCGATCGCAGATGGTCACGCGCGACGAGATCCTCGCCGCGCTCTCCGCGCGCTTCACGCTGACCCCGGTGCCGGGGCGCGGGGGTGCTCCCGCCGAGAAGTGGGCCCTCGACGGCGGGCCGCACACGGTGGGTGTCATCGCATCGGTCACAGCACCCTTCTGCGGCGACTGCGACCGGCTGCGCCTGACCGCCGACGGGCAGCTGCGCAACTGTCTCTTCTCCACCACCGAGTACGACCTGTTGCCGATCCTGCGCGCAGGCGAGGGTGACGACGCGATCGACGCGATGCTGCGCTCGTGCGTGCACGGAAAGCTACCCGGGCATGCCATCAACGACCCCGCGTTCCTGCAGCCGGCCCGCGGGATGAACGCGATCGGCGGCTGATCGTGGGACGCATCACGGCACGGCGGCCGGTCACCAAGATCACGCTCGGCACGCAGCCGGTGCGCCGCCCCGACACGCTCGCGGTCGAAGAGCCGCTCGAGATCCGCGTGGGCGGCACGTCGCTGGCGATCACGATGCGGACGCCGGGCAGTGACGTCGAGCTCGCAGCGGGATTCCTCGTCTCGGAGGGCGTCATCGCCGCGGGGCGGCACTTCCGCTCGGCGATCCACTGCGGCGGGCCGGGTACCGGGGGGCCCATCACGGGGGTCGCCGAGAACACCTACAACGTGCTGGACGTCACCCTCGCGCCGGGGGTCGCCGCGCCCGATCCCGACCTCGCCCGCAACTTCTACACGACCTCGTCGTGCGGGCTGTGCGGCAAGGCGTCCATCGAGGCGGTCCAGACGGTGTCCTCCTACGACGTCGCGGTGGATGCTGTCGATATCGCCGCCGACGTGCTCGTGACTTTGCCCGACCTGCTGCGCGCAGCCCAGGCGGTCTTCGACAAGACCGGCGGGCTGCACGCCGCCGGCCTGTTCGAGGCGGCGACGGGTGACCCGGTCGTCCTGCGGGAGGACGTCGGGCGCCACAATGCCGTCGACAAGGTCGTCGGGTGGGCCGTGCTGAATGACCGGCTGCCGCTGTCGGGTCACGTGCTGATGGTGTCGGGTCGCGCGAGCTTCGAACTCGTGCAGAAAGCGGTGATGGCCGGCATCCCGATCCTCGCGGCGGTGTCGGCGCCCTCGTCCCTCGCCGTCGAGCTCGCCGCGGCCCAGGGGCTCACGCTGGTCGGATTCCTGCGGGGAGATTCGATGAACGTGTACACGCGTCCGGATCGCATCCGGGTCGGCGCGGGGGATCGGGCGGCGCTCAGCGCGTCGTGAGCTGGACCACGCACTCCTCGGGGTTGCAGCTGGATCGCATGCCGTCGATCAGAAGGGGGCCGCGGGCCTCGGTGAGCACGCCCTGCATGATGCCCAGGTGCACGGAGCACAGCGTCGCGCGGTGCCCCGCCTGTGCGGTCGCGTGGGGGCAGGGGGTCAGATCGATCGTGAGCTCTTTGTCGTCGACGAGCGGGTCGAAGCCGGATTCGCTGAGGTGGTCGACGATCGCGTCGAGCTGATGGGTGGCATCGGTGCCGATCTCGTTGACCGATGAGCCGGTCCACGGCATCACCCGCCGCATGATGTCGCCGCGCTCGGCGGCTTCGCGGGCCTTGCGCCGCGCGATGGGACTGGATGCTTCGGCCTCACCGGTCGCGGCGGAGTAGAGCACGCGCGGCCTGCCGCGGGTGGTGCGGTGTTCCGTCTCGCGGACGATGTGCCCGCCCTCGGTCAGGCGGTCGAGGTGCTCGCGGACGGTGTTGGCGTGCAGGCCGGTGGCCTCGGCGAGTTCGGCGATCGTGCGCCGGGGTCTTTCCTGGATCAGGTGCAGGATCTCGACGCGCGAGAAGCTCGAGATCGCGCTGTAGGTGCCGCTGGTGCCCGCCATGGCATCATTATCCCGGCTCGGGTGGTCTCGGCACCAGGTGTCGCGGGCGTCAGCGTCGCTGGGCCAGGTGGACCGGGATCGCGAGTGCCGCCGAGACGCAGAGGATGCCGGCGGCGAAGACGAGGCCCTGCCAGGCCTCGAGTGAGAACGCGAACCCCGTGAGCCACATGCCGGCGATGAACAGGACCAGGGCGACGATGAACATCGGATCTCCTTCGGAGGGGAAGCTTCGTCGCCCAGCCTAGCGGCGCGACGGCGTGCCGGTCAGTTCGGCGAGCTCCGAGAGGTCGAGCGGCTCGGTCGGCGGAAGGGCGAGGGTGGCGGCGTCGAGGGTTGGGTGAGCAGTCACGGCGTACGGCCTTTCGAGGAGCGGTGCGGGGATGTGGGGAGATGTTGGGCCGTGGGCCGTGGGCCGTGGGCCGTCAGAGCCAGGGAGCGAGGACGCCCGCCGTGAGGAGGAGGGTGCCGGCGACGCCGGCGGCGACGGTGGCGGCGGTCATTCCGAGGCGGGCGCGGGCGACGCGGACGGCGGGCGGCTCGCCCGCCGGGACGACGCTGTCGACGGAGGCCTGCGCCTGCTCGACGGTGGCGAATCGGCCCACCGGAGTGCCGATGCCGTCGAACGCGACGAAGCCGTCTTCGACCTTGCTGACGGAGCCGGCGTACTCGCCGCCCCTGTTTCCGACGTGGAATCCTTCCTCGACCTCGGTCCAGCGGGACCGGGCGCCGAGCGCGAACGTGGTCTGAGCAGTGGACATGCCTCCATTATTGCTCACCAAACTAGTAATTAGGAGTGTTAGTTATGCCCTACCGCGTGTCGGTGCGGAGGGTGCAGGGGTAGTGTCGCGTCTTTTCGTCGCTCGCGTGGGATGTGTCGCGGGGGCGTGACGCGAGCGCTGCGGCACGCGCGCGTGGGTGCGGCGGCCGCGGCTTGTCAACCCCCGTCAGCGTGTGGTCTGCCGTGCCTAGCGTTGTCGGCATCCGTCGCCCACATGTGCCGCCGCCATCCGCGGCGGTGGCGCGAGCAGAGAAGGAGTCCTCATGGCACGCATCATCGAAACGGTCGACGTCGACGTCCCCGTCACCACGGCCTACAACCAGTGGACGCAGTTCGAGTCGTTCCCCCGCTTCCTCAGCTTCGTCGAGTCCATCACGCAGACCGATGACACCCACACGCGATGGGTCGTGAAGATCGGCGGCGCGGTGCGCGAGTTCGACGCCGAGATCACGGAGCAGCATCCCGATGAGCGGGTGGCGTGGAACAGCGTCGGCGGAGATGAGAATCACGCGGGAGTCGTGACGTTCCACAAGCTGACGGATGCCTCGTGCCGAGTGACCGTGCAGATCGACTGGGAGCCGTCGGGCGTGCTCGAGAAGGCCGGCGCCGCCTTCGGGGTCGACGACCACGCCGTGAAGAAGGATCTGAAGAACTTCACGCAGTTCATCGAGGAGCACCCGCGCGAGACAGGGGAGTGGCGCGGCGACGTCGAGAACTGACGCCGCGTGCCGCGCGCGGCGTGCATCAACGAGATCGCGCCGCGCGTCGTCGCGATCGCCCGTGCTCACGCCGCGCGCCATCCCTTGCGGTCGAGCGGAGGAGGGTCCCACGCCCATCGCCACGTCGCCTTCGATGTCAGCACGGTGCCGCCGCCGCGCGGATCGCCGGGTGCGCGAAGCATGAGCGGGCCCGATCCGAACCGTTCGATTCTCCATCCACGGTTGTGCAGAAGCATGTGGTGGAACCTGCAGAGGAGAACGCCACGGTCGATGTCGGTGCGCCCGCCATCGGCCACGTAATGGTCGATGTGATGGGCCTCGCAGTACGACGCTGGTTGCCGGCATCCGTGCCAGACGCAGCCGCCGTCGCGCACGGCCAGAGCAAGTCTTTGTTTAGGCGTGAACAGGCGTTGCTCGCGCCCGACGTCGAGCGGATTGCCGCGGCCGTCCACGGTCACCTCGGTGGAGCCGTGCATGCACAGCGCCCGATCGATGACAGTGCCGGGCAGCGACTGCCCGCCGTCTTCAGCGTGACCGACCGCGAGGAGGCGGCCGAACGGGTCGCGAGGGCCGACGAGGTCTTTGACGACGACCATGCGCACGCCCGGCTGACGGGCTCCGAAGACATCCGACGCCTGCGCCAGTGAGCCCGCGCGCAGCACGTCGATGATCAGGTCGTATTCGATCTGCTCGTTGGTGCGCGGGTCGTCCCGGAGCGCTGCGGACGGCGTCTGCTCCTCCTCCGTGACGAACCGAGGCCCGCCTCGTCGGGGGCGCACCGCGGAGGCGAGCAATGAGCGCACCCAGAGTGCGGCTTCGTCGTCGAACACGACTCGGGCGTGGTGCTGCCCGTTCTCGTCGATCCAGGTGCGCCACGAGCGCGCGTCATAGCGGCGCGCGAATCGCTCCTCCGCGCCGGCAGGGTCGAGCATGTCGCGCATGGTGCGCGCGCGTGCGGCGAGATCTTCGACGGTTGTGCCGGCGGCCTCGTCTACGAGCATCTCGGCGGCCACCGACCATGCGCCCTCGGCGGCGAGCGCGTCGGCGCCGTCGGTCGTGGGCGCGCCCAGGCCCCGGCGGATCGCATCATGCTGTGCCGTGGTGATGCGGCCCTCGAGCAGGGCGCGTCGCAGCGGATCGTGCCACGGCGTGCGCAGGGACGAGCCCGATGTGCTTTCGTGGTCAGATTCCGGCACCATCGTGGGATGGTCGCCCGCCGCCGGGTCATCGATGCCGGCACTCCTGCCCGGCGCGCCGCAGCCCGAGTCGTCGTCGAGCAACGCCTGCCCCACGCGCACCTGTCGCTGCGCTTCGGCTCTCGTGCCGCCGGTGATCGCTTGCACGAGCGCCGCGGGCGTGGCATGTCCCTGTGTTGCGGCGAGCCCGGAGTGGCCGTCCTCGCGCCGCGACCTGTGCGCTGCCACCCCGGCGAGCACCGACTGCAGACGTGCCACGTCGTTGGCGAGCGCTGCGAGGTCGCGCAACCCCGCGATGAGAGATGCATCGCTCAACCGTGAGGTGCTTGCCGGCAGGTCATGGGCCGCGACACTCAACTCGACGACACGCGCGAGGGACTCGAGTCGCTCGCGCATGGCCGTCAATATGTTCATATACAAAGCATCTCACAGGAGAATGAAAATAGAACAAAAATACGATGAGAATGCCTTCATTATCGCACCGCCGAGGCCGAGTCCTGCGATGGTGGAGACATGAAGGCCGCCGTGGTGCTCGCGACGCAGCTGTTCGACGAGCATCCGGCGTACTCCGACCCAGAGATCGACCTGTTCATCGTCATCGAGTCTGTCGGGGCCTTCCGACGTCGCCCGTATCACGCCCACAAGATCGTCATGCTGCTCTCGGCCATGCGGCACGCCGTCACAGGACTTCGGCATGCGGGTCGGAACGTGGTGCACCATCGTCTCCGCGACTCCGAGGCGTCCTTCTCGCGGGTCTTGTCGAAGACGATCGAGGAGCACGACATCACGCACCTCGCATGGATGCGACCGACCGACGATCGGGTCCACCGTCGCCTCCTCTCCGTCACCGCGGCGCACGGCGTGCACACCCGCACGTACCCCGACGATCTGTTCCTCACGCCCGACCGCGCGCTCGACGGCTGGTTCGCCGCACACCCCGCACGCAGGATGGAGGACTTCTACCGGTGGCAGCGCCGTCGCACCGGCGTGCTCATGCACGACGGGGCGCCCGCGGGCGGCCGCTGGAACTTCGACACCGAGAACCGCCACCCCCTTCCTCGCGACAGACGAAGCAGGGCGCCGGCGATCGACATCCCGCCGCTGCCTGCCCTCGAACCGGACGAGATCACCCGGGGCGCCATCGCCGACACCGCCGCACTCTTCGCCGATCACCCCGGCGACCCTGAGACCTTCTGGCTTCCCGTCACCTCCGACGCCGCTCGCGGCTGGCTCGCAGACTTCGTCGAGCGGCGGCTGGCGTTGTTCGGTCGCTACGAGGACGCGATGGATGCCGACGAGCCTTTCCTCTTCCACTCGGTGATCAGTCCACTCCTCAACATCGGTCTGATCACGACCGCGCAGGTCGTCGCGGCGGTCGAGGCATCGGATGCACCTCTCGAGAGCCGGGAGGGATTCCTCCGTCAGGTGATCGGGTGGCGCGAGTACATCCGCGGCGCATTCCGCGCGCAGCCCGACCTCGTGCACGCCAACCACTTCGGTCTGACCCGCGCGCTCGAGCCCTGGTGGTACACGGGCGAAGCGATTCCCGACGACCTCCCCGTGCCGGTGCGCGCCGTGCTCGAGCGCGTGCACAGACACGGGTACGCGCACCACATCGAGAGGCTCATGGTGCTGGGCAACTGGTTCCTCCTGCAGGGGTACGAGCCGCGTGAGGTCTATGAGTGGTTCTCGGCGATGTTCATCGACGCGTACGACTGGGTGATGGTTCCGAATGTGCAGGGCATGAGTCAGTACGCCGACGGCGGTCGCGTGGCGACAAAGCCGTACGTCGCGGGCGGCGCCTACCTCCAGCGCATGGGGTCGTGGTGGCCGACCGCGAAGCACGCGCAGGCGGATGCCGTTACGGCGGCGTACTGGGATTTCCTCGATCGCCACGAGCCCCAGCTGGCCGACAACCCGCGGCTCGCGCTCCCGCTCGCGCAGATGCGCCGTCGCCGGGCGGAGCGGCCGGAGCAGGCGGGGCGTGCGCCGCCGTGATGAGCCGGAGGCGCCGCTGCCGAGTCCGCGGTCAGGTGGGGCCCGCTGCCCAGTGCGCGGTCAGCGCGCGGGCGCCTCCGCAGGGACGGAAAGCGCGACCGCGGTGGGATACAGCGCGCGCACGAGCGCCCACCCCAGGGCGCCCCCGATCAGCTGCGCGCCGATGTAGGGCAGCGCCGAAGCGGGGGAGATGCCCGCGAAGGTGTCGCTGAACATGCGACCGATCGTGATCGCCGGGTTGGCGAAACTCGTCGAAGCGGTGAAGAAGTAGGCCGCGCCGATATACGCCCCCACCGCGGGCGCCGCGAGGTGAGATCGGCCGGTGCGAACCAGGGAGAAGATGACCAGCACCAATCCCGCGGTGGCGACGACCTCCGACAGCAGCAGTGGCCATCCTCCGCGCTCGGTGGTGCTC
>NZ_QFPF01000123.1 GCF_003248605.1 Microbacterium sp.
TCATCGAGTCGCTGCGCGCACTCATCGCGGTGGACGGCGACTGGGTGCCCTCGGGCTCCGACCAGAGCCTGTACCTCCGGCCGTTCATGTTCGCGAAAGAGGCGTTCCTCGGCGTACGTCCCGCGCACAAGGTCGCGTACTACGTCATCGCCTCGCCCGCCGGCGCCTACTTCAAGGGCGGCGTGCAGCCGGTGTCGATCTGGCTGAGCGAGGACTACGCCCGAGCCGGCAAGGGCGGCACGGGGGCGGCCAAGACCGGCGGCAACTACGCCGCTTCGCTGCTGCCGCAGTCCGAGGCCTACGAGAACGAGTGCGACCAGGTGGTGTTCCTCGACGCCGACGGCAATGTGGAGGAGCTCGGCGGCATGAACGTCGTCTTCGTCTACAAGGACGGCACTCTGGTGACCCCCGAGTCGCCGTCGATCCTCGAGGGGATCACGCGCGATTCGATCCTGCAGCTCGCCCGCGACCGCGGGCACAGGGTCGAGGGGCGCGCGGTGTCGCTCGGCGAGTGGCGCGAGGGAGTCGCCTCGGGCGACATCGTCGAGGTGTTCGCCTGCGGTACGGCCGCCGTGGTCACCCCGATCGGTCTGCTCAAGGGCAAGGACTTCTTCGACGAGCAGCCCACGGGCGACCTCGCCCTGTCGTTGCGCGAAGAGCTCACGGACATCCAGTACGGGCGCCGTGAGGACACCCACAACTGGCTGCTGCGCCTCGACGCCTGACCGGCGCCGTAGGGTGAACGGGTGAAGATCGCACGGTTCAGCCACCACGACAGCATCCGATTCGGCATCGTCGACGACACCGACCTCGTCGTCCTTTCGGGCGACCCGCTGTTCGCGGGGCTCGAGACGACCGGCGAACGTGTTCCGCTGTCTCAGGCGGCGCTGCTGGCGCCCGTGATCCCGCGCTCCAAGATCATGTGCGTCGGGCGCAACTACCACGACCATGCGGCCGAGTTCGGCAACGAGGCGCCGGCCGAGCCGCTGCTGTTCCTCAAGCCCAACACCGCGGTGATCGGGCCCGGCGACGCGATCGTGCGCCCGTCGCAGTCGCAGCGCACGGACTTCGAGGGGGAGCTCGCGGTCGTCATCGGCAGGGTCGGCAAGAACGTGCCCGTCGAGCGCGCGCTCGATCACGTCTTCGGCTACACGATCGCCAACGACGTCACGGCCCGCGACCTGCAGCGCAGCGACGGTCAGTGGGCGCGCGCCAAGGGCTTCGACACCTTCTGCCCGCTGGGCCCCGCCATCGAGACCGAGTTCGACCTCGACGGTGCGCGGCTCACCTCGCGTCTGAACGGAACGATCACGCAGGACGCGCCCCTCACGGACATGGTCCACTCGGTCGCCGACATCATCGCCTACGCCTCGGCGGCGTTCACGCTGCTGCCGGGTGACGTGATCCTCACCGGCACCCCGGCCGGCGTCGGCCCGTTCGAGGCCGGCGACCAGATCGAGATCGAGATCACAGGCCTCGGCACCCTGCGCAACTCGGTGCGGAACGCCTGATGCGCCCCGTCGGCGTCGCGCGATGACGATCGCCGCGGGCGCGCCCGCCGACATCGCGCGCATCCAGCGCCGCACGGTGCTCGTGCTCTCCGCCGGGCAGGTGCTGGGCGGACTGGCCGCGGGCACGACGATCTCGCTGGGAGCGCTCCTGGCCGCCGCAGTCTCGGGGGACGACGCGCTCTCGGGCCTTGCGACCGCCGCTCTCACGCTGGGATCCGCGGCCGTTGCCGTACCCCTCGCGGCGCTCGCGCGCCGCCGGGGCAGGCGCATCTCGCTCACCACCGGCATGCTGATGGCCCTCGCGGGCGTGTTCGTCGTGATCGGCGGGGCGGCGACGTCCCTGTTCCCGGTGCTCTTGCTGGGCTTCCTGCTGGTCGGATCCGGCACCGCGGTCAATCTGCAGTCCCGGTTCGCCGCCGCCGACCTCGCCACCGACCGCACCCGAGGCCGCGACCTCTCGCTCGTGGTCTGGGCGACGACGATCGGTGCGGTGCTCGGGCCCAACCTCGTGGGGCCCGGCGAGGCGATCGGGCGGGCTCTGGGCATGCCGACGCTCACCGGCCCCTACGTCTTCACGATCGTCGCCCAGGTCGCGGCGGTCGCGCTGTACCTCGGGATGCTGCGCCCCGATCCTCTGGTGCTCGCCGACCGCCTCGGGCGCGAGGCGCGGGGCGGGGGAGCGGCCCCCATCGCGCACGATGATCGCCCCCGCGTCGCGCTGTTCGCCATCATCGCGATCGCGGCGAGCCACGGCGTCATGGTGGCCGTCATGGCGATGACGCCCGTGCACCTGCAGCATCACGGCGCCTCGCTGACCGTGATCGGGCTGACGATCAGCCTGCACATCGCGGGCATGTATGCGCTCAGCCCGGTGTTCGGCATCCTCGCGGACAAGCTCGGCCGTGTGCGGGTGATCCTGCTCGGCCAGGCGATTCTGCTCGCCTCCCTCCTCGTGGCCTGGCTCGGCGCCGACGCGCCGTTCGCGGTCGGGATCGCCCTCGTGCTGCTGGGGCTCGGCTGGAGCGCCGCGACGGTCGCGGGGTCCGCGTTGCTGACCGAGGCATCCGCCGAGCGCCTGCGCACACGTCGTCAGGGCCGCAGCGACCTCATCATGAACCTCGTCGGCGGCGTCGGGGCGATCGGCGCGGGCTTCGTCCTCGGAGCGATCGGGTACGGCGGGCTGGCGGTGGTGGCGATGGCCGCCGTGCTTGTCGTCGTGGCCCTGCTGCCTCTGACGCGCCCGACCGCCCGGCCCCCGGCATCCACCCCCTGACCGCCTCTCACCCGGCCGCCCGGCCGGCCGTGCGACTCCGGGCGTGCACAACTGCGGACCGGGGGCGTGACACGCCGGTGAGTGCGGCCCACCTGCGGCGTGTCGAGCGATTCTGTCCGCAGATGTGTACGCGGCTGCCGCGCGCGAGGCGGCGGGGATGCCGCGACCGGGCGGAGCGGGGCGCCACAACTAGACTGAGCCCTGTATGTCTGAGACCTCGTATCCCACCACGACCGCGACCGGCGCCGATGTGCGCGTGCGGTTCTGCCCCTCGCCGACGGGTCTGCCCCACGTCGGCCTCGTGCGCACGGCGCTGTTCAACTGGGCGTACGCGCGCCACCACGGCGGCGCCATGGTGTTCCGCATCGAGGACACGGATGCTGCCCGCGACAGCGAAGAGAGCTACCGCCAGCTGCTGGACGCCCTGACCTGGCTCGAGATCGACTGGGACGAGGGTGTCGAGAAGGGCGGCCCGCACGAGCCGTACCGGCAGTCGCAGCGGCACGACATCTACGCCGGCGTGCTCGAGAAACTCATCGCGGCGGGCGCCGTGTACGAGAGCTACTCCACCGCCGCCGAGATCGATGCGCGCAACGAGGCCGCCGGCCGCGCCAAGCAGCTGGGATACGACAACCACGACCGTCACCTCACCGACGAGCAGAAGGCCGCGTTCCGCGCCGAGGGGCGGGAGCCGGCCTGGCGGCTGCGTGTGCCCGACGAGGACGTCACCTACACCGACCTGATCCGCGGCGAGGTCACCTTCCCCGCCGGGTCGTTTCCCGACTTCGTGATCGTGCGGGCCGGGGGAGTGCCGCTGTACACCTTCGTCAACCCCGTCGACGACGCGCTCATGGGTATCACGCATGTGCTGCGTGGCGAGGACCTCATGCCCTCGACGGCGCGTCAGCTGGCCCTCTACCGTGCCCTCATCGACGCCGGGGTGACGAGCTTCATCCCCCGGTTCGGGCACATGCCGCTCGTGCTCGGCGACGGCACGAAGAAGCTCTCCAAGCGCGACCCGCGCGCAGACCTCTTCCTGCAGCGGGAGAAGGGCTTCGTTCCCGAAGGGCTGCTGAACTACCTCGCGCTCCTCGGCTGGTCGATCGCTCCCGATCGCGACGTCTTCTCGCTCCAGGAGTTCATCGCCGCGTTCGACATCGTCGACGTCAACCCGAACCCCGCCCGCTTCGACCAGAAGAAGGCGGAGTCGATCAACGGCGATCACATCCGGATGCTGCAGCCCGCCGATTTCGCGGCGCGTATCGTGCCCTACCTGGCCGAGGCCGGGTTCATCGCCCAGCCCCCGACCGAGGCTCAGCTCGCGACGATCGCCGCCTCGGCTCCGCTCGTGCAGGAGCGCGTGCAGATGCTCGGCGAGGTTCCGGGCATGCTCGGCTTCCTCTTCGTGGACGACGTCGTCTACGACGAGGACGCGCTGCAGGGGCTTCCCGCGAACGCGGGTGAGGTGCTCGTCGCATCGGTCGGCGCGATCGAGGTCGTGCCCGATTCCGAGTTCACGGCCGCGGCGATCCAGGCCGCCCTCGCCTCCGCGCTCGTCGACGACCTCGGCCTCAAGCCGCGAATCGCCTATGGGCCGCCGCGTGTCGCGATCACGGGCCGCCGCGTGTCGCCGCCGCTCTTCGAGTCGATGGAGCTGCTCGGCAAGGCCGAGTCGGTGCGTCGGCTCGGGGCCCTGGTCGACCACCTCGCGGGCTGAGGCGGGCCGGGTCGGTTTGGCCGATGCCGTGAGCATCGTCTAGACTTGACCCTTGGTACGGCTTCGGTCGACACCCCATGGGGTATGGTGTAATTGGCAACACGGCGGTTTCTGGTTCCGTTGTTCTTGGTTCGAGTCCAGGTACCCCAGCAAGTAAGACCCTCGAGATCCGGGGGTCTTTTTTGTTGTCTCCTTTTCGGGTGTCGCCTCCTCCCGGCTGCGGCCGGATCCCGCGCGGTACGTCGGACGCCTTCGTTCCTGTCCGCCGACGCCGCGGGACTGGCGGTGATCGTCCGACTGATGCTCGGGCAGTCGGCCGCGCGGTCGAGTGTTGTTTTCTGTTGATCTCTGTTGTAACGTGTGGGCAATCCTTGAGGAAGAGGCCACATGTACGCAACGGAGCGCCAGGGCGCGATCGAGCGCCAGCTGACATCACGCGGCCGGGTCTCGGTCGTCGAGCTCGCCCGTGAGTTCGGCGTCACCACCGAGACGGTGCGCCGCGACCTCGACTCCCTCGAACGTTCCGGGGCATTGCGGCGCGTGCACGGCGGCGCCGTCGCGGCGGGTCGTGCCAGCACCGTCGAGACCGCCGTGGGAGAGCGCGACATGGTGCGCAGCACCGAGAAGCAGCGCATCGCCGCCCGCGCGCTCGAGGCCCTGCCGGACGGTTTCGAAGGATCCATCTACATCGACGCCGGCACCACGACCGCCGCCCTCGCCCGTGAGCTGGCCGCACACCTCGGCCAAGAGGGCGGGCGGGTCGAGGTGGTCACCCACTCGGTTCCGATCGCGTTCGAGCTCGGTGCGCGCGAGGACCTGCCCGTGACGATCGTCGGAGGACGCGTGCGGGGCCTCACCGCCGCCGCGGTCGGATCGAGCACCGTGCGGGCTATCGAGGGACTTCGTCCCGACATCGCCTTCCTCGGCACGAACGGATTCTCGGCGCAGTTCGGGCTGAGTACGCCCGACCCCGAAGAGGCGGCCGTCAAGCATGCGATCGTCTCGGCCGCCCGTCGGGTGATCGTCCTCGCCGATGCCACCAAGGCCGACGACGAGTACCTCGTCCAGTTCGCGCGCATCGCCGACGTCGACGTCGTCGTCACGGACGCCCCGCTGCCGCCGTCGCTCATCGAGGCGCTCGACGCCGCCGACGTGGAGGTCTGGACCGCATGATCGTCACCCTCACGGCCAACCCCTCCCTCGACCGCACGATCGCGCTCGAGGCGCCGCTCGCTCCGGGCGAGGTGCAGCAGGCGCTCTCGCTGCGAGAGGATGCCGGGGGCAAAGGAATCAACGTCTCGCGAGCGGTCGCGGCGGCCGGTGTCGCGACGACCGCCGTCCTGCCGCTCGCCGACGACGACCCGTACGTCGCGGCACTGCGGGCGGCGCGGATCCCGCACCTCGCGGTGCCGATCGCGGGACACAGCCGCGCGAACATCGCCATCACCGACCCCGCGGGAACCACCACGAAGCTCAATCTGCCGGGCGCGATGCTCTCGGCGACCGACACGACCGACATCATCGCGGCGGTCGTCGATTCCTGCGCAGGTGCCCACTGGCTCGTGCTCGCGGGGTCCCTGCCTCCCGGTCCCGGTGCCGACTTCTACGTCGACGTCATCCGCGCCGTGCGCGCGCGCTGGGGCGACCGATCGCCCCGCGTCGCGGTCGACACCTCCGGCGCGCCGCTGCGCGCCGTCGTCGAGCACGGCGCGCCCGACCTGATCAAGCCCAACGACGAGGAACTCGCCGAACTCGCCGGCGCGACCCTCGACGACGGCACGGACCTCCGCGCGCAGGTGCTGCGCATCGCCGGCGCGATCGTTCCCGCGAAGGTCGGCGCCGCCCTGGTGACCCTGGGCGCCGAGGGCGCGGTGCTCGCCACCTCCGACGGCGCGTGGGTCGGCATCCCGCCCCGCATCCGCGTCGCGAGCACCGTCGGGGCGGGCGACAGCTCGCTCGCGGGCTACCTGCTCGCCGATCTCGCGTCGGATGCGACACCCGAATCGCGTCTGCGATCGTCGATCCGCTACGGCGCGGCTGCGGCATCCCTGCCCGGCACCCAGATCCCCACACCCGACGACCTGCCCGCGGGCACCGTCGCCGTCACCCCGCTCGCCGACGCCGGCGTGCGGGCCGGAACACCACGACCAGAGGAGGTCGACCGTGTCTAACACCATCACCCCGCAGCTCGTCAGTCTGGACGAGCCGCTCGGCACCGACAAGCAGGCGGTCATCCGTGCGCTCGCCGAGCGGGTGGTCGCGCAGGGCCGCGCGACCGATGCCGCCCAGCTCTACGCCGATGCGTGGGCGCGGGAGGAGAAGGATGAGACCGGGCTGCCCGGCGGCATCGCGATCCCGCACGCCAAGAGCGCGTCCGTGACCGAGCCTTCGCTCGCGTTCGCACGGCTCTCGCCCGGTGTCGCGTTCGGCGCCGACGACGGCCCGGCCGACCTCGTGTTCCTGATCGCGGCTCCGGATACGGCCGCCGAGGCGCACCTTGCCGTCCTGTCCAAGCTCGCCCGCAGCCTGATGGACGACGATTTCACCGCCGCCCTACGCGCCGCGACCACGACCGACGAGGCGGTCGCCGTGGTGCGCGGGGCGATCGGCGAAGGGGATGCTGTGCCGACAGCATCC
>NZ_QFPF01000124.1 GCF_003248605.1 Microbacterium sp.
TCTCGCGGTGTCGAGGTCGATGGGGGTGCGTCCGACGAGTTCTGCGGGGTCGTCGGTCACGCCGGCGAGTGCGAGGGCGGGGACGGTGACGTTGACGGTCGCGCGGATGGAGGCGAGTCCGCCGTGTCCGTCGCCGAGTCCTTCGCCGGTCTCGGTGTCGATCCGGTGCGTGAGGACCATCTCCATGAGCACGTCCGCGCGCACCTGATCCAGGGTCCGAGAATCCACGATGCTGCCGCCCGCGACGCCCGCGCCAGCCGCAGGCTCGCCAGTCCCAGCTGCGCCCGCAGCCGCCGCGTCCGCGGCTTCGGCGGCGTGTGCGGTGTTGAGGACGTCGCGGGCGATGTGGGTGATCATGTCGTGGATCCCGTGCACCGGCACCGCCGGGCCCCGCAGCAGAAGTTCGGTCATCCCGTCTTCGACGTCCCGCACCCACACCCCGCCGCTCTTGCGCGCGACCTTGTGCCGCTCCGCAAAAGTGGTCGGCTGCACCTGCTCCACGAGCCGTGCGAGCTGCGGCCCGAGCCGCCCGGGTGTGGTGGACGCGGCCCGCTCCAATGCTTCGATCTCGAACGCGGCGCGAATGTCCGGGTCGGTGAGTTTCACCCCGTGTTCGACGATCGCCCGCACGTGCCCGACCGACACCGCCCCTGCCGCCAGCGCCTCAAACGACGCCGCGAAACGCGTCACGAGGGTGTGGGCGTCGTTCATTCGCCGCTGCACGGACCGGTCCGGTTGCCGCGCACACGCCCCGAGCTCCGCCGCAAGGGCACGCAACGGGAGTTCCGCTTCGCGGCCGGCGCTGCGGGGGATCTCCGCCACTCGCTCCAACCCCACCGCCTGCGCCCGCGCCAGCACGCTCATCGCCTGAGCTTCCGCGGCAGCAATAGCGGCCACCGCGGCCGCATACTCCGCCGCCAACCCCGCCGCGACAGCATCCACACGATCGACGTTGTCGTCGTGTGCGTCGCCGCCGGACCATGTGTTCATATTCGAACTCTACGCGGGACCACCGACATCGAGATTCGAAGATATGTATTTCCGACGCCCCACGGCGAAATACTTGGTGAGAGTTCTTTCATCGAGAGCGCGAGCCGGTATATGTGCCGCCCTTCGACCGGCTCTGGGCGCGCACATCGGCTCTGGGCGCGGGCCCGTATTGCGCCGCGCCGCCGGGAAGCGTCACCCACACGCGCGTCCCGCCGGCGGGGGAGTCGTCGATGCCGATGCGCCCGCCGTGCGCCTGCACGATGCGCCGGCACGTGGCCAGGCCGATGCCCAGCCCCTCCACGGCCGAGCTCGCGCCCCGCTCCATCAGCTCGAACATGCGATCGCGGCGCTCGACGGGCACTCCGGGGCCGTTGTCGTCGACGGTGAGGCGCCATCCGCCCACGAGGTCATCGCCGCGCACGTCGATCCGCGGCGTCGTGCCGGCTGCCGCGGTGAACTTCAGCGCGTTGGCGACGAGGTTCTGGATGAGTGCCCGCAGCAGAGTGGGGTCGCCGATCGGCCGGATCGGCGCGTCGATGCTCACGACGGCATGCGTCGATCGCACCAGCGCGCTCAGATCCTCGAGCGACTCGCCGCAGATCCGTTGCATGTCGACGGCGCCCCGCCGTGGCTGCGCTCCGCCGATACGGGCGAATTCGAGCAGGTCCGATACCAGCGCCGTCATCCTCTCCGCCGCCGACTCGGCTCGGCCGAGGGCCGCGGCGGCGTGGGGTGCGTGCGCCATCTCCGGGCTGTCGGAGGCGAGCTCGAGAAACCCCGAGAGCGCCATCAGGGGGTTGTGCAGATCGTGGCTCACCTGCGCGGCGAACGACGCGAGCTGCTCGTTGGATCGGGCCAGCTCGTGCGTGAGGCGACGCAGCTCCAGTACGTCGACGACCTGATGGGCCAGACATCGAGCGCGGCGCTTTGCTCGGCGCGCAGCCCGCCGGGGCTCTCGTCGAACACGCACAGGGTGCCGATCGCGATGCCGTCCGGGGTCACGAGGGGGCTCGACGCGTAGGATGCTGGAGCACGACCGCGCACATCGAGTCCTCGCGGGTGCAGCTCGCCGGCTCGAACCCGACCGCCGCGACCTGGTGCTGCATCCTGTCGTCGATGATGTTGATGACCGCGGTGGACACTCCGCCCAGGATGACCGCGCCCGTCGTGCCGACGTCGGACCCATGCCGGCCGCCGCTAATCTGTGAAGCGTGGCCGACACGGTGGGACTGATCGCTGAGGTCTTCACCTGGATCGGCGTGGGGGCGGGGCTCGCGCTGCTCTTCGTGGCCCTCGTCGCGCGCATCGCGGACGGCACCTGGCTGCCCGCTCGGGGCGTCATCGAGCACACCGATGACGGTTCGGTCGTGCGATGGTTCGACGACGAGGGCGGCGTGAACGAGGCGGCGCTCACCGACCACGACGTTCGCCGGCTCGACTCGCGCGACATGGCCGACATCTACTACCGGCACGGCTGGCACAACCGCATGCGCCTGGATGCCGGCTCTCACGCCGTGCGCGCGCTCGTGCGCCTCGCGCTGCTGATGCTGGCCGTCGCCCTGGCCGCGTACGCGGCGGGATGGATCGCCCTGATCGCCGAAGGATGATCCTGCGCGTACATCCGGGATCGCCAAGAGCATAGATTGCTAGCTAAGCTAGCGATCGTGAATCCCGACACCCGCCGCTCGCTGCGCGACGCCGCACCCGACGATTCTGACCCTCGCGCGGGCCGACCGAGCCGTTGGCTGCGGATCGGCATCCCCGTCGTGCTGATCCTCGTCTGGCTGATCGGCGGCTCTGTCGGCGGGATGTACTTCGGCAAGGTCGAGGAGGTCTCCACCAACGACCAGTCCTCGTTCCTGCCCGAGAGTGCCGACGCGACGCAGGTGCAGGAGAGGCTTCCCGACTTCGCGGGATCCGAATCCATCCCCGCCGTCGTCGTCGTCACGGGCGACGGCGAGCTCACGCCCGATCAGCTGACGATCACGACGGACCTGCCCATCGCCTTCGCCGAGATCGAAGGGGTGTCGGGTGACGTGTCACCGCCGATCCCCTCCGAGGACGGCGAGGCGGTTCAGCTGTTCGTGCCGATCGACGCCGACGGCGAGATCCGTGACGTCGTCGCCGAGCTGCGCAGCATCGTCGCCGAGCTGCCCGACGGCCTGGAGGGCTGGGTCACGGGTCCAGCAGGCTTCACGGCCGACCTCTCCGAGGGCTTCCTCGGCATCGACGGGCTTCTTCTGCTTGTCGCCCTCGGCGCCGTGTTCGTCATCCTGATCATCGTCTACCGCTCGCCGCTGCTGCCGATCCTCGTACTGGCGTCGTCGCTGTTCGCGCTGTGCGTCGCCCTGCTCACCGTGTGGTGGCTGGCCTACGCCGGCATCGTGGTGCTCAACGGGCAGGTACAGGGCATCCTCTTCATCCTCGTGATCGGCGCGGCGACCGACTACGCCCTGCTCTACGTCGCCCGTTTCCGAGAGGCGCTCTCGCACGGAGAGGCGCGGTGGCGGGCCACGTTGTCCGCGGCGCGCGGGTCGTTCGAGCCGATCCTCGCCTCGGGCGGCACGGTGATCGCGGGCCTTCTCTGCCTGCTGCTGTCCGACCTCGCCACCAACCGCGCCCTGGGGCCCATCGCCTCCATCGGCATCGTCTTCGCCATGCTCGCGGCGCTGACCTTCCTGCCCGCGCTGCTGGCGGTGTTCGGCCGCGTCGCGTTCTGGCCCTTTGTGCCCAAGCGTCAGGCCGCGGCATCCGACCCCGTGCGCGACGGCCGCGGAGTGTGGCCCGCCACGGCGCGCCTGGTCGCGCGCCGCGCCCGCCCGATCTGGATCATCTGCACCGTCGTGCTCCTGGGCGCGAGCGTCGGGATGCTGCAGCTCAAGGCCGACGGCGTCTCGTCGAGCGATCTCGTGCTCGGTGCCTCGCAGGCCCGCGACGGCCAGGCCGTGCTCGCAGAGCACTTCCCGGGCGGGTCGGGCAGCCCCGCCTACGTGATCGTCCCGGAGGGCGAGATCGCCGCCGCCACGACGGTGCTCGCGGACGCCGACGGCGTCGACGGCGTCGCGGTGGCCGCGGAGGATTCTCCGACCGGACAGGCCTCGGTGAGCGTCGTTGACGGCGACGTCGTCTTCGAGGCGGCGGGCCCGCCGGGGACCCCCGCCCCGGAGCCCATGGTGTCGGAGGGCGACGTCCTGCTGCAGGTCACCCTGGCCGACCCCGCGGACTCCGCCGCCGCCGAGGAGACCGTGGCCCAGCTGCGGGCGGACCTGGACGCCGAGCTCGGCTCGGGCACGGCGCTCGTCGGAGGTGTCACCGCGGTGGCGCTCGACACCAACGCGACCTCGATCCGCGACCGCACGCTGATCATCCCGATCGTCCTGATCGTGATCCTCGCCATCCTGATGCTGCTGCTGCGGTCGGTGCTCGCCCCCGTGCTGCTGATCGCCACCGTGATCGTGTCGTTCGGGGCTGCGCTCGGCATCAGCGCGCTCGTGTTCAACCACCTGTTCGGATTCCCGGGGGCCGATCCCGCGGTGCCGCTCTACGGGTTCGTCTTCCTGGTGGCGCTCGGCATCGACTACAACATCTTCCTGATGACGAGGGTGCGTGAGGAGTCGCTTCGCCACGGCACGCGCCAGGGCATCCTGCGCGGCCTCGTCGCCACGGGTGGTGTCATCACCTCCGCGGGCCTCGTGCTCGCGGCGACGTTCGCAGCGCTCGGGGTCATCCCGATCCTCTTCCTCGCGCAGATCGCGTTCATCGTCGCGTTCGGCGTGCTGCTCGACACCTTCGTCGTCCGCTCGCTGCTCGTGCCCGCGCTCTCGCACGACATCGGGCGTGCGATCTGGTGGCCGAGCAGGCTCTGGCGCGCGGGTCCGGACGCTCCGCACACCGCGGCGGCGGGGCAGACGGATGCCGCCACCCGGCGTACGCTCGAGACATGAGCAAGGCGCTGTTCATCGTCGACGTGCAGAACGACTTCACCGAGGGCGGAGCGCTCGCCGTCGCCGGCGGCGACGCGGTGGCGGCCGCCATCACCGGGCACCTGCGTGCGCACGCGGGGGAGTACGAGCTGATCATCGCCTCCCGAGACTGGCACGCGGCAGAGGGCGACAACGGCGGACACTTCCACCCCGAGCCGGACTTCATCGACACGTGGCCGGTCCACTGCGTCTCGGGTACGGAGGGCGCCGAGTACGACCCGGGCCTCGAGACCGCGGCGGTGACCCACCACGTCAAGAAGGGGCAGGGTGTCCCCGCCTACTCTCTCTACGAGGGCACGACCGATGACGGCCGCCGCGTCGCGGAGCTGCTCGAGGAGCATCACGTGCTCGAGGTCGACGTCGTCGGCATCGCGACCGACCACTGCGTGCGGGCCTCGGCGCTGGACGCGATCGCGCACGGCCGGCGCGTGCGCGTACTCACCGCGCTCGTCGCCGGCGTCGCGCCCGAATCGAGCGCGCGGGCGCTCGCCGAACTCGGACACGCGGGCGCGGAGATCGTCTGACCCCCGCGGGAGGATGCCGGGGCGCGGGCCCCGGCATCCGTCATCCCTCGGCGTGCCGATCCAGGAACGCGTAGACCTCCGAGTCGTCCACGCCCGGGAAGGCGCCGCGCGGCAGCGGCGAGAACATCTGCGTGTGGACCCGGGCCGAGGGCCAGGCCCTGCCGTCCCAGCGCTCGGCGACCTCGTTCGCGGGGCGTCGGCAGCAGGCCTCGTCGGGGCAGGTCGATACCGCGCGCGCCGCGCTCTCGCGGCCGCGGAACCAGCGGGCGTCGTCGAAGGGCACGCCCACCGTGATCGAGAACTCGCCGTCGGGCGTCGTGCCGGTCTGCGTCGAGCACCAGAAGGTGCCGGCGGGGGTGTCGGTGTACTGGTAGTGCTCGGTCGTGCGGTTCTGCTGCGAGAACGCCCCGCGGGCCGAGAATCGGCGGCAGACGATCTGCCCCTCCACCGAACCGGTGACATCCATCGGCAGGGGCAGGTCGTCGTTCTCGTAGACCCGCTGCAACGCTCCGTTGTGCCCCACCCGCAGGAAGTGCAGGGAGATGCCCAGGTGATGGGTGACGAGGTTGGTCATGCGCATGCCCGCGGCCTCGTGCGTCACGCCGAACGCGTCGCGGAAGTCCTCCACGGCGAGGTTGCGGTCCTTCTTGGCCTGCTGCAGAAAGGCGACCGCGGCGCCCTCGGGCATGAGGCAGCACGCGGCGAAGTAGTTGATCTCGAGGCGCTGCTGCAAGAAGTCGGCGTAGTCCGTGGGGCGGGTGTGGCCGAGCAGGCGGTGGGCCATGGCCTGCAGCGCCATCGATCGGAGGCCGTGGCCGCCGGGGATGGATGCCGGGGGCAGATAGATGCGTCCGTTCTCGAGATCGGTGATCGAGCGGGTCGACGAGGGCAGATCCGCCGCATAGATCAGCTCGAATCCGAGTCGCTCGGCCATGATGCTCACCGTGCGGTGCGTGAGTGCGCCGGAGACGTGGCCGGCGAGGCGCAATTGCTTCTCGGCGAGCTTCTCGATCTCGGGCAGGTAGTTGTCGATCTCGCGCATCCGCAGCCGCAGCTCGGTGTTGGCCCGGCGGGCCTCCTCGGGGGTCGCGATGGCCTCGCGCTCGCGTCGCTGCAGCTCGCGATGCATGCCCAGCATCGTCTCGAGCGTCTCATCCGACATCCCCTTCGTCACGCGCACAGGTGCGATGCCCAGGCGCCGGAACGTGGGGCTCGCCTGCGCGCGTTCGAGCTCGATCTCGAGGGCCGCGCGCCGGTTGGGCGGTTCGCCCGAGATGAGGTCGGACACGTCGGTGCCCGTGGCGTCGGCGATCGCCTGCAGCAGGGAGAGCTTGGGTTCGCGCTTGCCGTTCTCGATCAGGCTGAGCTGGCTGCCGGCGACGCCGACGGCGGCCCCCAGCTCGTCGAGGGTGAGACCCGCGGTGAGGCGGTGGTGTCGGATGCGGTGGCCCAGTGTGGAGAGCTCGAGCGCGGTGCCTGGCATGTTTTGAGCATAGTGAAAGAAGTGGATTTCTTTCGAGTCATTTTCGCCTCAAGAAGGAGTGTGG
>NZ_QFPF01000030.1 GCF_003248605.1 Microbacterium sp.
CCAGCGCCCGGGGCGCAGCCCGTTGCGGTCGAGCGTCGCGCCCACGAGCGTGCCGTCCGTGAAGATCAGCGCGGCGGGGCCGTCCCAGGGCTCCATCTGCATGGAGTGGTACTCGTAGAATGCGCGCAGCTTGGGGTCGATGTCGGGCTGCTTCTCGTACGCCTCGGGCACCATCATCATGATGGCGTGCGGCAGGCTGCGCCCCGTCAGCGTCAGCAGCTCGAGCACCTCGTCGAACGATGCGGAGTCGCTCGAGCCGGGCGTGCAGATCGGCAGCAGAGGCTTGACGTCGCCGAGCAGCTGGGACTCGAGCTGCGACTGGCGGGCACGCATCCAGTTGCGGTTGCCGTTGACCGTGTTGATCTCGCCATTGTGTGCGAGCATGCGCAAGGGCTGCGCGAGCGGCCACGACGGGAACGTTTTGGTCGAGTAGCGCGAGTGCACGACCGCGAGCTCGGATGCGAACCGCTCGTCCTGCAGGTCCGGGTAGAAGGGCTCCAGCTGCAGCGTCGTGACCATGCCCTTGTAGCCGAGGGTGCGGCACGAGAGCGAGACGAAGTAGGCGTCGAGTTCGCGGCGCGCGCGCTTGCGCAGACGGTACACACGGCGGTCGAGCTCGATGCCCGAGAGCGCCGGCGCCGATCCGGAGGCGGGACGCGAGACGAAGAGCTGCTCGAATGCGGGGCGGGCGGCATGCGCCAGCTTGCCGAGGTTGCTCTCGTCGGTGGGCACCTCGCGCCACCCGAGCACGACGAGGTTCTCGCTCGCCGCGATCTTCTCGACACCGTTCTTCAGAGCGATGCGCTCGTCATCGTCGAGGGGCAGGAACGCCATGCCGACGGCGTACTCGCCGACGGGCGGAAGATCGAACTCGACGACGGCCCGGAGGAAGGCATCCGGAATCTGCGTCAGGATTCCCGCGCCATCTCCGGTTCCCGCGTCGGAGCCGATGGCCCCGCGGTGCTCGAGATTGCGCAGCGCCGTCAGCGCCAGGTCGACGATGTCGTGACCGGGCGTTCCGCGCAGCGTCGCGACCATGGCCAGACCACACGCGTCCTTCTCGAACGCGGGGTTGTACATGCCCTGCTTCGCGGGGAGGGAGCTGCGGTCGCCGATAAGAGGGCTCGCGGCCATTTCAACCGTCCTCACTGGGTGTTTCTACATGGGACGACGTCGGCCCGGCTGCGTTACTTCGCGGCGACTGTGCTTGTGGCCGTTGCCCCGCTCTTCGGTTCGTTCGCGGGCGGTTCGCTCACGTCCACGAACTCCGTGGTGTCCTGCGATTGTACCCCCTCCCCCGTCGGCGACCACTCTCGGCCGTCGCTGTAGGGGCCGGGCTCGCGCCCCGGGTGGCGGCGCTTCTGCACGAAGATGATGATGAGGCCGAACACGACGCCGGCGATGGCAGCCCAGACGTTGGTGCGGATGCCGAGGAAGATCTCGCTGGGATCGATGCGGATCGACTCCCACACGATGCGCCCCGCGCCGTACCACACGAGGTACAGGCCGAACAGGCGCCCCCACTGCATACGCAGCCCGCGCCCGGCCCAGAACAGCACGATCACGCCCGCCACGTTCCAGATCACCTCGTACAGGAAGGTGGGGTGGAAGAGGGTGTCGGGTGCGAGCCCCGGGGGGAAGGCGGTGTTGTCGGCGTCGATCTCGAGGCCCCACGGCAGATCGGTGGGCAGCCCGAAGAGCTCCTGGTTGAACCAGTTGCCGAAGCGTCCCATGGCCTGTGCGAGCAGCAGACCGGGCGCCAGGGCGTCGGCGAACGACCAGAACCGGATGCCCGTCCAGCGGCATCCGAGCCACGCTCCCACAGCGCCGCCCATGAGGGCGCCGTAGATGGCTATTCCGCCCTCCCAGATGAAGAAGACCGCCCAGATGTTGGTGCCCTCGCCGAAGTAGAACCCCGGGTGGGTGAGCACGTGGTAGATGCGCGCGCCGATGATCGCGAGCACGACGGCGGGCAGGGCGACATCGAGCACGACCCAGGGCTCGGCTCCGCGCTTGGTGAGCCGGTGATTCGTGATCAGGGTCGCCGCGATGATGCCCGCGATGATGCACAGGGCGTAGAAGTGGATGCGCAGCGGCCCGATGTCGATGTAGCTGACCGAGGGGCTCGGGATGCTGGCCAAGACCTGGGTGGTGGCGCTCGTCAGGTCGTGCGGAAACGCGAAGGGCATGCCTGCGAGTCTAGTCAGCCGCGACGGCTGTTCCTCGGCGCGTGCCCGCGGCGAGGTCGCGGGCCACCCGGGCCAGGCGCGGCACTCCGCCATCGCGCAGCGCACGCACGAGAGCCGTTCCCACGATCGCCCCGTCGGCGTAGTCGAGCACGCCCGCCACCTGATCCGGGGTCGAGATGCCGATGCCGACGCACGCGCGTGTCGCGCCGCGATCTCGGAGACGGCCGACGAGCGTGCGCGCGGCGGCGTCGAGTTCCGCGCGCTCGCCGGTGATGCCCATCGTCGAGACGGTGTAGACGAAGCCCGTCGAGTTCTTCACGACGAGGTCGAGGCGGTCATCGCTCGACGTCGGTGCGGCAAGGAACACACGGTCCAGTCCCGTGCGGGTGCTCGCGGCGATCCACTCTCCGGCCGCCTCGGGCGTGATGTCGGGCGTGATCAGACCGGCCCCGCCGGCGGCGGCCAGGTCATCGGCGTACCGATCGACGCCGTACTGCCACACCGGGTTCCAATAGGTCATCACGAGCACGGGCACGTCCACCCGACTCGTGATCTCACGGATCGCGGGAAAGAGGTCGCGCAGTCGGAAGCCGTTCGCGAGGGCCGCGACGGTGGCCTCCTGGATGACCGGACCGTCCATGACGGGGTCGCTGTACGGAGGGCCCAGTTCGAGGATGTCGGCGCCTGCCTCCGCGAGGGCGACGGCGGCGTCGATGCTCGTCTGCAGGTCGGGATACCCGATCGGGAGGTAGCCGATGAAGGCCCCCCGCCCTTCGGCTTCGGCCTTGGCGATCGCCGCCTCGACGGGCGACGTCACAGCTTCTGTCCTTCGCCCCTGGCGGCGTCCGCGGGGCCGGGATCGGCATCCCCGTCGTCGTACAGTCCGAAATACCTCGCGGCGGTGTCCATGTCCTTGTCGCCCCGGCCGGAGAGGTTCACCGCGATGAGCGCGTCGGGACCCAGCTCGCGCCCGATCCGCAGGGCGCCGGCGAGCGCGTGGGCGGACTCGATCGCGGGGATGATGCCCTCGGTCTCGGACAGCAGGCGCAGCGCCTGCATCGCCTCGTCATCGGTCGCGGGGATGTAGTCGGCGCGACCGATCGAAGCAAGCCACGCGTGTTCGGGGCCCACACCGGGGTAGTCCAGTCCTGCCGAGATCGAGTGGGATTCGATCGTCTGCCCGTCCTCGTCCTGCAGCACGAAGGTCTTCGCACCGTGCAGCACACCCGGCCGTCCGCGCCCGATGGACGCGGCATGGCGCGGCGTGTCCACGCCGTCGCCGGCCGCCTCGACGCCGTACAGGCGCACCTGCGCGTCGTCGAGGAAGGCATCGAACATGCCGATCGCGTTGGATCCGCCGCCCACGCAGGCGACGACCGCGTCGGGCAGTCTGCCCACCTCGTCGAGCAGCTGCGCTCGGGCTTCGTCCCCGATGACCTTCTGGAAATCACGGACCATCGCGGGGAACGGGTGCGGACCCGCCGCGGTGCCGAAGATGTAGTTGGTCGTCTCGACGCTGGCCACCCAGTCTCGGTAGGCCTCGTTGATCGCGTCCTTGAGGGTGCGCGAGCCGGTGGTCACCGGCACGACCTCTGCGCCCAGCAAACGCATCCGCGCGACGTTCAGTGCCTGGCGCTGCGTGTCGACCTCGCCCATGTAGATCGTGCACTCGAAACCGAAGAGCGCCGCGGCCGTGGCCGTGGCGACGCCGTGCTGACCTGCGCCGGTCTCGGCGATGACGCGGGTCTTGCCCAGCCGCTGCGTGAGCAGGGCCTGGCCGAGCACGTTGTTGATCTTGTGGGACCCGGTGTGGTTGAGATCCTCGCGCTTGAGGAAGATGCGGGCGCCGCCCGCGTGCGCGGCGAACCGCGGTACCTCGGTGAGAGCCGAGGGGCGGCCTGCGTATGAGTGCAGGAGGCGCGCGAACTCGGCGCCGAAGGCCGGGTCGGCCATGGCCGCCTCGTACACGGCGGTCAGCTCGTCGATCGCGGCGATGAGCGACTCGGGCATGAACCGCCCGCCGAACTCGCCGAAGAAGGGACCGCTGGCCTCGCGCAGGCTCACGCGGTCGCTCCCTGGTCGCGGAGCGCATCGCGCTCTGTCGCCGCCAGGAAATCCCGGAGCGTGGCGATCGGGTCGTTGGTCACGAGGGCCTCCCCCACCAGCACCACGTCGGCGCCGGCTCGTCGGTAGTGCGCCACGTCCTCCGGGCGCAGCACGGCGGACTCGGCGACCTTGATCGCGCCCGCGGGAATGCGCTCCGCGAGGCGTCCGAACAGGTCGCGATCGAGCTGGAACGTCGAGAGATCGCGGGCGTTGACACCGATCACGCGAGCGCCCAGCTGCGCGGCCCGGTCGACCTCGTCGGCGGAGTGCGCCTCCACCAGAGGAGTCATTCCGAGATCGAGGATCAGAGCGTGCAGCCGCTCGAGCGTGGGCTGATCGAGCGCGGCGACGATCAGAAGGACGAGGTCCGCGCCGGCCGCGCGCGCTTCGACCACCTGATACGGCGTCGCGATGAAGTCTTTCCGAAGCACGGGCAGCGATACTGCGGACCGCACCGCCTCGAGGTCGGCGAGGCTGCCTTTGAACCGGCGCTGCTCGGTCAGCACGCTGATGGCGCTCGCCCCGCCCCGCTCGTAGAGTCCCGCCTGATGCGCGGGGTCGGGGATGTCGGCGAGATCGCCGCGCGAGGGGCTCGCGCGCTTGACCTCGGCGATGATGCGCACGATGTCGGCGGGGGCGAGGGCTTCGAGGGCGTCACGGGCGGGCGGCTGTGCGAGGGCGGCGCGCTCGACGTGTGCGAGCGAACGACTCGCCTCGCGGGTGCGGGAATCCTCGACGGCGCCGGCCATGAGGTCGGCGAGCATGCTCAGTGCTCTTTCGGCGTGTACTTGGAGCCGCCCACGCCGTAGCCCGCGCGCGCCATGATCCAGCCCACGAGAGCTCCGACGACCAGCAGCCCGGCCGAGGCCCAGACCAGCCAGGGAAGATCGAAGAAATAGGCCACCGTGCCGATGGTGACGGCGACGAGCATGATGACGACGGCGGTCCAGGCGGCGGGCGAGTGTCCGTGACCGGGGTCGGCGATGTCGTTGCTCATGGGACTCCTTCGATCGACAACCGCTTCAGTCTATCGGGCGATGCCGCGCTGCCGCG
Organism: Microbacterium sp.; assembly: GCF_003248605.1. Classification (GTDB taxonomy): domain Bacteria; phylum Actinomycetota; class Actinomycetes; order Actinomycetales; family Microbacteriaceae; genus Microbacterium. Next base: position 5,349 of record NZ_QFPF01000030.1, read on the forward strand.
CGCCTGCCGCACCTCGCCGATGCACGATCCGATCAGCGGGTGGGATCGGTGCCGTGGCTCAGGTCGTCCCACGAGTCGATGGCGTCGAGCGTCCCGGCGTCCTCCGCGCCGGGGGCGGGCGCAGAGCGCGGTGAGTCCGTGCGGTACCGGCGTCCGGAGGCACGCCAGCGGTGCGCCGTGGCGAGCACGACGCCGCCGGCGCCGGCCAGTACCACGGCGCAGACGAGCGCGATCGCGGGCCACACACCCGCGCTGATCGACGCGACGAGCTGGGCGATCGCGGGCTCCCCGGCGATTCCGGTGGCCTCCGTCACCGTCGCCGCCACGGTGCCGATCGGAGGATCGACGGCGACGGGGGCGATCAGGATCACGAGCAGGATGCCGAGCGCGAGCGCCAGCGCGCCGAAGATCGTGCCGAGCACCCGGCCGGCGATCGAAAGTGCACCTCCGACGGCGAGGGCCGCCAGCGCGAGCGGCGCGAGAACCGGCACCGCGGCGGCACCCGCGACCTCGAGCGCGGCATCCGGGCTCTCGCGCAGCGAGACGCTCACCCAGGTCTGCGTCGATGCGATGAGCAGCATCGCGCCGGTGGCCAGAATCGCGAGGATCGCGGTGGTGCGACCCCGACGCGCACCCTTCACGCGTTCGCCGCCGGCATGCGGGTCACCGGGTGCAGGTCGTCCGCGTCGAAACAGGTGCGGTCGCCGGTGTGACAGGCGGCACCGACCTGCTCGACGCTGATCAGGAGGGCGTCGCCGTCGCAGTCGAGCCGGGCTCCGCGCACGAGCTGCACGTGGCCCGAAGTGTCGCCCTTGCGCCAGTACTCGCCGCGCGACCGCGACCAGTACGTGACGCGGCCGCTGGTGAGTGTTCGGCGCAGGGCCTCGGCATCCATCCACGCGAGCATGAGGACTTCGCCCGTGTCGTGCTGCTGCACGATGGCGGGAGCAAGCCCCCCCTCCCCGAAGACGACCCGGGCGATGCGCGCCTCGACGTCGTCGCCGTCGGATGCTGTCGAATCGGTCATGCGCGCACCTCGATCCCGTCGGCGCTCAGCGCCGCCTTGACGTCGCCGACGGTCAGCTGCCCCGAGTGGAACACGCTGGCCGCGAGCACGGCGTCCGCACCCGCGCGGATGGCCGGGGCGAAATCGCCGACCGCACCGGCACCCCCGGAGGCGATGACAGGGACGCTGGAGACCTCGCGCATCAGCGCGACGAGCTCGAGATCGAAGCCCGCCTTCGTCCCGTCGGCGTCGATGGAGTTCACCAGCAGTTCGCCGGCGCCGCGCTCGATGGCCTCGCGGGCCCAGGCGAGGGCGTCCAGAGTGGTCGCCGTGCGTCCGCCGTGGGTGGTGACGACGAATCCGGACTCGGTGTCGGGCGAGCGCTTGACATCGAGCGAGAGCACGAGGACCTGGGCACCGAAGCGGTCGGCGATCTCGTCCAGCAGCGCGGGGCGGGCGATCGCGGCGGAATTGACCCCGATCTTGTCGGCGCCCACCGACAGCAGACGTGCCACGTCGTCGGCGGTGCGCACTCCCCCTCCCACGGTCAGGGGGATGAAGACCTGCTCGGCCGTGCGCCGCACGACGTCGTACGTCGTCGCCCGCTCATCGACAGTGGCGGTGACATCGAGGAACGTGATCTCGTCGGCGCCCTGATCGAAGTACAGCTTCGCGAGTTCGACGGGATCGCCCATGTCGCGCAGGTTCTCGAAGTTCACGCCCTTCACCACGCGCCCGGCGGCAACGTCCAGACACGGGATGACGCGACACACGAGGCTCATGATCACAGCCTCGCGGCGTGGATGGCGGTGACGAGGATCGCGCGGGCGCCGATCGCGTAGAGGGAGTCCATCACGCGGTTCACACCCTTCCGGGCGACCATCACGCGCACGGCGACCCATTCGGGGTCGCGCAGCGGAGAGATCGTCGGCGACTCGATGCCGGGGGCGAGCGCGACGGCGTCGTCGATGAGCGCGGCGGGCAGGTCGTAGTCGACCAGCACGTATCGGCGCGCGACCATGACGCCGCGCAGCCGGCGCAGGAGCGTCTGGGCGCCGTCCGCGTCCTGGTTGGGGCCGCCGATCAGCACCGCCTCGGACTGCAGGATGACAGGGCCGAAGATCTCGAGCCCTGCCTGACGAAGCGTCGTGCCGGTCGACACGACGTCGGCGACGGCATCCGCAACGCCCAGACGGACGGCGGATTCGACCGCGCCGTCGAGCGGCACCAGGTCGACCGCGACGCCGTGCTCGTCGAGGAATCCGTCGACGAGGCCGGGGTAGGCCGAGGCGACGCGCAGCCCCTCGAGGTCGGAGAGGTCGGTGAAACGGCCGGGAGGGCCGGCGAAGCGGAAGGTCGAGTCGCCGAAGCCGAGCGCCTCGATCTCGCGTGCGCGTCCGCGCACATCCAGCAGCAGATCGCGGCCGGTGATGCCGACATCGAGCGCGCCGGAGCCGACGTAGGTGGCGATGTCCCGGGGGCGGAGGTAGAAGAACTCGACGTCGTTCTGCGGGTCGATGACGTGCAGATCCTTGGAGTCGCGGCGGCCGGTGTACCCGGCCTCGGCGAGCATCTCGGCGGCGGTTTCGGCGAGCGAGCCCTTGTTGGGCACGGCGATGCGCAGCATGTCGGCGGTGCTTTCGGTTCGGATGTCGGGGGGACGGGGCGCGTCAGAGATGTCGGTAGACGTCGGCGGGCGAGAGGCCCTTCGCGAGCATGAGCACCTGCAGGTGGTACAGCAACTGCGAGACCTCTTCGGCCGTCGCCTCCTGCGACTCGTACTCGGCCGCCATCCAGACCTCGGCCGCCTCTTCGACGATCTTCTTGCCGATCGCGTGCACCCCTCGATCGAGCTGGGCGACGGTTCCCGATCCCTCGGGGCGCTCCGCGGCCTTGGCCGCGAGCTCCGCGAACAGCTCGTCGAAAGTCTTCACCCTGCCAGGTTACCGGCTCGATCCGGGCGCGTGCGTCGCTCGGGCCTGCGCGGTCAGTGGGTGAGGATGCTGAGGAGGATGACGATCAGCCCGAGACCCGTGGTGGCGAGCACACCGAGGATCCGCCAGTACCACGGGCTGCGGTTGCGGGCGGCGTTGGCGTAACCGATGAGCGCGAGCAGGACGACGCCGCTGCCGAGCGCGAGGAGGTATGCGGTCCACTCGTCGACGAGGCCGGCGACGCCGAAACCGAGGAGGACGGCGGGCACGAGCATCGCGAGCAGCATCCCCGACGCGTGGCGTGCGCCCGAGCGGATCGCGGTTCCCACGCTCTCTCCCCGCCCGTGCGTCGGGGATCGACTCGCGACGACGGCGGCGTAGACGTGGCAGAGCCAGAAGACGAACACCGTGCCGACGACGAAGAGGAGGACGTCGAGGTCGGTGTCCTCCTCGGCCGCCACGGCGATGAGGGCGGTGACCAGCACGACCCCGTAGATGCCGTGTTCGCCGCTGTAGGCATCGAGCACGACCCGCGCGGGTCGCGTGAGCCTCGCCGCGCGGGAGGAGACGACGCGTGCGGGCTGCGGGTCGGGGGACGGCGCGCTCATGCGCACGACCCTACCGACTCAGTGGGCGTGCCTTGCGGCACCCGCGCGCAACGCCGCGATGGCGGCCGCAGGATCCGACGCGCCGAACACCGCGGAGCCCGCGACGAAGGTGTCGGCACCGGCCTCGGCCGCCTGCGCGATCGTCGACTCTCCGATGCCGCCGTCGACCTGCAGCCAGACCGCGGAGCCCCGGCGCCGGGCCTCGTCGGCCAGCGCGCGCAGCTTGGGCATCGTCTCGGGCATGAAGGACTGCCCGCCGAACCCCGGCTCGACGGTCATCACGAGGATCTGGTCGAATTCGTCGAGCACCTCGAGCAGCCCTTCCACGGGCGTGCCGGGCTTGACGGCCACGCCCGCGCGCGCGCCGATCTCGCGCAGACGCCGGGCGAGTGCCACCGGCGATGCGGCGGCCTCGAGGTGAAAGGTCACGGACGCCGCGCCGATCTCGGCATAGCCGGGCGCCCACCGTTCGGGGTCGTCGATCATGAGGTGCACATCCAGGGGCACGGGGGTCGTCGCCTGGATACGCTCGACCATCTGCGGTCCGAAGGTGAGATTGGGCACGAAGTGGTTGTCCATCACGTCGACGTGCACGAAGTCCGCGGCCGCGATGCGGGCGAGCTCCGCCTGGATGTTCACGAAATCGGCGGCGAGGATGCTGGGGTTGATGCGGGGCGTCGGCACTCCCCCATTATCGCTAGGGTCGGGGCGTGGACCCGATCGCCCCCATGCTCGAGGCCGTGCTGCAGGAGGTCCGCGAGGACACCTCCGGCGCCGTCGCCGACTACATCCCCCAGCTCGCCGCGGCGCCGCCCGATCGACTCGCGTTCGCGGTCGTCGGTCCGCGCGGCCACGTCTTCTCCGTCGGCGACGACGAGGTGGCCTTCACGATCCAGTCGGTGTCGAAGCCGTTCGTCCTCGCTCTCGCCCTCGAACGGCTCGGGCGCGACGCCGTGTTCGCGCGCGTGGGCGTCGAACCCAGCGGGGAGCCCTTCAACGCGATCAGTCTCGAGGCCGGCACCGGGCGCCCCGCCAATCCCATGGTCAACGCCGGCGCCATCGCGACGTCGGGCCTCGCGGCAGAGGGGTCCGCGGCGGAGCGCTCATCGACCCTGCGGGACACCCTCTCGCGCTTCGCGGGTCGGTCGCTGAGCATCGACGAGGAGGTGTACCTCGGCGAGTCCGAGACGGGTCATCGCAACCGTGCCCTCGCGCACCTGCTGCGCTCGCACGGCATCATCGACGGCGACGTCACCACGGTCGTCGAGACCTACTTCCGGCAGTGCTCGATCCTCGTCACGGTGCGCGACCTGTCGGTCATGGCGGCGACCCTCGCGTTCGGCGGCGTGAACCCCGTGACCGGGGAGCGCGTGGTGCGCGAGGCGGTCGCACGCGACGTCGTCTCGGTGATGGCCAGCTGCGGTATGTACGACTACTCGGGCGAGTGGATGCTGCGCGTCGGCATGCCGGCCAAGAGCGGTGTGAGCGGCGACCTGATGGCCATCGCCCCCTCTCAGTTCGGCGTCGCGACCTTCAGCCCGCGCCTGGACCGTCACGGCAACAGCGTGCGCGGCATCCGCGTGCTGGAGCGGCTGTCGGAGGAGTTCGGCATGCACGTGTTCGAGCCCCACGAGAGCATCGCCGAACCCGGCATCCGCATCGAGCGCACCGACGGCGCAGTGATCGTCCACCTCGGCGGCGAGCTGGCCTTCAGCGGTGCCGCACGGGTGGTGGGCGTGCTGCGCGATCTCACCGGCGCGGACTCGGAGTCCGATGTCCTCGTCGATGCGAGCGCGCTGGCTCGCGCGCACCCTGCGGCGCTTTCGGTGCTGCGCGCCCAGCTGGAGACGGAGGGCGGGCGACTGCACTTCACGCAGTGAGCCGACGCCGGCCGGGCCCGCTCAGTCCGCGACCCTGCGAACAAGCTGGATGAACATCGCATCGGTGCCGTGCCGGTGCGGCCAGAGCTGGGCATGCAGGGATGAGTCGCGCGGGTCGCCGAGATCGAGCGGTTCGCGCACGACCTGTGCCAGGACCGCCCGCGTGTCGATCGCCTCGACGCTGCCGCCCGCGCGGCGCAGGCCCTCGGAGACGATCGCGGCGGTCTCGGCGAGGTGCGGCGAACAGGTCACGTATGCCATCACGCCGCCCGGCCGCAGCGCGGCCACGCCCGCGTCGAACAGCTCGGTCTGCAGATCGGTCAGCGGCACGACGTCCGCCGGCTGCTTGCGCCACCGAGCTTCGGGACGCCGCCGCAGCGCGCCCAGACCCGTGCAGGGAGCGTCGACGAGCACGCGGTCGTAGGTGCCGGCGGCGGCCGCGCCCCGCTCCCGGCCGTCCGCTTCGCTGACCTCGACGTCGAGGGGCACCCCCGCGACCGCCCGGCGCACGAGGCCCGCGCGAGCGGGCGAGATCTCGTTCGCATCGAGCGTGGCGCCGACGGCCAGCGCCTCGGCGGCGAGCACGGCCGTCTTGCCGCCCGGCCCGGCGCACAGATCGAGCCATCTCTCGCCGCTGTGCGCGGCCTCGACGCGGGACAGCGCGAGCGCCGCGAGCTGCGACCCCTCGTCCTGCACGCGCAGGATCCCGCCGGATGCCGTCACGATCGGCTCCGGATCGCCGCCGGCACTGCGGAATCCGATCGGCGAGTACGGTGTGTGGACGGAGCCGGCGGGCGGCTCCGCGAGCCCCGGCAGGGCCGCCATCGTCACGGCGGGCGAGACGTTGTCGGCCGCCAGCAGCGCTTCCAGTTCGTCGCCGCGTCCTTCCGCGATCAGCGCGCGGCGGAACGCGCGCACGATCCAGGGCGGGTGGGCGTGAGCGAGCGCGAGCCTGTCGATGTCGTTCTTCGCGGTCGCGAGCACGCGGGTGCGCCAGGTGCCGGGATCCTCCCGGGCGATGCTCCGCAGCACGCCGTTGGCGAATCCGGTGGCGCCTCGGCCGGCGTGCGCACGCACGAGCTCCACGCCCTCGTGCACCGCGGCGTGCGACGCGATCCGTGTCGACAGCAGCTGGTGGACGGTCAATCTCAGTGCCTCGAGCACCGGCGGGTCGATCGCCGTCACGGGGCGCCTCGCCGCCAGTGCGATGACGGCGTCGTAGTACCCCCGCCGGCGCAGGGTGCCGTAGGTGAGCTCGGTCGCCAACGCGGCATCGGCGGTCTTCAGCCCCGCGCGGACGATCGCGCTCGGCAGCAGCAGATTCGCGTAGGCGTCGGAATCGGTGACGGCGCGCAGGGTCTCGTAGGCGACGCGTCGCGCGGGCTGGACGCTCATCCCTCGGCCAACAGCTCGGGTACCCGCAGACCGCGCCACCAGTCGCCGCCCGACATCTCGGAGCGGCCCGCCGGCTGCACCCGATCGAGGCTGATCGCGGTCGTGCCGGTGCCGACGAGCACGCTGCGCCCGGCCGCTGCGAACTCCCCGGGCCGCAGGATGACCTCGGCGCCGTGCGCGCGCGCCGCGAGGACCTTCAGTCGCGTGCCGTTCACGGTGGTGAAGGCTCCGGGCTCGGGCGTCGTGCCGCGCACCCGGTCGAGCACCGCCGGCGCGGGATCCGCCCAGCGGATCCGTGCGTCGTCGAGGTCGAGTTTGGGTGCGAGCGACGCTTCGCCGGTCTGTGGTGTGGCCCGCGCGCTGCCGTCCTCGATGCCGACCACGACATCGCGCAGCAGCTCGGCCCCCAGGCCCGCCAGGTCGGTCAGCACGTCACCGGCGCTCGCCTCGGGAGGCACGACGTACTCCCGGGCCTCGAAGACGTCGCCGGCGTCGAGCTCGGGCACCAGTTGGAAGACGGCGGCACCGGTGACGTCGTCGCCGTTGATGAGTGCGTGCTGCACCGGCGCAGCGCCCCGCCAGCGCGGCAGCAGGGAGAAGTGCAGGTTGATCCAGCCCCGCGCCGGTGCACTCAGCAGCGGCTCGCGGACGAGGCCGCCGTAGGCGACGATCACCCCCAGGTCGGCACCGACCGCGGCGATCGCCTCGGTGGCCGCCTCATCCAGCCGTGCGGTCTTGAGCACGGGGATGCCGAGCTCGTCCGCGGCGCGGGATACCGGCGAGGGCGTCAGCGTCCGTCTGCGGCCCTTCGGCGCGTCGGGACGCGAGACCACCAGCGCGATGTCGTGGCCGGATGCTGTCAGCACCTTCAGTGCGGGAACCGCCGCATCGGGGGTGCCGGCGAAGACGAGCCGCATGGCGTCTCCTTCTAGAGCTCGGGGTCGGGCACATCGACCCGCACTCTGAGTGTATTGCGCGGCGCCCCGCCCCTCGCGGGCCGTCGGGTGCGCAGAGCCGCCTGCACCACCGAGGCGCGCAGGCTCGCGGTGACGTCCGCGCCGTGTGCGTAATCGAAGAGGACGAGCGCCCGGGCTGCGGGTCCCGGGCGTGTCGCGGCGCGACCACGGGGTCGGTCGGGCGGTTCGACGGCGACCGGGCCGACCACGGTGCCCTCGGGCAGCTCGACCTCGGTGCGCAGCTGCTCGAGAGCGCGTTCGACGGCGTCCACATCGCCCTCGACCGCCGCCACGCGCGCAGTCGGCGGCATGCGCAGAGGCGCACGCGAGGCCAACTCGGCGCGCGCGTAGGCCGCCTGGTTCCACGTCGCGAGCGCACGCGCGACCTGGCCGGCGACTCCCACGAGGTGCACGGGCGCCCCCGGCGCCGCCAGGGCGGCCGCGTTGGACCACCAGCGCAGGCACGACTCGCCGATGCGGAGCGCATCGGCCATGAGCATCCGGTCTCCGTCGAGGAGCACCACGGCGCGGTAACCGCCGTCGGCCACGGGCTCGGCGCCTCTCGTGGCGATGATCAGGGCCGGGCGGGCATCGACGTGCAAGACGGGGTGATCGCCGTCCGCGACGATCACCCGCACGCCGGGAAAGGCGCGACCGAACTCGTCGGCGGTGCGCGTGGAGCCCGCGGATGCCAGCCGGAGCTTCTCGCCCTGGCAATGCCCGCATCGCCACGCGACCGCGGCGCGTCCGCACCAGCGGCACTCGGGAGCGCGACCCCGGGCCGCGGTGTGGAGGGGACCCGCGCAGTGCAGACAGCGCGCAGCCTGACGGCAGTCCCCGCAGACGAGGACGGGCGAGTAGCCGGGTCGCGCCACCTGGATGAGCACGGGTCCGTGGGCGAGCGCCTCGCGCGCGGCCGCGAAGGCGGCGGACGGAACGCGCACACCGGGTCGCTCCCCCTCCCTGGCCGCGCTCAGCACGACGCGCGGACTCTCGCGCCTGCGCGGGCCGACATCGCGCACCCAACCCACCGCGACGAGCCTCTCGACGTCGGTGGTGCGGGTGTGGCCGGCGAAGACGAGGGCGCCACCCTCGAGCTCCTGACGGACGAGGGCGGCGTCCCTCGCGTGGACGTAGGGCGCCAGCGGTTCGTCGAGCAGCGGATCGCCGTCGTCCCAGACCGCCAGCATCCCGAGCCGGCTCACGGGGGCGTAGACCGCCGAGCGGTTGCCGAAGACGACGCTCGGCGCGGGCTCGAGCGTACGCAGAAAGCCCCGATAACGTTCGGCGCCGGTGCGTGCGGCATCCACTCGCACCAGCGCGTCCGCGGGGATCAGCGGTGCGAGAGCTCGGTCGAGCTGATCGAGATCTCGGTGATCGGGGGCCACCAGCACGGCGCTGCGGCCGCCCGCGAGCACGCGCGCGGCCGCAGCGGCGAGCAGCAGAGCCCACGCGGCCGCCTGCTCGCCCGTGGCGGTGGTGCCGGGCCGCGGCGGTGCATCGAGGGCGATGCGCTCGCCGCCCTGGAGTGCGTCGCCGAGGCCGGGATAGACATCGAGCATCTGCTCGGCCCCGGCGATCTGCTCCGCCGTCGGTGCCGCGGGTTCGACGGCATCCGCGCGCGCGAGCCAGGTCTTCTCGACGCGCACCTGGCGCTTGGGGATCGCGAGGCGCAGGATGTCGGACGCCGAGCCCGCGGCCCGGTCCGACACCCGACGCGCGAGGTCGTAGAGCGGGCGCGGCAGGACGCGGACGGCGGAGACGACCTCGTCGATCTCGGACAGCGGGCGGTCGGGATCGACCGCCTCGCCGAGTTCGACGACATAGGCGTCGACGACGCGACCGGCGGTGCGCAGCGGAACCCGCACCCGCACGCCCGGGACGACGTCGCCCTCCAGCGCGGCGGGGATGGCGTAGTCGAGCAGCCTGTCCAGCTGTGGAAGCGGGGCATCCAGCAGCACGCGCGCCACGGGCGCGGTGCGCATGCTCAGATCCCGGCGGCGGCGCGCAGCTCTTCGACGCGGTCGACGCGCTCCCACGTGAAGTCGGGCAGCTCGCGGCCGAAGTGCCCGTAGGCCGCGGTCTGCGCGTAGATCGGCCGGAGCAGGTCGAGTCGCTCGATGATCGCCGCGGGCCGCAGGTCGAACACCTGCGCGATCGCGCGGGTGATCGTGTCGTCGGACACCGCGCCGGTGCCGAAGGTCTCGACGTACACGCCCACGGGGCGGGCCTTGCCGATCGCATAGGCGACTTGCACCTCGATGCGCTCCGCGAGCCCCGCGGCGACGGCGTTCTTGGCCACCCAACGCATGGCGTAGGCGGCGGAGCGGTCGACCTTGGAGGGGTCTTTTCCGCTGAAGGCGCCGCCTCCGTGTCGTGCGGCCCCACCGTAGGTGTCGATGATGATCTTGCGGCCGGTGAGGCCCGCGTCGCCCTTGGGACCGCCGACGAGGAACGGCCCGGCCGGGTTGATGTAGTACTTCACCTCGGGAAGGTCCAGGCCGGTGCTCTCGAGGACCGGGTCGATGACCTCGCTCCGGACCAGAGCGCGCAGCTCATCCTGCGAGATGTCCGGGTGGTGCTGCGTCGAGAGCACAACCGAGTCCACCGTCTTGGGCACGCTGCCATCGAAACCGAGCGTCACCTGGGTCTTGCCGTCGGGACGCAGGAACGGGAGCGTACCGTCGCGGCGGGCGGCGGCGAGGCGTTCGGCCATGCGGTGCGCCGTGTGGCTGGCCATCGGCATCAGCTGCGGCGTCTCGGTGGTGGCGTAGCCGAACATGATGCCCTGATCGCCCGCACCCTGTTCGTCGTGGGGATCCAGCGAGCGCTGCTCGCGCTGCTCGAACGCGCGGTTGACACCCGCGGCGATGTCGGAGGACTGCGCGCCGATCGACACGCTGACGCCGCACGAGTCACCGTCGAAGCCCGTCTCGCTCGAGGTGTATCCGATGCGGTTGACCACGTCGCGCACGATCGCCGGGATCTCGACGTACGCCGAGGTCGACACCTCGCCCGCGACGTGGACGAGTCCCGTCGTGACGAGGGTCTCGACGGCCACACGACCCCGCGGATCCTCCGAGAGGATGCCATCGAGGATGCTGTCGGAGATCTGGTCGCAGATCTTGTCGGGGTGGCCCTCGGTGACGGACTCGGACGTGAACAGGCGCAGATCGCTCATCGGTGCTCCAGTCGGGGGTGAACGCGCATCAGTATGCCCCCCGCCGCCGACACGGCGCGGGAGAGCGTGGATGCGGCCTCAGTCGCCGGCGCGCAGGCGGAGCTTGTCTTCGTTGATCTCGTGCAGCGCGATCGTCAGCGGCTTGTCCTCGACGGACGAGTCGACGAGCGGGCCGACGTTGTCGAAGAGGTTTCCTTCGTGCAGGTCGGAGTAGTAGTCGTTGATCTGGCGCGCGCGCTTGGACGCGAAGATCACGAGCTGGTACTTCGAGAGCGCACCGCCCTCGGCATCCTTCTTCTGCAGCAGGGAGTCGATGGGGGGCTCGATGATGCCCTGGTTCGTTCCGGCCATGGCGGAATCCTCTCGTTGGCGACGGATGATCGTCGGTGGCGCGACCGCCCGCGGGTGCGGGCTGCGGCGGGATCGTGCGGGTCGCGCGGCTAGGAGCGCGCGGGCGCCTCGACCAATTCTACGACCTCGCGTGCCGCGCGGGCGACGTCGTCGTTCACGACACGGAAATCGAACTCGCTCTGGGCCGCGAGTTCGCGCTTCGCGGTGCGCAGGCGGCGAGAGCGTTCCTCGGCGTCCTCGGTGCCGCGGCCGATGAGTCGCTGCACCAGTTCGTCCCAGCTGGGCGGGAGGAGGAAGACGAGCGTGGCATCCGGCTCGCGGGTGCGCACCTGGCGGGCGCCCTGGATGTCGATCTCGAGCAGCACGCTGCGGCCCTCGCCGACGGCGGCCTCGATCGGAGCGCGCGGCGTGCCGTAGCGGTGCCGGTTGTGCACCGTCGCGTGCTCCAGCAGCTCGTCCTCGCGCACCAAGCGATCGAACTCGGCGTCGTCGACGAAGAAGTAGTGCACGCCCTCGACCTCGCCGGGGCGCGGCGGCCGGGTGGTGGCCGAGACCGAGAGGAGCATCTCGGGGTGGTGCTCCTTGATGTGCGCCGCGACGGTGCCCTTGCCGACGGCCGTGGGGCCTGCGAGCACGACGAGACTGCTGCGCCCGGGACGGGGCTCGGGCTCGGGAAGGCGCTCGTCGAGGAAGGCCGCAAGATCCACGCGCTGTCGCGAGCCGAGGCCGCCCAGCCGCTTGACGGGCGAGATCCGGAGGGATTCGAGGATGCGGTCGCGCTTGCCCGCGCCGATGGCCGGGATGCTGGTGAGGAAATCGGGCACCCGCATCGCGGCCGCCGGCGAGTCGGTGTCGGCCCACGCGCGTCGCAGGAGCTCCTGAGGCGTGATGACGCGGGTCGTGACGTCCCGCTTGAGCGCGGCGCGGGCGCGTCGCGCGGCGACGGCGCGACGCGACGCGGCCGCACGATCGACCTCGGGGGGACGACCGGCCACCCTGTCGTTGCCCTGGAGCTCGCCCTCAGCCACCGATCATTCCTTTCACGCCCCGCCTGTCGTCGATCGCCTGCTCCATGCCGTCGGGACCGGCGGAGAGGATGCTCCGGCTCTCGCTGACGATCACCGCGGGCGCAAGCGCCCCGAAGATCGCGAGGAGGTCCTCGGGGCGGGCGCCCTGGTGACCGAAGCCCGGAGCGAGGATCGGGGCGATGGGCTCGATCGTAGCGTCAAGTCCGACCGCGGCGCGGTCCACCGTCGCGCCGATGACGAAGCCGGCGCTGGCCCACTCCCCCGGAGCGCCGGTCCGGGCGTTGAACGCCGAGACCTCGGCGACGACCGACGCGGCCACCGAGCGCGATGTGGCAGCATCCGTCGTGCGGGCACTCTGGAGTACGGCGGCCTCGGGGTTGCTCGTCGCGGCCAGGATGAAAGCGCCCTTGCCGTGGGCGAGCGCGAACACCAGCGTGTCCTGCAGCGAACCGACGCCGAGGTACGGGCTGAGGGTGACCGCGTCGACTTCGAGGGCGGATCCCGGGCTCAGCCATGCGCGGGCGTACGCGTCCATCGTCGTACCGATGTCACCGCGCTTGGCGTCGGCGATCACGATGAGTCCGGCGGCGCGGGCCGCGGCGATCACCTCTTCGAGGGCCGCGTAGCCCGCCGACCCGAAGCGCTCGAAGAAGGACACCTGCGGCTTGACGATGCCCGCCCGCCCGGCGCAAGCCTCGACGACGCGCAGGCCGAACGCGCGCACGCCCTCCGCCGTGACGGGCAGCCCCCAGGCGTCCAGCAGGCCCTCGTGCGGATCGATGCCGACGCAGAGGCGCCCGGTCACGGCCACGCTCTCGCGCAGCCGCTGCCCGAACCCCGAGGCGGTGTCGCTCACGCGCGCACCGCGCGGTCGGCGGCGTACTCCTGCAGGCTCTTGACGTCGAACCCGTCGCGGACCGCGTCCATCGCGCTCACGGCTGCGCCGAGTACCGCGATCGTCGTGAACAGCGCCTTGTCGGCGGCCACCGCGGCGGCTCGGATCTCGTAGCCGTCGGCGCGCGCCGAGCGCCCACTGGGCGTGTTCACGATGATGTCGATGCTGCCCGCATTGATGAGGTCGACGATGTTCTCGGCGCCCGACTCCTGGGTCGCGCTGTACTTCTCGACCACGCGCACCGCGATCCCGTTGCGGGCGAGGATCTCGGCGGTGCCCTCGGTGGCAGCGATGTCGAACCCGAGCTGCTGCAGCCGGTGCGCCGGCAGGATCACGGCGCGCTTGTCGCTGTCGGCGACCGAGATGAACACGGTGCCCGAGAGCGGCATCCCCCCGTAGGCGGCCTCCTGGCTCTTGGCGAACGCGCGCGGGAAGTCGCGATCGATGCCCATCACCTCGCCCGTCGAGCGCATCTCGGGGCCGAGCACCGAGTCCACGATGTGACCTTCCTTGGTGCGGAAGCGCTTGAACGGCAGCACCGCCTCCTTCACCGATACCGGCGAGTCCAGCGGCACGCGCGACCCGTCGGCAGCGGGCAGAAGACCCTCGTCCTTCAGCTCGGCGATCGAGGCGCCGACCATGACCCGAGCCGCGGCCTTCGCGAGCGGGATGCCGAGCGCCTTGGAGACGAACGGCACGGTGCGGCTCGCACGGGGGTTGGCCTCGATGACGTAGAGCACGCCGGCGCTGATGGCGAACTGCACGTTCAGCAGGCCGCGAACGCCGACGCCGCGGGCGATGGCGAGCGTGGCCTCGCGCACGCGGTCGATCTCCGAGCGCCCGAGCGAGATCGGCGGCAGTGTGCAGGCGGAGTCGCCCGAGTGGATGCCGGCCTCCTCTATGTGCTCCATCACGCCGCCGATGTAGAGCTCGGAGCCGTCGAACAGCGCATCGACGTCGATCTCGATCGCGTCGTCGAGGAAGCGGTCGACCAGCAGCGGCATGCCGGGGCCGACGATCACCTCCCCCGCGGTGCGCACGAAGTAGTCGCGCAGGCTCGGCGTGTCGTACACGATCTCCATGCCACGGCCGCCGAGCACGAAGCTCGGGCGCACGAGCACGGGGTATCCGATGTCCTCGGCGACCGCGACCGCGCCCTCCACGTCGGTGGCGGTGTCGTGGCGCGGCGCGATGAGGCCCGCCCCGTCGAGGATCCCGCTGAACAGCCCGCGCTCCTCGGCCAGATCGATCGCCGCGGGGCTCGTGCCGAGGATGCGGTAGCCGGCATCCTCGATGCCCTTGGCGAGCCCGAGCGGCGTCTGTCCGCCGAGCTGGCACACGACGCCGAGGATCTCGCCCGAGGCCGCCTCGGCGTGCAGCACCTCGAGCACGTCCTCGAGGGTCAGCGGCTCGAAGTACAGGCGGTCGGAGGTGTCGTAGTCGGTCGACACGGTCTCGGGGTTGCAGTTGACCATGATGGTCTCGTACCCGGCGTCGGAGAGCGCGAACGACGCGTGGACACACGAGTAGTCGAACTCGACACCCTGGCCGATGCGGTTGGGCCCGGAGCCGATGATGACGACCTTGGTGCGTTCGGACGCCGTCACCTCGGTCTCGAGGTCGTAGCTGGAGTAGTGGTAGGGCGTGAGCGCCGGGAACTCCCCCGCACAGGTGTCGACCGTCTTGAAGACCGGTCGCAGACCCAGCCCGTGGCGGATGCCGCGCACCTCGGCCTCGTCCAGACCCCGCAGCTGGGCGATCTGGGCGTCCGAGAAGCCGTGCTCCTTCGCGACGCGGAGGGTGGCGGCGTCGA
Organism: Microbacterium sp.; assembly: GCF_003248605.1. Taxonomy (GTDB): domain Bacteria; phylum Actinomycetota; class Actinomycetes; order Actinomycetales; family Microbacteriaceae; genus Microbacterium. The sequence goes on from NZ_QFPF01000030.1 coordinate 20,396, forward strand.
GTTCTGCGGCGCCGCGCACGAACTCGGCGACCTCGTTGATGAGCGCGATCTGGTCGAGGAACCACGGGTCGATCGCCGTAGCCTCGAAGGCCTGCTCGATGCTCGCGCCCTTGCGCATCGCCTGCTGCAGCACGACGATGCGACCATCGGTCGGGGTCTTCGAGACCTCGAGCAGCTCGTCGACCGAGCGCGGCTCGTCTCCCCAGTGGAAGCTCGACCCCCGCTTCTCGAGCGAGCGGAGCGCCTTCTGCAGCGCGGTGGCGTAGTTGCGGCCGATCGCCATCGCCTCGCCGACGCTCTTCATCGTGGTCGTCAGCGTGGTGTCGGCGGCGGGGAACTTCTCGAACGCGAACCGCGGCACCTTGACCACGACGTAGTCGAGGGTCGGCTCGAAGCTCGCGGGCGTCACCTTCGTGATGTCGTTCGGGATCTCATCGAGCCGGTACCCGATCGCGAGCTTGGCGGCGATCTTGGCGATCGGAAAGCCCGTGGCCTTCGACGCGAGAGCCGACGAGCGCGAGACACGCGGGTTCATCTCGATGACGATGATGCGGCCGGTCGCGGGGTCGACGGCGAACTGGATGTTGCACCCACCCGTGTCCACTCCCACGGCGCGGATGATGTCGATGCCGATGTCCCGCAGCTTCTGGTACTCGCGATCGGTCAGTGTGAGGGCCGGCGCGACCGTGATCGAGTCACCGGTGTGCACACCGACCGGGTCGACGTTCTCGATCGAGCAGACGACGACCGTGTTGTCGGCGGTGTCGCGCATGAGCTCGAGCTCGTACTCCTTCCAGCCGAGGATCGACTCCTCGAGCAGCACCTCGTGGGTGGGTGAGTCGCGCAGCCCCGCGCCGGCGATCCGGCGGAGATCCCGCTCGTCGTACGCGAACCCCGACCCGAGTCCGCCCATCGTGAACGAGGGCCGCACGACCAGGGGGTAGCCGAGCTCTTCCGCGCCGGCGAGAACTTCGTCCATGGACGTGCAGATGCGGCTGGCCGCGACATCCGCCCCCGCCTCCAGCACCAGCTCCTTGAAGATCTGACGGTCCTCGCCCTTGTTGATGGCTTCGAAGTTCGCGCCGATCAGTTCGACGTCGTACTTCTCGAGGATCCCGTGGTTGTGCAGCTGGATCGCGGCGTTCAGCGCCGTCTGACCGCCGAGGGTCTGCAGGATGGCATCCGGCTTCTCCTTGGCGATGATGGTCTCGATGACCTGCCACGTGATCGGCTCGATGTAGGTGGCGTCCGCGAAATCGGGGTCGGTCATGATGGTCGCCGGGTTCGAGTTGACGAGGATGACACGCACCCCCTCTTCGCGCAGCACGCGGCACGCCTGCGTGCCCGAATAGTCGAACTCGCAGGCCTGGCCGATGACGATCGGGCCGGATCCGATGACGAGGACGCTCTGGATGTCGTCGCGCTTGGGCATCAGTTGTTGTCCTTCACTGTCGGTCCCTGAGCTTGTCGAAGGGCCGCGATGACCATGTCGCGGAACCGGTCGAAGAGATAGTTGGCGTCGTGCGGGCCGGCCGCCGCCTCGGGGTGGTACTGCACGCTGAAGGCCGGGATGTCGAGCGCGCGCAGACCCTCGACGACGCGGTCGTTCAAACCGATGTGGCTGACCTCGACCTGGCCGTATCCGTGCGGACTGGCGAACGCGCCCTCGAGCGGCGCCTCGACCGCGAAGCCGTGGTTGTGCGCCGTGATCTCGACCCGGCCGGTCTGCTTGTCGAGCACGGGCTGGTTGATGCCCCGGTGACCGAAGGGCAGTTTGTAGGTGCCGAGCTGATTGCCGAAGCAGATGCCGAAGAACGGCAGGCGCTCATCGAGCACGGCGCGCAGGAGCTCGACGTGGTGCTCGGAGGCGGCCGGGTCGCCCGGGCCGTTGGAGTAGAACACCGCGACAGGCTCGATCGCGCGCAGCTGCTCGATCGTGACGTCCTGCGGCAGCACGTGCACCTCGAAGCCGCGCGCCGCGAGATTGTCGATCGTGGCCTGCTTGACCCCGAGGTCGAGCACGGCGAGGTTGCCCAGACGTTCGCCCCGGGCGGGCGTGACCTCGGCGACCGTGACCGAGACGTCGGCCGACAGGTTGCGGCCGGTCATCGCCGGCGCCTCGCGCACGAGGCGCAGCTGCTCCTCCGGGTCGATGCCCGCGGCGTCGCCGGAGAAGATCGCCCCGCGCATGCTGCCCGACGAGCGGATGCGGCGGGTGACCGCGCGCGTGTCGATCCCTGAGATCCCGACGATGCCGTCGCGCTCGAGCGTGTCATCGAGGGACTCTTGCGAGCGCCAGTTGGACACGATGCGCGAGGGGTCCCGGACGATGTATCCGGCGACCCACACCCGGCGCGACTCGGTGTCCTCGTCGTTCATGCCGGTGTTGCCGATGTGGGGGGCCGTCTGCAGCACGATCTGTCCCGCGTACGAGGGATCGGTGAGTGTCTCCTGGTAGCCGGTCATGCCGGTGGCGAAGACGACCTCGCCGAGCGTGGTGCCTCGCGCGCCGTAGGCGCGTCCGGTGTGACGGGTGCCGTCCTCGAGGACGAGCACGGCGGGGTCGGTGGAGATGAGCGCGGTCATGCGTCGTTTCCTGTCGGTGTGGCGGGAGTCGCGGCCGAGGGCCGCAGCGGGTCGATGGCGTGCACGAGGGCGTCGGGGTCGCCGCCCTGCAGCCGGAGGTAGGAGTCGGCGACGGTGGCGGTGTCGAGGCGCCACGAGAGGACCACAAGACCGTCGCGCTCGACGACACGGTCGATCGTCCACGTCGCACGCCCGACGCCGACGATGGACGCGCGATCGACGAACACATCGGGCTCGCCCGTGATGCGCAGCAGCACACCCCGCGTCGTGACGTCGATGAGGCAGCGGCCGCGGTACGCGAGATGGCGCACCGCGAGACGCTCCAGCGGCGCGTCGTGGTGCGTGGTGGCGACGTAGAGTCCCGAGAAGGATGCTGTCACGACAGCATCCGCGGGAACATCCGTCGGCGCGGCGAGCGAGCTGTCACGGCGGGTGCGACGCCACCAGCCCCAGGCCATCAGCGCAAGGAGGGCGACGGCGAGCGCGATCATGACGGCGATCGCGCCCTCGCGGGTCATCGGGAGACCCCCTCGACGAGCGCGCCGTCGGCGAGCACCGCCGCGCCCCGGTGGATGGTCCAGAGGACACGACCGGGCAGGTCTCGTTCGAGATAGGGCGAGTTCACGCTGCGGCCGCGCAGGTCGGTCCGGGTGAACGACGCGCGCGCCGAAGGATCGTAGAGCGTGAGCTCGGCGGGCTGACCGGCGGCGATCGGCGTGCCGTGCCCGGACAGCGACCCGATGCGCGCGGGCGACTCGGACATGACGCGCGCCACATCGTCCCACCCGAGCAGACCGGTCTCGACCATCGCCTCGTGGACGACCCGCAGGGCGCTCTCGAGGCCCACCATGCCGTTCGCGGCCGCCGCCCACTCGCACGTCTTGTGCTCGGCGGGGTGCGGGGCGTGGTCGGTCGCGACGATGTCGATCGTTCCGTCAGCCAGCCCCTCGCGCACGGCGAGCACGTCCTCTTCGCGACGCAGCGGCGGATTGACCTTGTAGCGGGCGTCGTATCCGCGCACGAGCTCGTCCGTCAGCAGCAGGTGGTGCGGGGTGACCTCGGCCGTCACGTCGATGCCGCGCTTCTTCGCCCAGCGGATGATGTCGACGGATCCGGCGGTGGAGAGATGACACACGTGCAGACGGGATCCCACGTGTTCGGCGAGCAGCACGTCGCGGGCGATGATCGACTCTTCGGCGACGGCCGGCCAGCCGGCGAGCCCGAGCTCGGCCGACACCGTGCCCTCGTTCATCTGCGCGCCCTCGGTGAGACGCGGATCCTGCGCGTGCTGGGCGATGACCCCACCGAACGCCTTGACGTACTCGAGCGCGCGGCGCATGATCAGCGGGTCGTGGACGCAGAAGCCGTCGTCGCTGAAGACGCGCACGCGTGCGCGCGAGTCCGCCATCGCGCCGAGTTCGGCGAGACGCTCGCCCTTCTGACCCACGGTGACCGCGCCGATGGGCTGCACCGTCGCGTATCCCGCAGCCTCGCCGAGGGCGAGCTCCTGCTCGACCACACCCGCCGTGTCGGCGACCGGCGACGTGTTGGGCATCGCGAAGACCGCGGTGAAGCCGCCCGCGGCCGCGGCGCGTGTGCCGGTGAGGATCGTCTCGGAGGCCTCGTATCCGGGCTCGCGCAGGTGCGTGTGCAGGTCGACGAGACCGCGCAGCGCAACGAGTCCGTCGGCGTCGATCCGGGTCGCCCCGGCACGGCTGAGTCCCGTGCCCACCTCCGCGATCCTGCCGTTCTCGATCAGGATGTCGGCGGCGGCGCCGCCCTCGATCCGTGCGCCCGTGATCAGCATCGTCCCGGGCGCCGGGGACGCGCCCGCGGCGGCGTCTCGAAGAGCGCTCATCGTGTCTCCTCCGTCTCGGCCGGCGCGGCCGTGTCATCGTTCGCGGCCTGCTCCCCCGCCAACAGCAGGTAGAGCACCGCCATCCGCACGGACACGCCGTTCGCCACCTGCTCGAGCACGGTCGAGCGCGGAGAATCGGCGGCCTCGGCGGAGATCTCGAGTCCCCGGTTCATGGGTCCGGGGTGCATCACAATGCTACCCGGGGGCAAGGCCGCGAGCCGCTCGGCGTGCAGCCCCCACCGCCGGGCGTACTCGCGTTCGGTGGGGAAGTAGGCGGCCCCCATGCGCTCGAGCTGGATGCGCAGCATCATGAGCGCGTCAGGCGCCGCCGCGACCGCCTCGTCGAGGTCGTAGACGACCCGGACGGGCCAGGCCGACACGTCCTGCGGCACGAGCGTCGGCGGTGCCACGAGCGTGACATCGGCGCCCAGTGTCGTGAGCAGCCAGACGTTCGAGCGCGCCACGCGCGAGTGCAGCACATCGCCGACGATCGTGACCCGCATCCCCGCCAGGTCCCGTCCCCGGCTGTCGGATCCGAATCGCCGTTTGCGCATCGTGAACGCGTCCAGCAGCGCCTGCGTGGGGTGCTCGTGCGTGCCGTCGCCGGCGTTGACGACGCCGGCCGTGATCCAGCCGCTCGAGGCCAGGGTTCGCGGCGCTCCCGAGGCGCCATGACGGATCACGACAGCATCCGCCCCCATGGCCTGCAGCGTCTGGGCGGTGTCCTGCAGGCTCTCGCCCTTCGAGACGCTCGAGCCCTTCGCGGCGAAGTTGATGACGTCGGCGCTGAGCCGCTTGGCGGCGGCCTCGAACGAGATGCGCGTGCGCGTGGAGTCCTCGAAGAAGAGGTTCACGACGGTCTTGCCGCGCAGTGTGGGGAGCTTCTTGACCTCGCGTCGCTGCGTGTCGGACATGTCCTCCGCGACATCGAGGATCGCCAGCGCGTCCTCACGGGCGAGCGAGCGGGTGTCGAGCAGATTCCTCACGGGATCACCGCCCCTCGATCGTGACGGATTCTGCGCCGTCCGTCTCGGCGAGGTGCACGTTCACGCGCTCGTCCCGCGCGCTCGGCAGGTTCTTGCCGACGAAATCGGGCCTGATCGGCAGCTCGCGGTGCCCCCGGTCGATGAGCGTTGCCAGGCGCACGATCGCGGGCCTGCCGATGTCCTGCAGGGCGTCGAGGGCCGCACGGATGCTGCGCCCCGAGAACAGGACGTCATCCACGAGCACGACCACCCTGCCGTCGACGCCGCCGGGTGGGATCTGGGTCGGGCGCGGCGCACGAGTGGGGTTGCGGGCGAGGTCGTCGCGGTACATCGTCACATCGAGGGCGCCGACGGGGACCGCCGTACCCCCGAACTCAGTGATGAGGGCGCCGATGCGGTGGGCGAGCGTCACGCCGCGGGTCGGGATGCCCAGGAGCACCAGATTGTCGGGGCCCCGGTTGGACTCGAGGATCTCGTGCGAAATCCGAGTCAGGGCTCGGGCGATGTCGGCCTCGTGCAGCACGGTTCGCGTGCCCATTCGCCGCTCCCTTCTCCGCCTCACGGGACGGGATTAAAGGTTGCTCTGGTGCGGTGTCCACTGTAGCGGACGCGGCGACCCGGCATTCGTGCCGCGGGCCGCGCCCCCGCCGCCGGTCGTGCTCCCCGCCGCGGGCCGTGCTCTCCAACGCGAACCAAGCTCTCCGCCGCGAACCAACACTTTTGCAGCGAAACACCACGCGACGGATGTGGGTTCGCCGCAGAAGTGTTGGCTCGACGGCGCATCGGCACGTGGCGGCGGCGCGCAGGGCCGGGCGGCGGCGCGCAGGGCCGGGCGGCGGCGCGCAGGGCCGGGCGGCGGCACAGGGTCAGACCCCGACGCAGGGCCAGACCGCGACGGCGCTCAGACCGCGGCGGGCGCGGGTGCCTCGGCTGCCGCGTGCGCCCGGATCGGGTGCCCCTGCGTGGTCAGGCACCGGCCGGTGGCCAGATCCCACTTCCAGTCGTGGAGGCTGCAGGTGAGCACGCCGTCCTCGATCTTGCCGGTCTTGGTCAGATCGGCGCGCAGGTGCGGACAGCGCCGCTGCACGACCCAGTCGCCGAGCTGCGCGTCCTCGGTCTGATCGGACTGCTCGGAGTACCAGTTCTCGACGTACTCGATCCGGTCGCGCGAGAGGCACTTCAGGAACGTCGTGAGGAACTCGTTGAACTTGCCGCTGCGCCCGACCTCGAACTGCATCGAGAGGAAGATCGAGTTGGACCAGTCGATCTCGTGGTCGCGGATGTTCGTCGAGACCAGATCAGCCGGGATCGTGTACCAGTAGATGCACTCCTCGCTCGCATACTCGCGCACCTTCGCCTTCGGAAAGTCCACGACCATGTCGAGCTCGCCGATGCGGAAGCGCACGTTGCCGCCGACGCCGTTGCGAATCGTGCGGGCGCGGCGCAGCAGCGGCTCCCACCACTCCTTGATCGCGGCGAGCATCTCGGCGGGGGGCAGGACCTCGGCCCTCGTGGCCTCCTCGGCCCTGATCTCGTCCGCTCGCCCGTCGCGCTGCTCGGCGAGATATGCCCACTTGTCGTCGAACATGCGGTCGATCTCGTCGTCCGTGTAGAGCGTCTGGGTCACCGAGATGGCGCCGGAATTCAGCTCGACGACGGTGCCCGGCACGAACTCGTACCCCTTCTGCTGGGGGCGCTGCTCGCGCATGTGCGCGAGGAACTGACGCTGATCGGTGAAGATCGAGTCGTCATGCTCTCCGATGCCGTTGTAGCGGAACAGCTCCTCGCGCAGGAACATCGGCGGACCCGCCATGGGGAACACGTGCGGCGCGTCGACCTTCTCGATGTAGTACATCGCCCGCTTGTTCTGGGCGTCGCGCTTGAGCTTTGCGAAGTTCTGCTTCGCGTCCTGAGGCAGGTCGTAGACCATCGGCCACCAGATCGCCCCCGACACCTGCGTGAAGTACGCCTCGGGCTTGGAGAACGACAGCAGCTTCTCGAGGTCGAGCGGGTGCGAGTCGTTCTGGTTCAGGATGCTGGCGGTGCCGTCATCGACGCTGAGAGAGGAGTCCCCGATCGGCCCGTCGCTCGGTGCGCGCAGGGGCGTGACCATCAGGGTCAGCGCGCCGAAGGTCAGCGGCTCACCGCCGCGCGTGTAGACGAGGTTGTCGTATCCGCACGCGCGCAGGTCGCTCTCGAGGTCGTCCGTCGGGTATTCCGGGAGGAGGACGCGGATGTCCTTGCGCACGTAGCGCTCGAGCAGCGCAGGATCGAAGTGATCGCGGTGCCGGTGCGAGATGTAGAGGAAGTCGGCGGCGCCGAATCGCTCCCAATCGAGGCCCCGGTTGTCTGGGAAGGGAAACCACGACCCGAAGAAGCTCGGGCCGATCACCGGGTCGCAGAGGATGGATCCCCCCGCCGTCTCGATGAACATGCCGGCGTGTCCGAGTCCCGTGATCTTCATGCTGCTCCCGTCGGGTCGTCTCGTGAACTCCTCGATTCTACGTGCGGCCCTCGTCCGGGCCCGGTCGACGGACCGGGCAAAACGGCATCCCTCACCCTTCGAACAGGGTCCGGATGTCGTCGGCCGAGAGCGTCTGCCCGAACAGCGCCTCGTCGTCCATGACGGCCGTGAAGAGCCGCGCCTTGCGCTGCTGCAGCGCCATCACCTTCTCTTCGATCGTGTCGGAGGCGATCATCCGGTAGACCATGACCGTGCGGTCCTGCCCGATGCGATGGGTGCGGTCGACGGCCTGCGCCTCGGCCGCGGGATTCCACCACGGATCGAGCAGGAACACGTAGTCCGCTTCCGTGAGCGTCAACCCGAACCCGCCCGCTTTGAGGCTGATCAGGAAGACGGGGCTCTCGCCCGCGCGGAAACGCGCGATGACCTCGTCCCGATGACGGGTCGATCCGTCGAGTTGCGTGTGGCCGATCTGCTCGCGTTCGAGACGCCGCGCGACGAGCGCGAGGAACGACGTGAACTGGCTGAAGACCAGCACGCGGTGACCCTCGGCGACGATCTCGCCCAACTGGTCGACGAGCGCGTCGATCTTGCTCGATCCGAGGGACGCGTGTGCGGGGTCGACGAGCTCCGGCGCGAGGCTGAGCAGGCGCAGGAGCGTCAGCGATCGGAACACGATGAATCGGTTGCGATCCAGGTCGTCGAGCAGGCCGAGCACCTTCTGCCGTTCACGCTGCAGCACGGTGTCGTACACACCCCGGTGCGCGGGTGAGAGTTCGATGTGCAGCTGCTGCTCCTGCCGGGGCGGCAGCTCGGGCGCCACGATCTCTTTCGTGCGACGGAGGACGAGCGGGCGGATGCGCCGGCGAAGGCGCTCGAGCCGCGCCGCGCGATAGGCGCCACCCTCCTGGTTCTCGGGAACCTTGCCCTGCTCGATCGGCGCGACGTAGTCCTGGCGGAATCGCCGCCCCGACGCGAAGAGTCCGGGGGCTGCGAGCGCCAGGATCGACCACAGGTCGATCAACGAGTTCTCGAGCGGCGTTCCCGTGATGGCGTATGTGGCGTCGGCGCGCAGCGCCTGCGCGGCGCGGTGCAGCTTGGTCTGCGGGTTCTTGACGAACTGCGCCTCGTCGAGGATGACCGCGGCCCATTCGACGTCGCCGAATTCGGCCTCGGAGAGCCGCAGCAGGGCGTAGGAGGTCACCACCACATCCGCCTGCGCCGCCAGAGCGCCGACCGAGGCATCGCGTCTGCCCCGTGTCGAGCCGACCGATGCGACGCGCAGCCCCGGAGTGAACCGCAGCGCCTCGTCCCGCCACGTCGAGGTGACCGATGTCGGGGCCACGACCAGGAACGGACGATGCTCACCGCTCTCCTTCGCGTGCGCGACGAGCGCCAGCATCTGCACCGTCTTGCCCAGCCCCATGTCGTCGGCGAGCACACCGCCGAGGCGATGCCGCCAGAGGAAGGCGAGCCAGTCGAATCCGCTCTTCTGGTAGGGCCGCAGCTGTGCGCGCAGGCCGGACGGTGCCGGTGTGGGCTCGACATGATCGATGTGGCGCAGTCCCTCGACCGCCGCGCGCCACGCTCGCGCGGGCACGGCCTCATCGGCGACGTCTTCGAAGTCCGCCCACAGCGAGCTCTGGTGGCGACTGATGCGCGGGCCGGTCTCCCACTCCGCGACGTCGGCCGCCTCGTCGATGAGATCGCGAAGACGGTGCAGGGCGGGATGTGCGAGCGAGAAGTAGCGGCCGTCCGAGAGCAGCAGCTTCTTCTTGCCGAGGGTGAGCGCCGTGAACAGGGGCGCGAACGGGATCGTGCGGCCATCGATCGCGACGATCACGCCGAGATCGAACCAGTCGGCATCTGCCGATTCGACGGTCGATACGGTGATCCGCGGCGCCCCCGTCAACTCGCGGTACGCGCGACGGGTGCCGCGGGTCTCGACGCGGACTCCCTGACGCTCGAGCGCCGGCACGACCCGGGTCATGAACTCGGCCGTCGCGACCTCCTGCAGCGTGCCCGCCGGCTGGAACGGAAGCTCGAGACCACCGGTCCACGCGGCCTCGACCTCGCGGAGGATCCGCTCCTCCGCGCCGCGGTCCCGGTCGGGATCGCCGGAGTCCGGAGCGCCCGATTCGGGCGCTCGCGCAAGGCCGGGATAGTCCCAGGCGAACGCGTAGTGCAGGGTGTCCGCGGCACGGAACTCGACGCTCAGCACCGGCGTCGGATCGTGTGCCGGCGGAATCGACACGCCACCGCTCGCGCGGACCACGGCCCGACGAGCGAGCCTCGGCGACCCCTCGCGCAGGAACTCCTCCGTCTCCCCCTCGGCGACCGCGATGTGGCCGCCGGCCGACACGAGTGCGTGCACCGGATCACTCAGCGGCACCTCCGCAAGAGTGACGCGGATGCTGTCGTCCGAGACCGCGAACGCGTAGACGCCGCTGCGGCCGATCGCGCGCACGGACGCCGCGTCGCAGCTCTCCCCGGCGATCACGAACTCGGCTTCGACCCGGAGCCCGCCGGTCTCCGCGGGCTCGATCCGGATGGCCGACTCGGCCTCGGAAGCGAGCGTCACCGTGCTCAGCCGGTTCATTCCCACGAGCGCGATCCCGAGCCGTTCGGCCCGCCGCAGCTGTGGCCACAGCAGCACGGAGCCGACGGTGTCGAGCGTGACCGCATCGGACGAGTCGGGAAAGGCCCCGATGGCGAACACGTCGCGGGCGATGCTGTAGAGCTCGGCGAACCACCGCGCCTGCGCCGTCGCGAACGAACCTCCGGGGCGACGCACCGCCTCCCAGGAGGCCTCGCCCTTGATCCACGCGCCCGTGCTCGGGCTGCGCATCAGGGGTCGGGCGCGCAGAAGGAGTTCGCTCGCACTCCGGCTGACGGAGCGTGGCGTCACGGGCTCGGCCCGGCGCGGCATCCACGCCGAATGATCCGCGGCTCTGCGCTGGGTGAGGTCGAAGCCGAGGGCGAGGGGAACGGACCGGGAATCGTGGGGAGCACCGGGCATGAGGTCGCGCCAGGACGGTGCCGAATCGGCGCGTGCACGGGAGACGGGAACGTCGACTCCCACAGAGACGACCGCCGGCGCCGATACTGCGGACGAACCCTCGAGGGCTGCATTGCTCGCCAGCAGGGCGGCGACGGTGTGCTTGCAGTCGGCCTCCATCGGACAGCTGCAGACCGCCAGGAGGATCGGGGCGGCGGGGCGCCCCGGATCGAGGCGGATCGTGCACGAGTAGGGGTGCGCTCCGCTGCCGCGAACCTGCGCCGTCAAGACGCGGGTCGCATCATCCCATGCGATGTCGCGCACGGCGCCGCTGCGGAAGTACCGCACGCCGCGCTCGTAGCCCGCCCCCATCGCGCGGCGTCGGATCGCGTCGGGGGCGACGAAGGGCGCAGGCATGTGCTCCATCCTCGCAGGGCGCTCCGACACGGCGCCGACCCGGCCTCGCCGCGAGCCGGTGCGCGCGTCAGCCGGCGCGGGCGACGCGCGCGAGCACGCCGTGCACGAACGCGCCGGAGTCGTCCGTGGAGAACTCCTTCGCGAGTTCGACGGCCTCGTCGATCGCGACGGCGGTCGGCACGCCGTCGTTGAAGAGCACCTCCCACACACCCATCCGCAGCAGCGCGCGGTCGACGGCGGGCATGCGATCGAGCTTCCAGTCCCGCGCGTGCGTCGTGATGATCTCGTCGATCTCATCGCGATGATCGATCACCCCGTCGACGATCTCGCGGGCATAGAGCCATGACGCCTCGCGGGCGGGCTCGCCCACGGCGCGCTTGGCCTCCGCTGCGAGGATCACCGCGGTCTCGTCGCCGCGGACGTCCGCCTGGAACAGGATGTCGAGCGCGCGTTTGCGCGCCTTCGTGCGGGCACTCATCGGGCAGGACCGCCGAGCTCAGCTGACGCGGCCGAGGTAGTCCCCGGTGCGCGTGTCGACCTTGACCTTCGTGCCGGTCTCGAGGAAGAGCGGCACCTGGATCTCGTAGCCGGTCTCGACCGTCGCGGACTTCGTGCCGGCCGACGACCGATCGCCCTGCAGACCGGGCTCGGTGTAGGTGATCTCGAGCACGACGGATGCGGGGAGGTCGACGTACAGCGGATTGCCGTTGTTGGTGGCGATCGTGACCTGCTGGTTCTCGAGCAGGAAGTTGGCGGCGTCCCCGACGATCGTCGCGGACACGTTGATCTGGTCGTAGTCGGCCATGTCCATGAACACGAAGCTGTCGCCGTCGTTGTAGAGGTACGTGAAGTCGCGGCGGTCGACGTTCTCGATGTCGACCTTCGAGCCCGCGTTGAACGTCTTGTCGACGACCTTGCCGGACATGATGTTCTTCAGCTTGGTGCGCACGAACGCACCGCCCTTGCCGGGCTTGACGTGCTGGAACTCCACGACGCCCCAGAGCTGCCCGTCGATGTTGAGGACGACGCCGTTCTTGATGTCTGCGGTGGATGCCATGAGGGTGAGAGGTCCTTCGGGATGACGGGTGCAAGACCCGGGAGGATGCGGCCCGACCGGGCCCGACGTTCGATTCTACGGGATGCCTCGCCGGGCGCTGCGGGTCAGCCCTCGGCGGTGCCCGTGATGATCGCGACGAGCCGCTCCACCGCCCGCGCGTATCCCTGGGCGCCCTCGCCGATGACGTGGACGGCGGCCACGTCGGAGACGTACGAGAAGTGGCGGAACGACTCGCGCGCGCGGACGTCCGAGATGTGCACCTCGGCGACGGGCAGCGCCACGCCCGAGAGCGCGTCGCGGAGCACGACCGAGGTGTGCGTGAGACCGCCCGGATTGATGACGATGCCGGCGCAGTCCTCGCGCGCGGCGTGGATCGCATCGATCAGCACGCCCTCGTGATTGCTCTGCACGGCGCGCACGGAGAAACCGAGATCCGCGGCCGCGCGCGTGGCGATCTCCTCGACGTCGGCGAGGGTGGACGAGCCGTAGATGCCGGGCTCCCTCGTGCCGAGGAGGTTGAGGTTCGGGCCGTTGACGAGCAGGAGACGGCGTTCGGCACTCATGCCCCCACCTCCTGGTAGGCCGCGAAGAGCAGCGATTCGTCGGGGGCCTGCAGCACGGTCGGTCGTGCGAGATCGTCGAGAACGATGAAGCGCAGCATCCCGCCTCTGCTCTTCTTGTCGCGCTGCATCGTCGCCAGCAGCTGGGGCCATGCCCCCGCGCGGTAGGTCACGGGCAGCCCGAGCGTCTCGAGGATGCTGCGGTGCCGGGCGGCGGCGGCGTCGGGAAGACGGCCGGCCAGCCGGGAGAGCTCGGCGGCGAACACCATGCCCACCGATATCGCCGCGCCGTGTCGCCAGCGGTAGCGCTCGGCGTGCTCGATCGCGTGACCCAGGGTGTGTCCGTAGTTGAGCACCTCGCGCAGGCCCGCCTCGCGGAAATCCTCGCCGACCACTCGGGCCTTCATCTCGATCGCCAGCTCGATGCAGCGTCGGAACGCCGGGCTGGACGGGTCGGTCGCCGCGGCCGGATCCGCCTCGATCAGGTCGAGGATCTCGGGATACCAGATGAACCCGGCCTTGACCACCTCGGCGAAGCCCGCCACGGCCTCGTTCTGCGGCAGGGTGTCGAGCGTGTCGAGGTCGCAGACGACCGCGCGGGGCGGCCAAAATGCGCCGACGAGGTTCTTGCCCTCGGCGGTGTTCACGCCGGTCTTGCCGCCCACCGCCGCATCGACCATGCCGAGCACCGTGGTGGGCACCTGCACGACCTGCACGCCGCGCAGCCACGTCGCCGCGACGAACCCCGCGACATCGGTGACCGCTCCCCCGCCGAAGCCGACGACGGCATCGGTGCGGGTGAAGTCCGCCTGCCCCATGACCTGCCAGCAGAACGCCGCGACCTCGATGCGCTTGCCCGCCTCGGCATCCGGGATCTCGGCGAGCAGCACCTCGCGCGACCCGTCGTCCATGAGCTGCTCCCGCAGCGCGGCGGCCCGCTTTCCGAGGGTGGGCGGATGCACCACGAGCACCTTGCGGACGCTCGGTTCCAGGGCGTCGGCGACGCGGGTGAGAATGCCGCGCCCCACACTGATCTCGTATCCGGAGTCGCCCTGCACCGCGATCGTCGTCGTCTCGCTCACTTCTCGCCCCTCAGCCAGTCGAGGATCGCGTCCGCGACCCCCGTGATCGGTCCGGACGACGTGTCGAACGTCCGGTCGGCGACCTCCTCGTACAGGGGTCGCCGTTCGTCGAAGATCTGCTGCCATCGCGCGAGGGGATCGTCACCCTCGACGAGGGGCCGGTTTCCGTCGCGGATGCGCGCGGACACCGCCCGTGGCGTCACGGTGAGGAAGACGACGCGGTGGCCTGCCAGTGCCGCCCGCGTGCCCGCGTCCAGCACCGCTCCCCCGCCCAGCGAGATCACTCCGCCGCGCTGCAGCGACTGCGTCACGGCCTCCCGCTCCCACTCGCGGAACCGCGCCTCGCCGTGCGCGGCGAAGATGTCGGGAATCGGGCCGTGCTCTTGCACGACGACCCGATCGGTGTCGGTGAAGCCCACACCCAGACCCCGCGCGACGCGTCGCCCGATGCTCGTCTTGCCGGCGCCCATCGGCCCCACGAAGACGACGGCGGGCGGCTCAGCCGAGGAGGTCATGCTCGACGAGCGCCGCCTCCGAGGCGGGAGTCGTGCGCAGAGCCGCGGGGATCTCGGCGAGGTAGGCCTCGAGGTTGCGGCGCGTCTCGCGCACGCTGTCGCCGCCGAACTTCTCCAGCACCGACCCGGCCAAAACGATCGCGACCATGGCCTCGGCGACCACGCCGGCCGCCGGGACGGCGCACACGTCGGATCGCTGGTGATGCGCGGCCGCCGTGTCGCCGGTGGCGACATCGACCGTGCGCAGCGCGTGCGGCACGGTCGCGATGGGCTTCATGCCCGCCCGCACGCGCAGCACGGTGCCCGTCGACATGCCACCCTCGGTGCCCCCCGCGCGATCGGTTGCGCGGGTGACGCCCTCGCCGGTGACGAAGAGCTCGTCGTGCGCGGCCGAGCCGCGGCGCCGCGAGGTCTCGAAGCCGTCGCCGACCTCGACGCCCTTGATCGCCTGGATGCTCATCAGCGCCTGCGCGAGCTTGCCGTCCAGTCGTCTGTCCCAGTGCACGTGCGAGCCGAGCCCGGGCGGCAGGCCGTACGCGAGCACCTCGACGATCCCGCCGAGCGTGTCGCCGTCCTTGCGCGCGG
Organism: Microbacterium sp.; assembly: GCF_003248605.1. Taxonomy (GTDB): domain Bacteria; phylum Actinomycetota; class Actinomycetes; order Actinomycetales; family Microbacteriaceae; genus Microbacterium. The sequence continues at coordinate 35,504 of NZ_QFPF01000030.1, forward strand.
CGTCGACCTCGGCCACCATCCGCTCCGAGGTGTCGGCGTCGAAACAGCGCAGCGGATCGGCGTCCAGCACGTCGACGTCGTCCGCCGTGGGGAGCGCTGCCCCCTCGGGCACCCGGACGGGTCCGATCGAGAGGGTGTGGCTGACCAGGCGGATGCCGAGCTCGGCCAGGAACCCGCGCGCCAGGGCGCCGAGGGCCACGCGGGCCGCGGTCTCGCGCGCGCTCGCGCGCTCGAGGATGGGCCGCGCCTCGTCGAAGCCGTACTTCTGCATGCCGACGAGGTCGGCGTGCCCCGGGCGCGGGCGGGTCAGTGCCGCTCCGCGGCCGCGCGAGCGCTCGGTGAGCTCGACGGGTTCGGGGCTCATCACCTCGACCCACTTGGGCCACTCGGTGTTGCCGATGCGCAGGGCGATGGGGCTGCCGAGGGACAGCCCGTGACGCACGCCGCCCGAGAGGGTCAGCTCGTCCTCCTCGAACTTCATGCGCGAGCCGCGTCCGTAGCCGAGCTTGCGGCGGGCGAGGTCGGCGCGGATGGCGTCGAGCGAGACGGGGACGCCTGCGGGCAGGCCCTCCATGACGGCGACGAGTTCGGGGCCGTGGGATTCACCGGCCGTGAGCACGCGGAGCATTCCCCTAGTCTCCCATGAGCGCGCGGCGCATCGCGGCGATGACGGCCTCCTCGGCGGCGAGCGGGATCTCGACGTCGTCGTTGACGAAGAATCGCACCTGCAGCACCGCCTGATGCAGCAGCATCGACAGGCCCGACATCGCCGCCCCGCCGCGCGCCCCCTGCCGCTCGGCCAGGTGCGAAGGCCAGGGACTGTAGGCGACGTCGAGCAGCGGCCCGGACTCATCCAGCGCAGCGTCGGCGATGTCATCGTCGAGGCGGACTCCTCCGGGCAGCGTACCGATCGTGACGTCCGCGGGCGCGAGGCTCGCGGACCCGAGCGCGTGCGCCCGGACGTCGACGCCCATCCGCGCCCCGAGCGCGCGTATCGGTGCGACCGCTTCGGGACGTCGCGCGAGCACGACCACGGAACCCGCACCCAGTTCGCCGAGCGCGACGAGCGCCGAGGATGCCGTCGCGCCGGCACCGACGATCCGCCCGGTGTCGACGTGGTCGATACCGCTCTCGCGCAGCGCGCGCACGAGACCTCCGACGTCGGTGTTGACGCCTCGGGGGCCATCGGCGTCGAGTCGAAGCGTGTTCACCGCTCCGGTGAGCTCGGCGCGCCGATCGCGGTGCACGGCCGCGCGGAACGCCTTCTCCTTGAGGGGCATCGTGAGAGACAGCCCGCGCCAGCGGCGATCGAGTCCCGCCAGCGCCCCGTCGAACGCGCCGGCGTCGACGTCACGCCGGTCGTACTCCCAATCCAGGCCCAGCACCGCGTACGCGGCCGCGTGCAGCTGCGGCGAGCGGCTGTGCGCGATGGGGCTCCCCCACACCGCCAGATGGATGGGGGAAGAACCCGATGTCACCTCAGCATCCCGACTCGGGATTCTCACGGCACCACTGCTGCCACTGGGTGACGGCCTGCTGATGCTGCGCGTTCGTCTCTGTGAAGATCGTCTCTCCGGTGTCGAGATTGACCGTCACGAAGTAGAGCCAGGGACCGTCCTCGGGGTTCATCGCAGCGTCGATGGCGGTGTCGCCGGGGTTGGCGATGGGACCGATCGGAAGGCCTGTGTTGACGTACGTGTTCCACGGGTTGTCGTCCTCGAGCGCCTCGGCGCTGGAGGAGACGGTGCCATCGTGCATCTCGCCGTAGCCGTACTGCGCGGTCGAGTCCATCTGCAGCAGGCCGTTGGTCTCGTCGTTGTCCGGTGAGAGGCGGTTGTAGATGACTCGGGACACGCGATAGAAGTCCTGCTCGAATCGCGCCTCCCTCTCGATGATCGACCCGATGGTGAGGATGCGCTGGCGCTCCTCGACGGGAACCCCTGCCGAGTCGAGGGACTGGATCGTTCGATCGACCAGCGTCTGGATGACCTCGCTCGCGCTGACTCCGGGATTGAAGGTGTAGGTCGCGGGAAAGAGCCACCCCTCCATGCTGTCGGCCGGAACACCGTATGCAGCCGGATCGGCGACGGCGGCCTGGAGATCCTCGAGCGGCAGGCCGATGCCATCCGCCAGCAGCGGCAGCGACTGGTCGACGGTCAAGCCCTCGCGCAGCTGCGCGGAGTTCTCCATGCGGTTGTCCGGGTTCTGCAGCGCCTCGAGAGCGGCGGCGGAGGTCATCTGCTCCTGCAGCCGGAAGACGCCGGGGTAGAACGTCGGAACCGCGTCGAGGGTCAGGATGTGGGCGTAGAACGCCTCGGGCGTCATCGTGACTCCCGCAGCGTACAGCGTGTCGGAGATCGTCGATCCGGTGTCGCCGTCGACGACGGTGACGAGCACCTCGCCGGTGGCCATGCCCGGCTCGTAGTCGATCGGCTCCTGCCAGCCGAGCACGGCGCGGATCTGGTCCTCATACGTGTTCCAGGCCCATGCGCCGGCGCCGGCGATGCCTCCGATGATCAGCACGACGACTCCGAGCGCGATCCATCCGCCGATGCGGCGATTGCGGCGGCGCTCCGCCTTGGCGTGGACAATCGCCTTCTCCTCGGCGAAGAGGTCATCGAGGGTCATCGACGCGGCAGCCGGTGCCTGTCCGGAACGAGGGGGCCCCGACTCCTCGGGCGGACGCGGACGGGTCAGCGGCGGCGTGGCAGCCCCCGCCGGTGGCGCGTCGGCAGCTCGCGGCGCCGCGACCGGAGCCGTCTGTGATTCACTCGAGGGCCCCTGCCGCGGAGCGGCCTCCGCAGCGGACTGCTGCCGACCACCCTCCGCGGCGGAATCCGGCTGCTCCTGCGCGGCCTGGGCCGACGCCAGAGCGCGCATCTCCCGCCGCGACAGGGGGGCGCCGGTGCCGTGCGCGCTGTCGGCCGCGCCGCCCTGCTGCTGGCGCGACGCCCGGGCCGCCGCATCCCGCGCGGATTCGGCGGGCACGGGCGGCGGCGCCTCGGAGCCCAAGGCGCCCGAACCCTCCGCCTCGGCGGCGTCGGTCACCGTGCGCCCGCGGGGATCGGGCAGCCGGCCGAAGAGCGCGGCGAAGTCGTCATCGGCAGGGGGCTTGTCATCGGGCATCAGGTGGACTCCTGGGCAAGGACGGGCTCGCCCGCAGGGCGTCCCGTCCGCTTCTCGACATCGAGGGCGTGCTGGAGCAGCACGACCGCGGCGACCTGGTCGACAATGCTACGTGACCCACGCTGGCTGCGGCCCGATCGGCGCAGGGCATCGTGTGCGCTCACCGTGCTGAGACGCTCGTCGACGAGCCGCGTGGGCAGGGTGGATGCCGTCGCCAGACGCTCCGCGAACCCCCGGGCGTCGGCCGTCGACGCCGTCTCGCCGCCGGACAGACTCACGGGGAGCCCCACGACGATCTCGACCGCGTCGTACTCGCGCGCGATGGCCGTGATCCGCGCCAGGGGATCCGGGCCCTCGCGCGGCACCGTCTCGACGGGAACGGCGAGCAGACCGTCGCGATCGCACCGTGCCACGCCGATGCGGGCCTTGCCCACGTCGACGCCGAGCCGCACGCCCGCGCGGAAACCCGTCACGCCGCGGTCGCCTCGATGTGGGCGCGGACATCGGCAAGGGCTGCGGGCAGGGCCGCAGCATCCGCACCCCCGCCCTGAGCGATGTCGTCACGGCCGCCACCGCCTCCGCCGAGGGCGGAGGCCGCGATCTTCGCGAGCGCGCCCGCTTTGGCGCCGCGCGTGCGGGCTGCGTCGTTCGTGGCGACGATGACCACCGGGCGCCCCGACACCTCGCCGCCGAGAGCGACGATCGCCGGCTCGGAGCCGAGCCGGTCGCGCACCCCGAGCACCAGCTGGCGGAGGTCGTCCTGGGATGCGACGGCGCCCGCCGCACCCGTCACCACGGCGAAGCCGGAGACGCGCTCGGCCGTGGCGGCGAGGGCGGGAACACGATCCTGCAGGGCGCGCGCCTCGAGGGCCGCGAGCTTCTTCTCGGCGGCCTTGAGGCTCGCCGTCAGCTCCGCGATGCGCTCCGGCAGCTGATCGCGCGGGGTCTTCAGCGTCGTGGTCAGCTGGGAGACGATGGCACGCTCCGCGGCGAGCTCGCGGAACGCCGACAGACCCACGAGGGATTCGATACGCCGGTTGGAGGCGCCGACCGAGGACTCGCCCACGAGGGAGATGAGTCCGACCTCTGCGCTGGAGGACACGTGCGTGCCCGCGCAGAGCTCCCGCGACCAGGGTCCGCCGATGTCGACCATGCGGACGACGTCGCCGTACTTCTCACCGAAGAGTGCCATCGCCCCGGCCTGCTTGGCCTCGTCGAGAGAGAGCACGCGCGTCTCGACGGGCAGGTTGTCGCGGATCGCGTTGTTCGCGATCTCTTCGATCTCGGATCTCGTCTCGCCCGACAGGGCCTGACCCCACGTGAAGTCGAAGCGCAGGTAGCCTGCCCGGTTGAGCGATCCCGCCTGTGTCGCGCTCTTGCCGAGCGTGTCGCGCAGCGCCGCGTGCACGAGGTGGGTGGCCGAGTGCGCCTGGCGCGCGGCGCGCCTGTTCGCGGCGTCGACGACGGTCGTGGCGGCGGCACCCACCGACACCTCGCCCGCCGTCACCTCAACCGTGTGACTGACCAGGCCCGGCACCGGCTTCTGCACATCGAGGACGTCGAGCTCGAATCCGGGACCGACGATGACGCCCTTGTCGGCCACCTGACCGCCCGATTCGGCGTACAGAGCGGTCTCGCCCAGGATCACCTCGGCGACCTGACCCACGCTCGCCCGGTCGACGGAGATCCCGTCCACGAGCACGCCGAGCACACGCGACGAGGTCTCGAGATCCGTGTAGCCGGTGAAGACGGTCTCGCCCTGGGCGCGGAACTCGCGATACACGCTGTGATCGGCGAGCGCCCGCTTGCGGCTCTTGGCATCGGTCTTGGCGCGCGTGCGCTGCTCCTGCATGAGCGCGTCGAAGGCCGCGCGGTCGACGGTGATGCCGGCCTCCTCCGCGACCTCCAGTGTGAGGTCGATGGGAAAGCCGTACGTGTCGTGCAGCAGGAACGCCTCGGAGCCCGCGAGCGATGTGCCCCCGGCATCCTTCGTCTGCGTCACCGCGAGGTCGAGGATCGTGGAGCCCGCGGCGAGGGTGCGCAGGAACGTCTCCTCCTCCGCGTAGGCGTACGCCGAGAGCCGTGCGTAGTCGCTCTCGAGCTCGGGATAGGCGGAACCCATCGCGTCGCGGGAGGCGGTGAAGAGCTCGGGGAAGGTGGGGCCGTCGACGCCGAGCAGACGCATCGCGCGCACGGAGCGTCGCATAAGGCGCCGCAGGATGTAGCCGCGACCCTCGTTCGAGGGCGTCACCCCGTCGGAGAGCAGCATCAGAGAGGACCGGACGTGGTCGGCGATGACGCGGAAGCGCACGTCGTCCTCGTGCTCGGCCCCGTACTTCTTTCCCGAGAGCTCGACGGCGCGGTCGAGAACAGGGCGGACCTGGTCGATCTCGTACATGTTCTCGACGCCCTGCTTGATGAAGGCGACGCGCTCGAGTCCCATGCCGGTGTCGATGTTCTTCATCGGCAGCTCGCCGACGATGTCGAAGTCGACCTTGCTGCGCACGTTCGTGATGAGATCTTGCATGAACACGAGGTTCCAGATCTCGGTGAAGCGGTTGTCGTCGACTGCCGGGCCGCCGTCACGCCCGTACGCCGGGCCACGGTCGAAATAGATCTCGGAGCAGGGGCCGGCGGGGCCGGGCTGGCCCGTCGACCAGTAGTTGTCGTCCTTGCCCAGCCGCTGGATGCGCTCGGCGGGAACCCCCGCCACCTTCTGCCACAGCGCGGCGGCTTCGTCGTCGTCTTCGTAGACCGTGACCCACAGATCCCGCTCCGCGAAGCCCAGACCGCCGTCGGCCTCGGTGGCGGTCAGCAGCTCCCAGGCGTAGCCGATCGCGCCTTCTTTGAAGTAGTCGCCGAACGACCAGTTGCCGAGCATCTGGAAGAAGGTGCCGTGCCGAGCCGTGTGACCGACCTCTTCGATGTCGTTGGTTCGAATGCACTTCTGCACGTCGGCGGCGCGCTTGTACGGAGCGGGCACGACTCCGGTGAGGTACGGGATGAAGGGCACCATGCCGGCGACCGTGAACAGCAGCGAGGGATCGTCGGTGACGAGCGACGCCGAGGGGACGATGACGTGATCGTTCTTCTCGAAGTAGTTCAGGTAGCGCTTCGCGATATCAGCGGTCTTCATGGCGGCGTCGTTCCTTGCATGCGGGAGCAGCCACCGCTTCGCGGGGCGCCGGGAGGGGAAAGGTCAGTCGGAGCTGGCGGGGCGGGCGGCATCCGTCGCCGCCTCCGCCGCGCGGCCGGCGACGCTCTTGGCGTCGTCGAGGAACGACGCGAACTGCGCCTCCTGCGCGTGGTACGCGTCCGCGATGCGGTCGGTGAACTCGCCGATGCGCGCATCGACCTCGGCGAGGGCCTCGTGGCCCGCCGGGTTCTTGTTGACGAGGTGCGCGGCGACGAACCCCCCGATCACGCCGAGCATGAACCACGTCAGGTTCTTCATGTCACCACTTCCTCGCAGAACGCGGCCGCGCGCGCGACCCGCAACCATCGTAGCCGCGGACGGCGAAGGGCGCCGGATCCTCTGCGGATCCGGCGCCCTTGGACTGTCGTCTCGCGACGTCTGTCAGCGTGCGGCGTAGTACTCGACGACGAGCTGCACGTCACAGGTGACGGGCACCTCGGCGCGCTTGGGGCGACGCACGAGGCGCGCCTGCAGCTTGTCGAGCTCGACCTCGATGTAGCCGGGAACGGGGGGCAGCACGTCGGCGTGACCGCCGGCGGCGGCGACCTGGAAGGGCTCCGTGCCCTCGCTCTTGGCCTTGACGTGGATGAGCTGACCCGGCTTCACGCGGAAGGAGGGACGGTCGACGAGCTGGCCGTCGACGAGGATGTGACGGTGCACGACCATCTGGCGGGCCTGCGCCGTGGTGCGGGCGAAGCCCGCGCGCAGCACGAGGGAATCCAGACGCATCTCGAGAAGCTCGACCAGGTTCTCACCGGTCAGGCCGTCGGTGCGGCGGGCCTCGTTGAACGCGATGCGCAGCTGCTTCTCGCGGATGCCGTACTGGGCGCGC
>NZ_QFPF01000125.1 GCF_003248605.1 Microbacterium sp.
CTGGATGAGCGCGACGCCACCACCGGGGACGATGCCCTCCTCGACGGCCGCCTTCGCGTTGCGCACGGCGTCCTCGATGCGGTGCTTGCGCTCCTTGAGCTCGACCTCGGTCGCGGCACCCGCCTTGATGACGGCGACGCCACCGGCGAGCTTGGCGAGGCGCTCCTGGAGCTTCTCGCGGTCGTAGTCGCTGTCGGTGTTGTCGATCTCGCGACGGATCTGGGTCACGCGACCCTCGATCTGAGCCGAGTCACCGGCACCCTCGACGATGGTGGTCTCGTCCTTGGTGATGATGACCTTGCGGGCGCGGCCGAGCAGGTCGGTCGTCGCGTTCTCGAGCTTGAGGCCCACCTCTTCGGTGATGACCTGGCCGCCGGTGAGGATCGCGATGTCCTGCAGCTGCGCCTTGCGACGGTCGCCGAAGCCGGGGGCCTTGACGGCGGCCGACTTGAAGATTCCGCGGATCTTGTTGAGCACGAGGGTCGCGAGAGCCTCACCCTCGACGTCCTCGGCGATGATGAGGAGCTCCTTGCCCTCCTGGATCACCTTGTCGACGATGGGCAGAAGGTCCTTGATGTTCGAGATCTTCTGGTTCGCGATCAGGATGTACGGGTCTTCGAAGACCGCTTCCTGGCGCTCGGGGTCGGTGACGAAGTAGGGGTTGATGTAACCCTTGTCGAAGCGCATGCCCTCGGTGAGCTCGAGCTCGGTGCCGAAGGTGTTCGACTCCTCGACGGTGACCACACCCTCCTTGCCGACCTTGTCGATCGCCTCGGCGATGAGTTCGCCGATGGTGGGGTCAGCGGCCGAGATCGAGGCGGTCGCAGCGATCTGCTCCTTGGACTCGACCTCCTTGGCGCTGGCGAGAAGCTCGTCGGTGATGGCCTTGACGGCCTTCTCGATGCCCTTCTTGAGCGAGATGGGGTCGGCGCCGGCGGCGACGTTGCGCAGGCCCTCCTTGACGAGCGCCTGAGCGAGCACGGTCGCGGTGGTGGTGCCGTCACCCGCGACGTCGTCGGTCTTCTTGGCGACCTCCTTGACGAGCTCCGCACCGATCTTCTCGTACGGGTCGTCGAGCTCGATCTCCTTGGCGATCGAGACGCCGTCGTTCGTGATCGTGGGGGCGCCCCACTTCTTCTCGAGCACGACGTTGCGACCGCGGGGGCCGAGCGTCACCTTGACGGCGTCGGCGAGGATGTTCAGGCCGCGCTCGAGGCCACGGCGGGCCTCTTCGTCGAAAGCGATGATCTTTGCCATAAGTGTGTCGTCCCTCCCGGACGTAGGCGTTTGGACTTAGCACTCAACTTGATCGAGTGCTAACCCATTCTGGCACTCGCCCCTGGAGAGTGCAAGCCGCCGTGCGCCGCCCCGTGGCGCGGCGTTCAGACGACGCCCACCGCCCCGCCGTATCCGGCCGGCACGAGCTCGACCCACGTGTTGCCCGGCGCCAGATAGATCGGCATGCCGTACGCGTTCGTGAGCGCGATCGGGGCCTCTCGCGACGGCTTGGTCCACGTCGCCTGCACGACCTTGCCGCCCGTCGCGATCCACGCGGTGCCCGAGCCCACCATGACGGTGCGCGGGATCTCGCCGTAGGCCCAGTCGATGTCCACCGAGACCACGACGACGTTCGTCGCTCCCAGCTGCGCCCCCGACGCGTCGAGATCGGCCACGCCGTTCTGTGCACGCAGATAACGCGTGGATGCCGCATCCCACCGCCACGAGCGGGTCTCGCGCGGCGAGAACGAGAGGTCGAAGCCCGCGGCCGGCGACCCGTACGCCGCCGCGGAGGCCGTCTGCGGCCGCGCGGAGTACGCGAACTGCTGCGCGGGCGGGGCGATGCCGGCATAGGCGGCCCGCAGCCGCTGCGCCTCGACGAGCACGTTGTGCGGGGCGGCTTTGGTCCGCGTGCGGAACATGTAGGCATCGTCGGCGCCGCCGTGGATGGCGTTGTGCACGTTCGTTGCGACCATCATGTCGACGAACCGCTGCTGACCGCCCGAGTAGGCGATGACCCCGCCGAACGGGCTCACGATGTCGGGATCCATGGGGCGGATGCTGCGCACCGGTCCGATCTGCTCCGGCACATCGGAGTACCACGCGGCCACGTACCTGGTCAGCCCCCCCTCGACCAGCTCCTCGAACACGATGTCGGCACGCTCGAGCCCCACCTGCGGGCGGGCGGCGGGATGGTTGTCGATCTTGGCGGTGAGGGCGGGACCGGTGATCGAGTCGGCGAGCACCTCGGTTCCCCGCAGCGGCGAGAGCGCCGTCGCGGGCGGCTCGGGCGTGGGGGTGGGGGTGGCCGTCTCGGAGGGCGTGGCGGTCGGGGTGGCTGCCGCGCTCGTGCGGTCTGCGACCGGTGCGCCCGCGCACCCGGCGAGCACGGCGGAGAGCGATATCGCCAGAGACGTCGCGGCGATGACGAAGCGGCGGCGGGGCGCGCGCGATGAGGTCGCGCGCCGGCGCGCGGTCGGGATCATGCGCGTCACACTAGGCGGCGGCGACGACCGAGACCGGTCGACACGGCGGCACGGGCGCGATGTGTCCTCCGCGAGGACCCGATCACGTCGGGGTCAGGCGACGACGCGGACGGACTCGGCCTGGGGGCCCTTCTGCCCCGAGCCGACCGTGAACTCCACGGCCTGTCCCTCTTCGAGCACGCGGAAACCCGTCATGTCGATGTTCGAGTAGTGGACGAAGACGTCCTGACCGCCGTCCGCCACGGTGATGAATCCGTAGCCCTTCTCGGCGTTGAACCACTTGACAGTGCCTTGGGCCATGCGTGTACTCCTGTGCTGCGGGGGGTGCGTCTGCGCCAGAATAACCAGCGCCGCGCGCCCTGAAACGCCGCTGGCGCCACTGTTGACATGCAGGCCGCGAACTCTTAACTCCGCGGAAACATCAGGGGCGGCATCCACCCCTCAGCGGGTGCGGATCACTCCTCGGGAGCGGGGGCCTCGGTCGCTCGATCGAGACCGATGACCACCGTCAGTTGCGTCGCCGCGGTGCCCGGCAGCGGGTACTCGGGGTCGAGGATGACCTCGGCCGCGCCGATCAGATCGGCCAGTCCGCGGGCGGCCGCTTCGGCCTCGGACGCGGCGTAGTAGACGGTCGTCGTGGCGAACTCGCGGTCTCCGGCGTTGCTGGCGATGACGTTCGAGTCCGCCCAGCCCTGCGCGACGAGTTCGTCCTTGAGCTGAGTGGCCAGACCGTCCTGCGGGGTGCCGTTGAGCACAAGCACCGAATAGGACGTATCGACCACGGGGGCGACGGTGGGTGTGGGTGCCACCGTCGGCACGGGCTCGGGGAACAGCACGATCCGGCCCTGCCCGAGGAGGGTGGCGAAGATGCCGGCCGCAACGAGCACGATCGTGGCGACCAGCGCCCAGAGGAAGACGACCCACCCGCGCACGCGAGGGTTCTCGGCGCGGTGCGCCCCGACCCGACCGGCGGACGGCGGCAGGTCGTCGAATCGGTCCTTCGGGGGCGTGGGCACCAGAGAATGCTACCGGCGGCGTCCCCGCGGCCCCGGCAGGGGGCGGGGCGCGTCAGGGCGAGGCCCGGCAGAGGTCGGGGCGCGTCAGCCCCGGAACTCGGCGGGAAGCGCCCGCTCCCGCGCGCGCCGGGTGCGCTCCTGCTGGTCGCGCAGTCGGCGCAGTCGCCGCACGAGCATCGGGTCGTGCGCGAGGGCGGCGGGCGAGTCGATGAGCCGGCCGAGCAGCTGGTAGTACCGGGCCGGGGCGAGCCCCAGGTCGGAGCGGATCGCCTGCTCCTTCGCGCCCGCGTGCCGCAGCCATTCGCCCTCGAACGCGAGGATCGCGCGCTCGTCGTCGGTGAGGGGCTCGGGCATGGCCCCACGCTAACCCGCGGCGCGCGACGAGCCGTTACGCCACTCCAGCCAGCCCCCGAGCGGGTCGCACGCGGCGAGCGCGTGCCCGTCCAGCCCGAGCACGAAGCCCGGCCACCTCGCCCCGTCCACCCCCTCCCCCGCACTCGCCTCGAGCCCCGGCGGGTCGAGCGAGACCCAGCGCGCGCCCACATCGCGGATCGCCGCCCGCATGCGCTGCCGGCCCGCGAAGGGCACGTGCGGGAGCACGCCGGGTGTCGAGACGACGAGTGTCGCCCCCGATGGGACCCGGGCGGCGAGGGCTTCGAGCGCCCCGGCATCCGTCGCATCGCCCGCGACGATCGTCGGTCGGTCGGCCGCGGCGACGTCAAGCGCCGCGGAGATGCGCGCCTCGCGGCCCGTCTCGCCCGGCCACACGAGCGTCGTCAGGAACGCCCGATCACTCGGATCCGCCGCGTTCAGGGGTGCCAGATCGATGCCCGCGCGCCAGACGATCTCGGGCAGATGCAGCGCGGGCACGCCGCGGCCCCGCACGCTGCTGTCCCGCACCTCGCACTCGAGCACGACAGAGGACCCACCCGAGGGGTCGAGATCGACCTCGGCCGCCCCGCGATACCGGTAGGCGTACCGGTCGGGCAGAAGGCACAGCCCGGCCGAGGCCCCCACCTCGATGAGGGCGATCGGCCCCTCGATCAGACTGAGCGCGGGCACGAGCGCCGCACAGCGCTGCGGCTCGTTCGTCTGCACCGAGCGTCGAGCGGCCTCGGCGACGAGCGCGTCCGCGTGACGCACGAGCCACTCCACGAACGGCACGCCCGGCAAGGGCCGCGCCCCCAGCATCCGCGCCACCGCGAACACGAGCGGCGGCTGGCGCCGGTTCGCGGGCAGCCGGTCGATCACGGCGCACGCCGACGCGGAGTCCGCCACCGCACGCGCCCATTCCTCGTAGACCGGCGAGCGGCCCGGCGCCTCGTCGCGGGCGAACCGCGCGTAGCGCGAAGCGGCATCGTGTGACGGCATCCCCCCATTCAATCCCGCGAACCGGGAACCGACCCGACAGATCCGGGGTTGAATAGAAGGCGAACAGGAGGAGACATGACCTACGCCGTCAACAAGAGCGACGCGCAGTGGCGTGAGCAGCTCGACGCCGACCGGTATGCCGTGCTGCGCCAGGCCGCGACCGAGCGCCCCTACACGGGCGAGCTGCTCGACGAGAGCCGCGCGGGCCTGTACACCTGCGCCGCGTGCAATGCAGAGCTGTTCCGGAGCGGCACCAAGTTCGACTCGGGTTGCGGGTGGCCGAGCTTCTACGAATCCGTCCGCCCCGAGGCGGTCGAGCTGATCGAGGACCGCACGCACGGGATGCTGCGCACCGAGGTGCGCTGCGCCACCTGCGGATCGCACCTCGGCCACGTGTTCCCCGACGGCTACGGCACGCCGACCGGCGACCGCTACTGCATGAACTCGCTTGCGCTCGGGTTCACCGCAGCCTCGTGACCGCTTTCGACGCCGTCCGCGCCCGTCGCTCCTGGTCGAAGGTGACCGCCGAGGCGCCCTCGCACGCCGAACTGCTCGAGCTCGTCTCGGCTGCGGGGCGCGTCGCCGACCACTCGGGCCTCACCCCCTGGCGCCTGATCGAGCTGCGCGGCGAAGACCGCGACACCCTCGGCCGCGCCATCGCCAAGGCCGAGGGCGACAAGGGCATCTCGAGCAAGCCGCTGCGCGCCCCTCTGCTGATCGCGGTCGTGGCGAGCCCCCGGAAGAGTGACAAGGTGCCGCGCTGGGAGCAGGAGGCCGTCGCCTCGGGCGTCGCCCACGTGCTGAGCCTGCTGCTCGACGAGGCGGGGTGGGGGGTCATCTGGCGCACGGGCCATTACACCCGCGCGAAAGCGGTCGCCAAGGCGCACGGGCTCAAGAAGAGCGAGGACCTGCTCGGCTGGCTCTATGTCGGCGGCAAACCCGACCGGCGCCGGGGCGGGTACCGGCGCGGCGTCGACGCGCGCCGTTTCGTCTCGCGGATGCCTCAGCCCTGACGCGACCGGCGGCGCCACGGGCGCGCCGCCACCACGACACCCAGTAGGGCGATCGCCGCGGCGACCGCCGCCGGCACGAGCGCGCCGCCTCCCTCCGGCGGATCGAGCGCGTCGAGCACGAGCGAGGTGGTCAGCAGGCCTACGACCGAACCCAGCCCGAGCAGCAGCACGCCCGTGTGGCGGACGAGGGCGGCAGAGAGGGCGATGTACACCACACCGGTCGCGCCGCCCAGCCACACCCAGGGATCGGCCGGTGGAGCCTCGGGCGGTCCGACGACCGCCACGCGCACCGCCGCCGCGATCACGAGCAGGAGCGTGCCGCCCGCGAAGTTCACGGCGGTCGCGACGATCGCCGAGTCGATCCGCTGGCGCAGGCGCCCGTTCGTACCTTGCTGCCACGCGATACCGGCGCCGGCGAGGAACGGCAGCACGAGCAGGGGCCACGGCACGCCCGCCGGAACTCCCGCCACCGCAACGGCCACGCCCGCGAGGGCCAGCGCCGCGCCGGCCGTGCGGCCGAGCGTCACCGCGACGGCGCCGCCAGGTCCGAAGCCGGCGCGATCGAGCACGAGCCCGCACACGGTCTGCCCCGCCACCACCCCGACCGTGAAGAGGGCGACGCCGAGCACACCGACGGTGAAGCCCTGGCTCGCGACCGTGAAGGCTCCGGCGGCGCCGCCGCACAGCATCCACCACGGCACCCCGCGCACGCGGATGCCGCGCACGAGCCGGCCGACTCCCGCGCGGCCCGCGGGCAGCACGGCGACGAGGACGAGCACGAGGGCGAGTCCCGACCCGAACGAGATCGCGGCGGCGACGAAGCCGTCATCCAGCGCGCGTCCGAGCGCGCCGTTCATGTGGGTCTGCACGGCGGTGAGCGCCCCCACCAGCACGGCGCCGCCCACGGCGACCGGAGCGGGAAGCCGTCGGTGCACCCGCGACCCCCTCATGCGTGCCGGCTACAGGACTTGAACCTGCAACCCCCTAATTACAAGTTAGGTGCGCTACCAATTGCGCCAAGCCGGCGGCGAAGCGCGTAATCACGCGGATTTCTGGTGATGCTGAGCAGTTAGGTGGCACTCGACCCCGCACAAACCCCGCACATTCATTTTCTCAACACCGAGTCTAGAGCGTCCGCAGCCCGCCGACCGCCGACCGTCTTCGACATGTAGACCGTCTGCGTGAGGGCCGGGTTCGTGTGCCCGAGGTACTCCGCGACGTCCCTCGCCGTGAGGCCGGCCTGATCGAGCGCGGTCGCGACGGTCTTGCGGAACGCGTGGAACGTGTAGCCCTCGGGCAGCTCGAGCCGCTCCCTCGCGGCCGCCCACTCCCGTGCAGCCGCTCGAGGGTTGCGCTCGCGGCCGAGGACGGTCGGGAAGACCACGGCATCGTCGTTCGGCCCGCCCCGCACACGGCGATCGCCGAGCATGCCCAGCAGCGCGGCCGGCACGGTGATGCGACGCTCCCCCGCGCTCGTCTTCGACTTCGTCACTCGCACGGTGCCGGCGGCGAGGTCGACGTCATCCCAGCGCAGCGCGCACGCCTCGCTGATCCGCACGCCCGTGCCGGCGATGAACACCAGCAGATCGACCATGTCGACCTCGACGAGGCGCTCATCGGCCGCGACCCGCTCGAGGATGCCGGCGAGCTCGTCGAGCGGCACCGCCACGGCACCCTGCCGGGTCGACTCGACCGCGGCGAGCTCGCGCACCGGGTTCGCTCTGACGGCGTCTGAGCGCGCGGCGAGGCCCATCATGCCCGACAGCACCGCCCGGGCCGTCTTCGCCGCCCCAGGGCCATTCTCGAGCGCGACGACGTCAAGGAATCGCTGCAAGCGATCCGGTGTCGCCTCAGCGATCGACAGGTCACCGATCCGCGGCCCGATCACCCGCTCGACGCTGTGCGTGTACGCCTCCACCGTCCGCGGCGCTCGCCCCGCCTTCGCCTGCAAGAACCGCTTGCCGAGATCCCGCAGCTTCGTCTCACGCCGCACCTCGACACCCGACGCCGACTGCAACGTCGTCAACGCCGCCCGCAATGACGTCGTCGCCTTCGCCTTCGTCGCCGCGAACCGCTCCACCTGCCGCAGCCGACCATCATCGAACCGATACCGTGTGCGCGCTCGCCACCGACCCGGCGAGATCTCGACGACGCTGATCGCGCCGTGACTACTCAGCGGGGTCCGCGGCCTGGCCATTTGCCGACTCGTCACGAACGGTCTTCTCCAACTCACTCCAACCATCGCGCCGCTTGCCTCTGTGCTTCTCGAAGTGCTCGGCGAACTCTTCGGCAAGCGGGATGCTCAGAAGCGACTGCGCCGCGGTCCGATAGCGCTCCATCGCCTCTCTGGTCTCAGCCTCAACCTCCCGCTCCCGCACACTCGCCGAAGCAGAGAGACGCTCGAAGGCCAACAGCTCAACCTCCATATCGGCCCAAGTAACCCCGGCAGTCTCAGCCAGCGCGAGGAGATCTCGTTCAACCTGCACCCCACGACCGATCAGGTCAAGATTCATGAGAGCGAATTGGGCCCTCTTATCGATGGACGTCATCAGGGCGAGCGGTCGATCTACCAAGCCCGCGATGGCCTCCGCTTCGCCCAGCCTCGCGGCGCGCTTGCCCTGCTCGATCCGGGAGATGGTCACCTGACTGACGTGCCGGAGCCCTCGATCGACAAGCCGAGACGCGAGCTCTCCCTGGCTCCAGCCACGAGCCTCTCGCACGCTCCGCAGAGCCCTAGCAAACGCTCGATCTTCGAGAGTCAGTAGATCACTCTCGTCCTTTTCCGCCACGCGGACTCCTCACGGCTTGACGTCGTAATACGTGATGCTAGAGTGTAGCAATCAGAGAGACGGCATAGCGTCATATGCCATGAGAGAGGACCACCGCATGCCCACGAAAGAGATCGCTCCCGCTTCAGACACCGCGCCGGAGCCGCCAGCTCCCGGCGCGGCGAATCTGCCTGAGAT